>DATHRM010000245.1:0-23639 GCA_035465295.1 Woeseiaceae bacterium | reverse complement strand
AGCCTGCAAACGGGCGAGCGCCTCGCCGATGACGTAATCGACCGGCAACGCGATGGCATCCAGTCCGCCCGGGCGGTAGCCGCCGACGACGTAAGTGAACCGGACCTGCGTACCCTCGAGCGCATCGAAGAACTCCCAGGTCATGTTGCCGTTCACGCCCATGAGGCCGAGCGGGCCGAGCCCGCCCGTCAGGCGCAGGGTGATGCCGGGATTCACGAAGGTCACGGTCATGTGGACGATGCCGCCCCCGTTCGCGAACGTCTCGCAGAAGCAGCCCTGGGGCGTGCTCTCGATGCTCATCCGGCCGGCATCGCCGTTGACCGTGTGATCGTCGCTCCACCACTTCCCGATCTCGTCCACCGCCGCCTGCCAGGCGCGCGCGCGGGGGGCATTGACCAGTACTTCGTGGACCGTCGTGAAGCCGTTTTCCGCGGAGTCTCTCACCTCCGCCACGGCGCCGCTGCTGACCATCAGCAGCGCGGTTAAACACATCAGCTGCCTCATCCGGACTCCTCGCGATTGATCGGGCCCGCTACTTTAACCAAAATGCCTCCATGAATCCCGATGCCCGCGAGTTAGCGCGCTTCATCGCGCGCGCAGGCCGCGTTGCGGTTGTTACCGGCGCGGGCGTCAGCACGGCGTCCGGCATCCCCGACTACCGTGACCGAAACGGCAACTGGAAGCACGCCCGGCCCGTGCAGTACGCCGACTTCGTCGAGAGGGCCGAGGTTCGCCAGCGCTACTGGGCGCGCAGCTTTGCCGGGTGGGCGCGAATTGCAAATGCGCGGCCGAACCGCGCCCACACGGCGCTCGCGGCACTCGAGTCGGCCGGCACGGTGACGACGCTCATAACCCAGAACGTCGACGGACTCCACCATCGCGCAGGCAGCCGAGAGGTCATCGACCTGCACGGCCGCCTGCAACGGGTTCGCTGCATGGGCTGCGGCACCCTGGCCTGCCGCGAGCAATGGCAGGAGCAGCTCGCGGCTGCAAACCCGGACTGGCGGCCGGATGCCGACTATTTCGCTCCGGACGGCGATGCGAAGTTGCGGGACGAGGACGTCAGGACCTTCGTTGCACCGGACTGCCGGGCCTGCGGCGGCTTCATGAAGCCGGACGTTGTGTTCTTCGGCGAGAACGTCCCGAAGGCGCGGGTAACGTCGGCCTTCGACGCCCTGGACCGCGCCGGCGCACTGCTGGTCGTCGGCTCGTCCCTGATGGTGTTTTCGGGCTATCGGTTTGCCCGCCGGGCTGCGGAGACAGGCAAACCGGTCGCCATCGTCAACCGTGGCCGGACGCGCGCCGACGATATCGCCGCGGTGAAAATAGACGGGGACTGCGGTGACGTACTCGATCACGTGAGCCGACACGGTGGATGAAGACCTGCGCGTCGTGTTCGAGAGCCGCAACCGGACGGCGTGCGCGGACCGTTCTCTCGTGCTCGCCGCGGCGGGTATTCCTCACAAGGTGCTGCACGACGCGGGCGGCTCGATGATCGTGGTGCCGGCGGAGCACTCGGCGCACGCCATCGAGGAAATCGCCATTTACGACGACGCAAACCCGCCGGTCGTGCCGAAACCGAAGAAGACCATTCGTTACCAGAACGCGATGCCCGGCATCGTCGCGTACGCGCTCGTTGTATGCAGCGTTGCGTGGCTCGCCGGCGAAGCGGCGTTCGGCGAAAACTGGTTTGGCGCGGGCCGCGTCGACGGCGTGCTGGTGCGTGCCGGCGAATTCTGGCGCACGGTGACGGCCCTGACGCTGCACTCGGGTCTCGGCCACCTGGCCGGCAACCTCGTTTTCGGCGCCCTCTTCGGCCTGTTCGCCGGACGTCTGCTGGGCTCGGGCGTCGCCTGGTTTGCCATCGTCACCACCGGCGCACTCGGAAATCTGCTGAACACCCTGGTGCTCGCGCCGGACCATCGCTCCATCGGCGCCTCGACGGCCGTGTTTGCCGCCCTCGGCATCGTTGCCGGCTACGTCTGGCGTGCCAGGCTGATGTCTCAGGAACGCTGGGTCTATCGCAACGGCCCGATCGTCGGTGGCCTGGCATTGCTGATGTATACCGGCACCGGGGACGAGAACACGGACATCGGCGCGCACCTGTTCGGCTTCCTGTGCGGTTTCGGCGGCGGCATGCTGCTGACGCTCGTCCGCGACCGCATTCTCGAGGACCGCTGGCAGTGGCTCTGCGGTGCCGCAGCCCTCCTGCTCGTTGCGGCTGCCTGGGGCATCGCGCTGTTCTCCTGAGCGCAGCGTTAATCAGGTAGAATCCCCGTCCGTTGCAGGCAGCCGGTCGCGGACCCCCTTCGATGAAGAACGTACTGCTGTTGTTGCTGACGTTACTGGTCGCGGTGGCGGTCACGGTATGGGTCCGGTACGGCGGCGGCGAACCGTATCCCGACCTGACCGGCGCGCCCGTGCTCGGCGAAGACGAACTGCACCCGGTGCTGTCGTATCCGCTGCCCATCGGCAACGTGGCGGTCAGCCGGCAGGGACGCGTGTTTTTCACGGTGCACCCCGAGGCGCGGCCGAAAGGCAACAAGCTGCTCGAGTTCGTGAACGGGGCAGCCGTGCCGTACCCGGACGCCCGGCAGCAGGCCACCCTGTTCGACACCGTGCTCGGTGTCGCGATCGACTCGCAGGGTAATCTCTGGACGATCGACCATGGCAATCACGGCATGCGATCCGCACGCCTGCTCGCCTTCGATCTGGACACCGGCAAGGTCGTCCACGACCATCGCCTGCCCGCCGGGACAGCGCCGGCGGGATCGTTTCTCCAGGACCTGCAGATCAGCGTCGACGGCCGGACTGTCGTCATTGCCGACGCGAGTTTCTGGCGCAAACGGCCCGCGATCATCGTTTACGACGTCGAATCAGGGACGGCAAGGCGCGTGCTCGAGTCGCATCCGTCGGTCTCCGCCGGGAATTACGTCATCGCCCACGGCGACAGGGAGATGCGTTTCTTCGGCGGACTCGTCGCGCTCCAGGGCGGCGTCGACGGCATCGCGCTCGGCCGGGAGTGGCTGTACTACGGCGCGCTGAGCGGCTCGACCCTGTACCGCATCCGCCTGCGAGACCTGCGCAACGCCGAACTCCCGGCCGCGCAACTTGCGCGGCGCGTCGAGGCATACAGCGCCAAACCGTTGTCCGACGGCCTGAGCATCGATGTCGACGGCAACGTCTACGTAACCGATGTCGAGCACAATGCCGTCTTCCTGGTCGGCGCGGATCGCGAGCCGCGAACGCTGCTCCGCTCGCCGCGCATCCGCTGGCCCGATGCGTTGTCGTTCGGGCCGGAGGGCTGGCTGTACGTCGCCGACAGCGCGCTGCAGTCGGTCGTGCTGCAGCCGCAGGAACACATCGAGGCGCACGGTCCCTACGGCATATTTCGCTTCCGTCCGGGCGCGGAAGGCGTGCCGGGCCAGTAGCTTGCAGATCCTGCTCCTTTACGCGGCCGTCGTCCTGATCTGGGGCTCGACGTGGTCGGCGATTCCGTTCCAGCTCGGCACGGTCGCCGAGGAAGTCTCGGTCGGCTATCGCTTCGGGATTGCTGCGCTGGCACTTTATGCCTATGCCCGGGCGAGCCGTCGCCCGCTGCGGTTGCCGGCATCCGCGTATCCGCTCGTATTTCTGCAGGGCGCGCTGCTTTTTTGCATCAACTATTTCTTCGTCTATTACGGGACGGCTTACCTCACCACCGGCGTTGTCGCCGTCCTCTTCAGCGGCATCCTCATTTTCAACGCGATATTCGAACGGTTGTTTTTCGGCCGCAGGATCGATGCCCGTTTCTGGCTGGCCGCTGCGCTCGGGATTTCCGGCATTGCCCTGATCTTCAGCACCGAGATCGCAGAATTCAGCCTCACGGACCGGTCGGTTCATGGCGGGTTGCTGGTGCTTTGCGGCACGCTGATCGCATCGCTCGGCAACATGGCGGCCGTATTCAATACCAGGCGGGGCCTCCCGGTCGTCGCCCTGAACGCGCACGCGATGGCGTTCGCCGCGATGCTGGCGCTGCTGATCGCTCTCGCGCTCGGGAGACCGCTGGGCTTTTCGCCGCATGCAGAGTACGTCCTGTCGCTGCTGTACCTGGCGATTTTCGGCTCGGCCGTGGCGTTCGGCTGCTACCTGGCCCTGCTCAGGCTTATCGGCGCGGCGCGCGCGTCCTACAGTTCCGTGCTTTTTCCCGTCGTTGCGCTGCTGATATCGACGGCAATCGAGGATTACCGGTGGACGATGACTGCCGTGATCGGCATGCTACTCACCCTCGCAGGTAACTGGCTGATTTTGAGCCAGCGGAAAAAAACTAACGGCACAAGGGAATAACGAATGAACACAGACAGTCTCCCCGATCTCGGTTTCGACTGGGCCGAAATATGGACGATGATTCAGACGACCGGCGTCGATCTCGGAATCAACCTGGTTACCGCGATTGTCATCTTCTTCATCGGTAAGTGGGTTGTCGCCCTCGCAATAAGAGGCCTGATGAAGGCCATGCAAAGGGGCGATATCGACACGACGCTGCGCAGCTTCATCGCCAACCTGGCGCGCATGTTGTTGATGCTGTTCGTGGTCATCGCTGCCATCAACGCACTGGGCGTGCAGACAGCTTCCCTGATCGCCCTGATCGGTGCCGCCGGCCTCGCGGTCGGCCTCGCGTTGCAGGGCTCACTGTCGAATTTCGCGGCGGGCGTTCTGATCGTGCTGTTTCGCCCGTACAAGGTCGGTGACTGGATCGAAGGCGGCGGCGTAGCCGGTTCCGTGGAGGAAGTCCAGATCCTCACGACGGTCCTGAAGACGGGCGACAACAAACGCGTCATCATCCCGAACAGCCAGATCATGGGCTCGACGATTACGAACTACTCGGCGAACGAGACCCGCCGTGTCGACCTGGTCGTCGGCGTGAGTTACAGCGACGACCTCGACAAGGTGCGCAAGGAGCTCGAGGGCCTCGTTGCTGCCGACGATCGAATTCTCGCGGAGCCCCCGGTGACGATCGCCGTCTCGGAGCTTGCTGACAGCAGCGTGAATTTCGTGGTGCGCCCGTGGGTCAAAACCGCTGATTACTGGGGCGTCTACTTCGCCCTGACCGAGGCGGTCAAGAAGCGTTTCGACGAGGTCGGTATTTCGATCCCGTTCCCGCAGCGCGACGTGTACATACACAACGTGGCGGCGGACTGAGCATCGGTTGACGGCGCACTTCGCCTGTCAACCGGGCGCACTGCCGCGCGTTATTCCTGATAGATGCCGACTTTCATGCGACATGCCTCCTTCTTCGTAGTGACCGCGCTGCTCGCGGGCTGCGCCGCGCATCCCGACCCGATCATCGACACCAGGGGTGTCGACCCGGAGCGGCTCGCCGAGGACTGGGACGAATGCGAGGCCTATACCGAGGAAATCGTCATGGCCGAAGGCATCGGCAAGGGCGCGGCCGTCGGTGCCGCGGTCGGCGCCGCGACGGGCGCGGTCACCAGCAGGCGCGACGTCGGCGAGTCGGCGGGCGTCGGCGCGATCTACGGCGGCACCCGCTCCGGCCTCGATGCGGACCGCGAAAAGCAGAAGGTCTTCAAGAACTGCATGCGCGGTCGTGGCTACCGGGTCCTGAACTGATCGCGATCGATACCCGCGCCGGCCGTATTGAAATTGGCCGCATGTCCCGGTACTGTACAAAAACACAGTACCGGGGGTTGCCATGCCTGCCCGACACCATAAAGGGCGCGGCGCCGTCTCCGATCGCGAGGGACGTTTCGCCGCGCGGCCCGTCGAATTCGACGCCGGGGAAGCCTGGGAACGCTCGCTCCGCGCGCCGGACACCCGGTTGCGCGCGATGCGCTCGCGGCGGATCATTTCGACCAACACATCGCCCGACGTTCCGTTCGACCGTTCCATCAATCCCTACCAGGGCTGCGAGCACGGCTGTGTTTACTGCTACGCGCGACCGAGTCACAGCTACCTCGATCTGTCTCCGGGGCTCGACTTCGAAACCCGGATCTTCTACAAGCCCGACGCGGCGGCGAGGCTTGCCGAAGAGTGGGAAAAGGCCTCGTACGAGTGCAAGCCGATCACGATCGGCGCCAATACCGACCCGTACCAGCCCGCGGAACGAACGACACGCGTCACGCGCGAGTTACTGGCGCTATTTCTCGAGCATTCGCATCCCGTCAGTATCATTACCAAGGGCACACTGATCACGCGCGACCTCGACCTGCTCGGCGAGCTGGCGAGGCGCACGCTCTGTTCGGTGGCGATCAGCCTGCCGACCCTGAAGCGGGACCTGAAGCGCGTCATGGAGCCGCGGGTGCCTTCGGCCGACGCACGGCTGCGGGCGATGGAACAGCTCGCTGCCGCGGGCGTCCCGGTCAGCGTCCTTTTCGCGCCGGTGATCCCCGCGCTGAATGACGACGAGATCGAACAGGTGCTCGAGGCGGCGGCAAACGCCGGCGCGCGTGACGCCGCCTATATTTTTCTCCGGCTGCCGCACGAGGTGAAGGAGATATTCACCGAGTGGCTGCAGGTGCATTTTCCGGATCGCGCAGGCCGGGTCATGGCCCTCGTGCGCGAGGCCGGCGGCGGCCGGGATTATGACAACCGATTCGGCATCCGCCAGACCGGGCGCGGCCCGTACGCCGACATGCTCGGCAAACGGTTCCGGGCCGCCTGCAGGCGCTTCGGCCTGGAGACGGGGCGCCGCGAGACCCGGCTCGACTGCAGCCGCTTCGAACCGCCGGGCCAGCAACAGCTGGGCCTCTTCTGACGGCAATGCCCAAACCCTTTTTCCCGCGGGCGGTGTATATTTGAGACTCGAACCAATTCGCCGAAAATGGGTCGAAAACTGAAGCTCCCGCTCGAGGGGCAGCAATTCGACTTCACCGTGCCACTGCAAAATATGAGAATGACGTACAAGGGTTTATTGCCGTCGGCTGCCATCGTAGTCGTGTTGGCCGCCAGCGCCGCCTACGCCGGGGAAGAACCGGTCGGCGATGAGGGCGGCAGCGACGGCGGTCTCATGGACCAGACCGTCCCCGTGGCCGAAGACGATGCCGCGGCAGAGGTAGCCGCGCAGCCGGGCCCGCCGCCGAGACGGCGCAAAGCCGATCTGCGCGAGGAACTCCTCGACGAGTTCGATAATTACAAGCGCCTGATGTCGGAGGGAATCTACGACGAGGCCGATACCGTCGCCAAGCGCGTGGTAACGCTCTCCATCCAGCTTACCGGGCCGCGGTCTTCAGAAACGGCAAAGGCGCTCACGAACCTCGGCATCGTGCAGCACCGGAACAAGCAGTTCGACGCCGCGCAGCAGAACTTCGCGGCCGCCATCGACATCATCGAGGAACGGGAAGACCGCCTGAACCGCCGCCTGATCAATCCGCTGAAGGGACTCGGGGCCGCGCAGCTCGAAGGCGGGCGACCCGACCTGGCGAAACAGACGTTTACGCGCGCCGTGCATATCACGCACGTCAACGAAGGTCCTCACAACATGGACCAGATCGATATTCTCGAATCGCTGGCGGAAACCAACGTGCGGCTGGGCTCGATAGAAGAGGCCCGGGCGATGCACGACAAGATCTACCTGTTGCACCGGCGGCGCTACGAAGACGACCAGCTGGCGCTGATTCCGTCGCTCATGCGGCGCGCCGAATGGCAACACCGGGCAGGCTACATCGCCGACGAGCAGGCGACGTACCGTCGTGCGATACGCATCATCGAGACGAACGCGAGCAAGGAAGACATCCGCCTTATCGATCCGCTCACGAAGCTAGGTGAATCCTACTTCTATACCGACCTGCACGGCGAGCAGGGCCTGCACCACAATCCCGTGACGGGCGAGATCTATTTCAAGCGCGCACTGCGGATCGCGGAAGACAGCCCGAAGTCAGACTGGGCCACGGTTGCGAATTCGAAGCTGTCGCTGGCCGATTACTACATGATGCAGGGTAACCACACGCGCGCGCGCAAACTCTACAGGGAGTTATGGGAATCGCTCGAGGGCAACGAGCCCAGGCGGCTCTTTCGCGACGAGGTATTCGGCCGGGCCGTACCGCTGAACGAACGGCCGATCCCCGAGTTCGCGAGCGAAGCCGGGCCGAGCCCGCTCGGCGGGCCCTCGGAAGAATTCCTGCAGGGTTCCGTGACGCTGAGCTTCTCGGTCACCAATCGCGGCCGCGTCATCGAAATCGAGCCCGTGGAAGTCGTGCCGGGAGAGTTCACGGACATGCAGAAACTCGTACATCGCGAAATTCGCGGCCGGCTGTACAGGCCTCGCTTCGAAGATGCGGAGCCGGTAAAGACCACCGACCAGGTCTTCACACACCTCTTCTATTACAAGCTGTCGGACCTCGAGGAACGGCGCGAGGAAGCGGCCCGCAACGCGGATACCTGACAGGCAGTTTAACCGGCAAGCTGACGGGGGGCAGCGAATGACGCCATTGAAATCGATCACGCTGGCAACCGCGGCCCTCGTACTCTGCGCCTGCCCGGCCGCGTACGCGGACTGCCGCGACGACTGGATTTGCGTCAATGCCGTCAACCAGGGCGGCAACGTCGAGCTCCGCGCAAGGAACCTGCAGGACTACCCGGTGACCTATACGCTGCGTGTGCGTACGCGCTCCTTCGAGGTTGCCGGCCCGACGACGGTGACGCGCACGCTCGCGCCGCAGGAATCGGCCCGCGTCATGACCCTGAACCGGGCTGACGAACGTCGCGATGGCGGCTATCGCTATTTCTTCGAGTGGACGGTCGGCGACAAGGACGCGGTGCACGACGACGACTATCTCTATGCCCTGCCGTATGCCAGCGGCCGCTCGTACCGCGTACTGCAGGGTTATGGCTCCAGCTTCAGCCACAAGGGTCTCGAAGCGTTCGCCGTCGATTTCGACATGCCCGAAGGCACCCCCGTGCATGCCGCCCGTAGCGGCGTCGTCGCCCGCGTGGAGGAATCTCACTCGATCGGCTGCTGGAAAGACGGCTGCGGCAGGTACGCGAACTATATCGTCATTCTCCATGACGACGGCACCACGGGCGAGTACTATCACCTGCAGGAAAACGGGGCGCTGGTCGAGGTCGGGGACCGCGTTGCACGCGGCCAGGAAATCGCGCTGTCGGGCAATACCGGCCATACGACCATGCCGCACCTGCATTTCGCGGTGTACCGCGCCACCGAGTGGGGCAACACCCAGTCAATTCCGGTTCGATTTCGAAGTGCGGACGGCGTGGTCATGCGGCCGCGTCACGGCGCACGTTACCAGGCAACCTGATATGTTCGGCAAGCACAGAAAAACCACGCTCCCGGATCGCAGCGAAGCCCTGCCCGGCCGCAGCGATGCCATGCCGGTCCCGGCCGTGCATTACGTGAACGGCAATCCCCTCGAGGGCCCGTTCGCCCCCGGGCTGGAACGGGCCGTGTTCGGTCTCGGCTGTTTCTGGGGCGCGGAGCGGCGGTTCTGGGAAACCGACGGCGTATTCACCACGGCCGCCGGTTACGCGGGCGGCATTACGCCGAACCCGACTTACGAGGAAGTGTGCAGCGGCCTTACCGGCCACGCGGAAGTCGTGCTCGTGGTCTACGACCCCGCGGCGGTGAGTTACGACAACTTGCTGGCCGTCTTCTGGGAAGCGCACGACCCCACCCAGGGCATGCGCCAGGGCAATGACATCGGCACGCAATACCGTTCCGCGATCTATACCTGCAGCGACGCACAACTGGCCGCCGCGCGGGACTCGCGGCAGACCTACCAGCGCGAACTCGACCGGGCGGGCTACGGCAGGATTACGACCGAAATCGTGCCGCTCGACACGTTTTACTACGCCGAGGATTACCACCAGCAATACCTCGCGAAGAACCCGGGCGGATATTGCGGTATCGGTGGTACCGGCGTGAGTTGCCCGACCGGCGTGGCCACACTGTAACGGCCTCGTCATTCCCGGTAGTATCGGCACCCCACTCGACGAGGACCCTGCCGTGGCCAGCAAAGACAAGAAGCCCGGAAAACCGCGCAAACCCAGCCGCAAGCAGGCGGAGGAAGCGATCAGGACCTTGCTCCTGTGGGCCGGCGAGGACCCGAACCGGGAGGGCCTGGTCGATACACCCAGGCGGGTCGTGACCGCCTACGAGGACTGGTTCAGCGGCTACCGGGAAGACCCGATCACGTACATGAAACGCACCTTCGAGGAAGTCGACGGTTACGACGAGATGATCGTGCTTCGCGATATCGGCTTCGAGTCCCACTGCGAACACCACATGGCACCGATCATCGGCCGCGCCCATGTCGGCTACCTGCCGAACAACAAGGTCGTCGGTATCAGCAAGCTGGCCCGCGTGGTGGAAGCGTTTGCACGACGCTTCCAGGTGCAGGAAAAAATGACCGCACAGATAGCGAACTGCATCTGGAACGTCCTCAACCCGAAGGGCGTCGGCGTCGTCATCGAGGCGACGCATCAGTGCATGACCACGCGAGGCATCCACAAGTCGGACGTGTCCATGGTCACGAGCCAGATGCTGGGCACGTTTCGCAAGGACGCCCGAACCCGTGCCGAATTCCTCGGCATGATCGACAACCAGCGCTAGCCGCCGGCATACACGGGGCGGGGTTTGCGTCGTTACGGGACATTCCTGCTCGCGGCCCTGGCGCTCGCGGGCGTTTACCTGGCGACCTGGCCCGTGCCGGTGGATCCGGTCGCATGGGAGGCGCCGCAAGACCGGGGTCTCACCGGCGCTTTTGCAGCCAACGACTCGCTTTCCGCCGCCGCAGCCATCGATCTCGGCACCTACGAAGGCCCGGAAGACGTGGCGGCAGGTCCTGACGGCGCGCTGTACGCAACGACGTCCTCCGGGGCAATACTGCGTATCGAGCGGGATACCGGGACCGTCTCGGAGTTCGCTCATACGGGCGGGCGGCCGCTCGGCATCGAGGCCGCAGCGGACGGTTCGTTGCTCGTTGCCAACGCATACAGCGGCCTGCAGCGTGTTTCGCCGCGCGGCGACGTCACCGACCTGCTGGCGGCAGTAAACGGCGAGCGGATCGCTTACGCGGACGATCTCGCCGTCTCGTCCGACGGCATCGTTTTTTTCTCGGACGCGTCCACGAAATTCGGCGCACGCGCCTGGAACGGCACGTTCGCGGCGAGCCTGCTGGACATACTCGAGCACGGCGGCCACGGCCGGATTGTCGAATTCGATCCCGAACGCGGCAACGCGCGCGTCATCCTGGACGGACTGAATTTCGCCAACGGCGTCGCGATCAGTGGCGACGATCGCTTCCTGCTGATCGCGGAGACCGGCAGCTACCGGATACTGCGTCACTGGCTGCGGGGACCGGATGCCGGCACGACCGAGGTGGTTGTCGACAACCTGCCGGGGTTTCCGGACAACATCAACAGCGGCAGCGAGGGACGATTCTGGATCGGACTGGTCGCTCCGCGCAATACAAGACTCGACGGCCTGTCGGACAAGCCGTTCCTGCGCAAGGTGGTACAGCGGCTGCCCGCCTTCCTGCGGCCCGCAGCGGCACCCTCGTCGCACGTCATCGCGATCAACGGCGACGGCGACGTATTATCGAGCCTGCAGGATCCGCAGGCCCGCTACCCGGCCATGACCGGCGTCTGCGAGACGGGGCGGCGCCTTTACCTGACGCGCCTGTTCGGCCACGACCTGCCTTACGTCGACAAGTCTTCGCTGCCGCGCTAATGCGGCAGTAACGCCGTATCGCCCTCGTAGTTCTCGCCGAGCATGTGCCGCCTGACCAGCGGTATCGGCGGCGAGCCGTAACTCAGGAAGCGGTCGTGGAACGCGCCCCATGCCTCGCGGCCGCCACGGCCATCCGTCCAGTCCTTGCGCAGCTTGTTGATCAGGAGCTTGCCCAGCGTGTAATTGAGATAACCCGGATCGTAGGTTCCCCGATACGCCTGCTGCGAGGCATTACCGAAGTCCTGGAACGCCTTTTCCTCGAACATCGCCTGGCTTTCCTCGACCGTCATGCCCCCGGTGTGCAGGCCGATGGCGGACAGGTAACGGACGTTGCGCAACAGCGCATTCAGCAGCTGGCCGATCCGGATCTCCGGGTCGCCGCCACCGTAGCCGGCGTCCAGCATCATCTCCTCCGTGTAGTGTGCCCAGCCCTCGCCGAAGGAGTAGGTGCTGAAATGCCTGCCGACCTTGTTCTCGGTGCGGTTCTTGTGCAGGTAGTGGAGAAAGTGGCCGGGCCATACTTCGTGAATGGACGTTGCGAGAAGATCCGTCTCGCCCGCGATATAGGCGAGCTGGTCCTCTTCACTCCAGGAAGGATCCGGCGGCGCGATCCTGTATACGGACGGCAGGCCTTTTTCGAACGGGCCGGGAATCTCGATGTACGCAAAATTGAAGCGGCGATGCGGCGGCGCCTCGGCGACGAGCGCATCCTCGGTGCCCGGGATCGAGACAATGTCGTTCTCGAGAATGAATGCCTTCAGGTCCGGCAGCTGGCGGGTTGCGCCGCCGACGGCCCCCTCGGGCGGTTTGCGGTCCTGCACCTTTCGTACGCAGTTTTCGACGCTCTCGCCCGGCGCAAATTCCGCGCAGGCCTCGTGCAGCGTGGCAAGGTTGCGGTCGAGGTCCGCCTGGCCGGCCGCCTTCAGTTCCTGCAGTGTTATGTCGATTCCCTGCGTTTCACTGAGCATGCGCAGGAACAGCGCTTCCCCGAGCGCATAATCCTGCGTCGCCGTTGCCTGTAATTCGCCGAGCCAGTCCGCCGTTTCCAGAACGGCGTCGGCCGCGGCGGCATTGGCGGCAGCGAATTGCTTCTGCAGCACGTCGTCGTCGACGGCAGCGAACTGCTGCGGCACCGTGTCCGCGAGATAGTCGGCGAGCCCGTCCAGGATGCGCTGGCCCATTGTGACGTACGGCGCCGGCAACGGCGGCTCGAGGTTGTCGCGCATCTGCCGGAGCATGCGCGGCACGGCCGTCACGTACTGGGTATACGCCCTCAGCCTCTCGTCGAGGGGCGCGTACTCACGGTCGACGTAGACCCCGATACCGATGCGTCCGATGTACGCGAGCGGGTTCTTCGTCGGGTAATTCGTGTCGTCGATCCAGAACGCCTCGTTCTCGAGTGCGTTCACGAGATAGTCGCGTTCGAATGCCCCGAGTCCCTGCAGGTCAGCGTAACTTTTTGCCGTGTCGATGGTCGCCGCAAGCCAGGCCGAATACTCCCCCGCCGCGTCCAGGCCCCAGTCGCTCGCCATGCCGTCGTACTGGTGCAATCCTGCGTCGACGGCCTGTTCCGGATTGCGCCGGTAATACTCGTCGATGGTCGTCACCACGAAGTCCGCCCACGGCAGTTGCCGGTGTTCGGGCGTGGCGGAACCCTGGTCGTCGGCGCCGCAGGCGGCAAGCGCCAGCATTGCGACGCAGAGCAGCATGGATCTCATGGGAATCTCCTTTTGCGCTTTGCTCACTCGAGGCCCAGCTGGGCGACGCCCTGCCTGAAAGTTATGTCGACCGGGATCCCCGCACGCGTCAGCCGGTCCAGGTCCGCCTGCAGCTGGTCGCCGATGACGCCCTTCGTGCTCGTCAGTTCGAGCGCGCCATCGTAGTCGCCGTCGCCCTGCAGCGTCAGCAATAACCGGGACAGTGCGGTCATGGCCTCCGTCATGCGCTCGGCGTCGACACGGTAGGTGCCCGTCTCCGGGTCACGCACGAATGCGCCCTGTTCCCTGAAAAAGTTGAAGCGCACCATGTTCGCCTTGCCGTGCGCACTTGCCGCGCCGAAACGGATCGAGCGGAAGATACTGGCCATGAAGGTCACGTAATGGTCCATGATATCGACGTCGCCGAGTTCGCCTGCCTTGTGAAGCTCCGTGACCATGTAGAGGCCGAGCACGTCCGCCTTGCCCTCTTCCATGGTCGACGCAACGTCGAGCAGCGCTTCGCGCACCGTGCCCCTGCCGTTGATGGTGTTCTTGATACCGAGGCCGTGGGCGACTTCATGGAACATCGTGTTGCCGAAGAAGGCGTCGAAGGTGACATGCTTTCTCTGCGTCTCGTCGATCAGGGTTTCGGCAATCGGGCGCAGGATCTTCTCGAATTTCGCCTGCATCGCATTCTTGAGCTGCAGCCGCCGCGTGCCTTTCTCGAGCTGGACGTCTTCGTCGTTCGGCAGGTTGATCGCTATCGTTTTCGAACCGGCATTGCTGTGGCCGGCATAGTAGACGACGTCGTAGGCGTTCAGGTCGGAATCCGTACCTGGAGTCTCCCACTTGTATTCGTCGGGTACCGGCAGCCCTTCCTGCAGCTCCGGAAGGAACAGCGCAAAACGGCTCAGCCGATCGCTCCACTCCATGTCCTTGATGAGCACGTAGGATTCATAGGCCGCGCGATAGCCGAACAGCCTGTCTTCGTAGGTCTCGATCGGCCCGATGACCACGTCGATCTCGTTCGTCTTGACGTCCATCCAGTACAGGTCGCTGGTCTGGAATTCGTCGCTGATCAGGGCGGCGGCCCGCAGCTTGAGGTAGGTTGCGAACGGCTGGTCGTCCGCGAGAGCGGCAGCTTCGCGGAGCAGCTCCGCCGCCCGATGCAATTCGTCCCTGTACGCGACGTGGTACGGAATCAGCACCAGTTCACCGGCATTGTCGCGGCGCACCAGCGAGTAAAGCCCTTTCTTCCCCGGCAGATAGGCGGCCTCGAACTCCTCCTTGCTCATATCGGAGGGATAGAAGTTCGCGCCCAGCGGCTTCGGGCCGAAGCCCTCGATGAACGGTGCGTCGTTGGCGAGGCGATCCCACGGGCCGTAATTCAGATCGGCGAAACGGCGCGCCTCGCCGTCGTCGATGGATGCGAGCCAGCCGCTGTAGTCGTCCCTGAAAGCCTGGCGCCAGAACAGGTCGTCCATGATTTTGGAGGCCTCGATAAGCACGCCGATCATCTCCCGCTGGCTGGCGCTCAGGTGACTCAGGTCGGCCGTCAGCTCGAATTCGGCGTAAATTTCCGGGCGCGGTTCGACCGTCTCGGCTGTGGAAACCGCCGGTTCCTCCGGCGCCTCGGCGCCGCAGGCTGCGAGCACTATTGCCGGGACGAGGGTGCGCGCCACGCGCGTGAACATCGTTACGGTCACGTTGATTCCTCTCTCGAAGCGGGTCGGCGATTATTGCACAGGTCGGACCGCGATCGCCCACCCCTAGAGGTCGACGAGCTCGATGTCGTCCGCGTCCAGGGCTTCGCCGATGAAGCGCCCGCCGACACGCGCAAAGCGGCTTGCGCCGTCGGTAGCCATCAGCTTCAGCCGTCCCCGGGGCTGCTGGTCATTGAGCAAATCGTTCTCGGCGAGCATCGCTGCGGCGACGCCGGCCGTCGTGCTCGCCGAGTCCACGATCGCGGTGCCCTCTGCCACCACGCGCTGGATAGCGTCTTTCAGCAACGGGAAGTGGGTACATCCGAGGATGATGCTGTCCGGCTCGAACGCGAGCTCCGCCAGAGGTTCCAGGTAGCGGCGGACGATGTCTTCGGCAATGCTGCCCTCCGTCCAGCCCTCTTCGGCCAGCGACACCATCATTTCGCACGCGAGTTCGCGGACCTCGGCCCGGTCGTCGCGCTCCAGGATCGCGTGCCGGTAAGCGCCGTAGCGAACGGTCGCCTCGGTCGCCAGCACCAGGTGCCGCCCGCCCGGCCGGGCCGCAACCGCCGCGGTCGCGCCCGGCTCGACGACGCCGATGACGGGCACCGGCTTCATCTGTTCCTGCAGCGCCTCCAGCGCAACCGCGGAAGCCGTGTTGCAGGCGACGACGAGCAGCTTGATGCCCCGTCCCTGGAGCTGTGCGGTCGCCTGTCCCGCGTAACGGCTGATCGACGACGGGCTCTTGGTGCCATAGGGCAGCCGCGCGGTATCGCCGAGGTAAATGAGGTCCTCGTGCGGCAGTGCCTGGCGCAGCGCGCGGAGGACGGTAAGCCCGCCGACGCCGGAGTCGAAGACGCCAATCGGCAGGCGGCTGGTCCGTGATGCATTCATAGGCGCATTGTGCCAGAGTACCGCGTGCAAAAATTTCTGTACGTCATCGGCGCGTTCGTCGCTCTCCTCATCGTTGTCGGATTGTTGTTACCGAGGCACAGCCGTGTCGAGGTCAGCGCGCTCGTCGATGCGCCCCCGGCCACCGTATTCGCTCTCGTCAACGACTTTCGCCGCGTGGACCTGTGGGCACCGAGAACCGCCACGGACCCGAATGCGCGCGTCGTTTTTTCCGGGCCGCCCCGGGGCGTGGGCGCGACCGTCACGTGGGACGGCGCGATCGTCGGAAGCGGTACGCAGACCATCGTGGAAAGCCGTCCCTACGAGCATGTCGCCACCGCGATCAACCCCGGCGAGCCGGGCGAGGCCCGCACCTGGTTCGACATCGGTCGCGAAGACGGCAAGACCCGCGTGACCTGGGGATTCGCCCACGACCACGGCCTGAATCTCGTCGGCCGCTACTTCGCGCTGCTGCTCGCCGGCGTCGTGAAGCGGGAATTCGAAGCCGGCATAGCCGAACTGAAGGCACTCGCCGAGTCCCTGCCGCGCATCGACTTCGGCGACCTAGAGGTCGAGCACCTGGTCGTTGATCCACTGCAGATCGCCTACCTGCCGACAACGTCTCCGCCCGAACCGGCGGCGATCTCCGAGGCCATGGGCAAGGCCTACTTCCAGATCCTGTCGTTCATCGACGCCCGCGACCTGGCGGAGGCCGGTCCGCCGATGTCGATCGTGCGCGGATTCGCCGGCAGCCAGCTGCGCTTCGATGCGGCGATCCCCGTGCGGGGCGTCACCGACACAACGCCCCGCGACGACGCAGCCGTCAAGCTGGGCCATACCTACTCGGGCCCGGCCATCCGCGTTCGCCACGTTGGTTCCTACCGCCAACTCGGTTCGACGCACCGCAAGATTGCCGCCTACCTCGCCGCCCTGGGTCTCGAGCGCAATGGCGATGCGTGGGAAACCTACATCTCCGATCCAACCCGTGTACCCGAGGCGGAACTCCTGACCGACATCTATTACCCGGTTCGGGACAACTAGGTCTTTCGCGGCCCGCGCCTTCCCTGCGTTCCGGGCCGACGTCGCCGCGCGGCCACACTTGCACGCGGTTCGCAATCTCTGTTATAAGAAACGAGCGCAGGTAACTGAAAGTTCAAGTAGGAACGTGACGATTCTTTCGGGGATGGGTGACTACAGGAGGTAGTCGAGTCAGGAAGCGTATCGAGCCGCTGAGAGGTGTAAAGAGCGGCATAACAAGAATACGAACGCTGGAGTGGAAATGACCTACCACGTCGACCGCTTTTACGCCGCCGTGTCGGTGCTTGCCGGCGATGGCCATATAAAACAAAGACTTATAAAGGCCTACCGGGAGAATCTCGACGATATCGTCGAGGACGATTTGCCGCGAGCGCTCAAACAATCGTTCCGGGAACTCCGTTCCCGGCTGCATGCTGTCGCGCCGCTGAACGGCGAGGGCCCGGTCTGCGCCTCGGTCCGCAAGATGTCGGTCAAAGACGCGAGCGACTGTGCCGCTGAAGTGGTTCGCCTTTACGGCGACGTAATTCGGCAGGCGGAGAACCTGCAGGACCCGTTGCCACTGCACGACGACGCGGACAAGGTTCCGCCGTTTTTGGTCAAGTCGGTGTCCTAGCGACCCGGCACCGGCACAGCCGGTCCGAAAGTCACGTAACCTTCCTGAACTCCAGCGTCCAGTGGTCGTCGCCGAGTTCGCGCCGCGCGGTGTGCAACGGCTCCGCCTGCCCGGTTTCCCATTCCGTTGCCAGCGTCTCGGACATAATGTAGCTGCGGTGCTTCGCCAGCGCCCGCTCTATCCCTTCCGAGCCACTCACTCCCAGCACGATCCGGTCCGAAACCTCGAGGCCTGCCTGCTTGCGCGCATCCTGGATGGAGCGGACGATTTCCCGCGCGAGGCCCTCTTCCACGAGATTCTCGTCAAGACTCGTGTCCAGCGCCGTCAGGTAGCCGCCCTCTTCGCCGCAGGCATAGCCCTCGGCTGATTCGGTTTCTATCAGTACGTCCTTGCCGCCGAGTTCCAGCGTCCGGCCGCCCGCATCGATTTCGAACGTATCGCCACGCGCAACGGCACCGGCGATCGCGGCGCCATCGGCCTCCCCGAGCGCCTTCCTGATCACCGGGATCAGTTTGCCGTACTGCTTGCCCAGCACCGGGAGATTCGGCTTGATCCGGTAGCTGACGAGGCCCGCGTCGCGCGCGATGAACTCGATCGCTTTCACATTCAGTTCCTCGAGGATCTGGTCCTGGTGGTCCTCGAGCGCTCGCGCGGCTGCGTCACTGGGCGCCCGGATGAGTAGCCGGGACAGCGGCTGCCGGGTGCGGACCCCGGACTGGCCGCGTGCGGCACGCGCGAGGCCGACGACTTTTTGAACCACGCCGATGTCGCGCAGCAACTCGTCGTTCTGCCAGGCGGGGTCGGCCTCTGGCCACGCCACCATGTGCACGCTGTCGGGCGCCTCGGGATCGACGCTCCTGACGAGGTTCTGGTAGACGTGTTCGGCGAGAAACGGCACGAATGGCGCCATCAGCTCGTGAGCGACCTTGAGGCATTCGTACAGTGTCAGGTACGCCATGTGCTTGTCGTCGAGATCGCTCGACTTCCAGAAACGCCGGCGATTGCGCCGCACGTACCAGTTGCTGAGCTGGTCGATGAAGGACTCGATCGCCTCGCCCGCCGTCTTGGCGTCGTAATCGTCCAGTGCATCCGTAACGATGGTTATGGTGCGATGTGCCAGCGCGAGGGCCCACCGGTCGATCTCGGGCCGCGCTTCGACCGGCACGTGTTTCGATACGTCCACGTCGTCGAGGCGCGCGTACAGCACGAAAAAACCGTACGTATTCCAGAACGTGTTGATGAAGGAACTCGCCACGTCGGCGACGATCTCCACAGAGATGCGTTTCGGCATGTCCGGCGACAGCCGCGCCAGGAAATACCAGCGCAGCGCGTCGGCGCCTACCGTGTCGAACACGTCGTAAGGATTGACGATGTTGCCGAGGGACTTCGACATCTTCTTGCCGTCTTTGTCGACAATCAGGTTCAGGCAGATGCAGTTCCTGTAGGCGACGCTGTCCGAAACCAGCGTGGCAATTGCGTGCAGCGTGTAGAACCAGCCGCGCGTCTGGTCGATGGCCTCGCAGATGAAGTCCGCCGGGAAATGCTCCTCGAAGATGTCCTGGTTCTCGAACGGGTAGTGCCACTGCGCATACGACATCGCGCCCGAGTCGAACCAGCAGTCGATCACCTCGGGCACGCGCCGCCAGGTCTTGCCGTCTTTTTCGAACGTGATGTCGTCAACGGCTGGCCGGTGCAGGTCGAGTTCGCCCAGATCCCGCCCGGTCCGTTCGCTCAACTCTTCTACCGAACCAATACAGACGTAGTCACCTTGCCCGTCAGTCCATACCGGTAATGGAGTTCCCCAGAATCGCTCGCGGGACAACGCCCAGTCGACGTTGTTTTCCAGCCATTTACCGAAGCGGCCGTCGCGAATGTGCTCGGGCACCCACTTGATGGTCTGGTTGAGCTCGCTCATGCGCTCGCGGAACTCGGAGGTGCGGATGTACCAGGCATTCTTCGCGTAATAGATGATCGGGTCGCCCGTGCGCCAGCCGAACGGATAATTATGCGTGTAGCGTTCGGAGCGGAACATCATGCCGCGTTCTTTCAGTATCCGGATCAGTGGCTTGTCGGCATCCTTGAAGAACATGCCGGCCACCGGTTCGACGGCGTCGATGAAGTTGCCGTCCAGACCCACGCCGTGAACGACGGGCAGGCCATGTTCCTGCCCGAATGCGAGGTCGTCGACGCCGTAAGCCGGCGCCGTGTGCACAATGCCGGTGCCATCCTCGGTGCTGACGAAATCCGCCGGAAGCACCTGGAACGCATTCGGCGCGTCGACCTCGAGGTAGTCGAACAGCTGCTCGTAGCGCATGCCGACAAGGTCGCTGCCCTTGACGGTTTTCGTGACCGTGTGCTCGATGTCCCGGAATACCGACTCCCGCAACGCTTCCGCGAGGATCAGCGTCTGGCCGTCCGATTCGCAGTAGCTGTAGTCGATGTCTTCCCCGACCGCGAGCGCGAGATTCGACGGCAACGTCCATGGCGTCGTCGTCCAGACCAGGAAATACGTATCCTGCTCGCCCTCGACCCTGAAGCGGACAGTGATCGAGGGATCCTCGGTTTCCCTGTAACCCAGCGCCAGTTCGTGCGAGGACAGCGTGGCACCGATTCGCGGATCGTAGGGCACGACCTTGTAGCCGCGGTAGATCAGGCCCTTGTCGAAAATAATCCGCAGCAGATTCCAGACCGACTCGATGTAGCTGTTGTCGAGCGTGTAGTACGCCTCGTCGAGGTGCACCCAGAAGCCCATGCGCTCGGTCATCTTCTCCCAGTCGCCGATATAGGTCATCACCGATTCGCGGCACAGGCGCGTGAACTCGCTGATTCCTACCTTTTCCTCGATCTCGTCCTTGTCGTAGCTTTCTATCCTGCCCTCTTTCTTGAGCAGCTTCTCGACCTCGTGCTCGACGGGCAGGCCGTGCGTGTCCCAGCCCGCCTTGCGCGGGGCGTAATAGCCGCGCATCGTCTTGTAGCGCGGAAAAATGTCCTTGAACGTGCGGGCAAGCACGTGGTGAATGCCGGGCTTGCCGTTCGCGGTGGGCGGGCCCTCGTTGAAACTGAACCGCGGGCGGCCCTCCGACATCGCCAGCGTCTGCTCGAACGTACGGTGCTCGTCCCAGAACGCCAGCACCTCCTGTTCGAGCGCAGGCCCGTCGTATCGACTCGAAACTTCCTTGAACGTCAAACCATCTTCTCCGGTATTTCCCCGCAGGAGCGGGCCCTGGCCCGCGATCGCGGTTTTAGAACCGCTCCTGCGGCACACATAAAAACGCCCCGGGCGCATGCGCTGCGCCCGGGGCGACAAAAATCATCGCGGTACCACCCGGCTTCGTGGCTTCGGCCACCTCATGGACCTCCTGGTCCGCCGTCCGTATCGTGGACCAGCCGGCTATGTCTACTGGGACCGGTCATGCGCGGCCCGTTCGGATAGCGACTCCGGGGTGATATTCGGCGGATTCCGGCCCGGGGCTCGCACCGTCCCCCGGTCGCTCAGGCCCGAGTGGCCCGCCTGTTCGTCCCCATCGACGTCTTGCCGGGAAATTAGCCTCTGGCGGCCGAAAACACAAGCGTTCGGGCGCCCATTCCCGGCAAGTGTGGGCAGATATCGTTAGGATAGGGGGCATATGGACAGCATCAAGCAAAAACTCGTCACCATGAAAAACGAACTGGAACGCATCGCGGACACCGGGGACGATCCCGCCGCGGTCGTGCAGCTGGACCAGACCAAGGTCGGCAGGCTGTCGCGCATGGATGCCCTGCAGGCGCAGGCGATGGCACAGGCATCCGGGGAGCGACGTGCCCTGCAGCTGCGGGAAATCGACGCCGCACTGCGGCGCATCGACGAAGGCAGCTACGGCGACTGCGAGCGATGCGAGCGGCCGATCAACCCCCGGCGTCTCGACGCCGATCCGACGGCGCGGCTTTGTATCGACTGCGCCAGCAGCGTCGAGTGACGGACCGCGGCGCCCCCGAATTCCCGGCGCCTGCGTTTGTCGAGACCAACGGCATTCGCATGGCCGTCTACGAGCAGGGCGACGGCCCGCCTGTCGTCCTGCTGCACGGATTCCCGGAACTCGCGTTCTCCTGGCGCTACCAGCTGCCCGCGCTGGCGGCAGCCGGCTTTCGCGCCATCGCACCGGACCAGCGCGGCTACGGGCAGAGCGACGTGCCCGCGGATGTCCGTAGCTACCGCATCGAGGCGTTGATCGCCGATGTGCACGGCCTCCTCGATGCTCTCGAACTGGACACCGCCACGTTCGTGGGCCATGACTGGGGCGCGCTCGTGCTCTGGCAAATGGCGATGCGCGCACCGCAGCGCATCGACCGCCTCGTGATACTCAATATCCCGCATTTTCCGCGGCTGCCGGTGGACCCGATCTCGGTGATGAGAGAGCGCTTCGGCGACGACTTCTACATCGTCAACTTCCAGGACTCCGACGAGGCGGACACGGTCTTTGCGCGCGATCCCGCGCACTTTTTCGACGTGATGATGCGGCGCGGGCAGGTATCCCGGGAGCAATTCGACCAGCTACCTGCGGAAATGAAGACGCTGAGCCTTCTCAAGGTCATGGCTCGCAGCCATGGCAGCGGCGAGCCCCTGCTGGCGGACGCGGAGCGCGACTACTACGTGGCGGCGTTCGCAAGGACCGGCTTCACGGGCGCTATCAACTGGTATCGCAACTGGACGCTCAACTGGGAAACACAGGCGGACTTCGACGAACGCATCGGCATCCCGACACTGTTCATCGGTGCGGTCGACGACGTGGTGATCGCGCTCGAACACATCGAAGCGATGAAACCCCTGGTCGACGACCTGGAAATCCACATGCTGGAGAACTGCGGGCACTGGACCCAGCAGGAAAAACCGGACGAAGTGAACCGCCTTGTGATCGACTGGCTGCAGCGCCGGTCGGGCTGAGTTCGTTCTAGTGCAACGCCGGTGAGATGATCGCGTCGTTACCCTCGCCGAACATGGCGCGGTCGAATGCATTCACGAGCGTATCCTCGTCCTGCGCGCCGATCACGAGGAGACGGCGATTCAGCAGGAACCCGGGTACCCCGGCAATTCCGCTGGACCGTACCTGCGCCTCGCGCGACAGGACGATCTGTCGCGAGCTGTCTTCGTCGATCACGCGGTCGACGTCATCGGGCAGCAGCCCGTGGCGTCCGCCGAGTTCGACCAGGATCTCCCTGTCCCCGATGTTTTCGCCGCGGCGGAAGAAGGCCGTCATGAGCTCCTCCGCGAGCGCGCTCTGGTCCCTGCGCTGCATTTCCGCGAGGTACATCAGCTGGTGAGCCCGCAGTGTGTTCGGCACGTGCTCGATCCGGTCGAAGCGCAAATCGACGTTTTCGCTGCGCGCGTCGGCCGCAAGCTGGTCGAGCACCGGCTGCACGTTGGCGGCGCTGCCGAAGCGCAACGACAGGTAGTCCTCCAGCGACATGCCGTTTTCCGGCATATCGGGGTTGAGCTGGTACGGGTACCAGCTTACGTCGCTCGGTCCCTGCACCGCCTGCATCGCCTTTTCGAGGCGCCGTTTGCCGATAAAGCAGAACGGGCACACCAGGTCCGCGATGACCTCGACGTGGAGGGCAGCCGCAGGCGCCGGTCCCTGGTCCGGGCCGGCCGGCCGCGCTCTTGCAATATGGGGTATCGACTCGCTCATCTGACTGTATTCTCCATGTCAGCAGAGGTGGTGGTAGCTGTCCTGATATCAAGCGTAACAGCGGCGCCTTAACCAGGCCTTAATAGATTAGAACGCCGCGGGCGAAGATAATTCGCGGAACTTTTCCGACGTTTGACGAATTTGCCGGTTTTTGGCGGCCTGTCGCTAGCGGCGCGGACCGAACAGCTCGGTCATGCCCCGCTGCCACGCGAACCAGGCAATCGTGCCGGCAATGAGGAAATTGGCAATCTCGGCCAGGCCGGCAAACCCCGGCCCGGTCTCGGCCATTTGCGGGCCAGGGAGCATCGAACGCAGCGCCACGCTGACTATGAGCGTAACCAGCGTGGC
>DATHRM010000244.1:0-2719 GCA_035465295.1 Woeseiaceae bacterium | reverse complement strand
CTGATGCTGCTCGCGCCGGTCGTGGACAACCGCAAGGGCGAACACGTGCAGCTGATGAAGGACCTGATGGCGCAGGGATTCATCCGCGCGCGTATCGACGGGGAGGTCTACGAACTCGACCAGCCGCCGAAGCTCGACCTGCGCAGGAAGCACACGATCGAGGCAATCGTCGACCGCTTCCGCGTGAAGGAGGACATTCGCCTGCGGCTCGCCGAATCGTTCGAAACCGCCTTGCGGATCGCGGACGGCGTCGCCCGCATCGCCGCAATGGACGACACGGAACAGGACGAGATCATCTTCTCCGACCGCTTCGCCTGCAACCTCTGCGGCTACAGCCTCACGGAGCTCGAGCCAAGGCTCTTCTCGTTCAATAACCCGTCGGGCGCCTGCCCGTCCTGCGACGGCCTCGGCGTCAAGCAGTTCTTCGACCCGGAGCGCGTCGTCGTCAACCGCTCGCTATCGCTCGCCGGCGGCGCAATCCGCGGCTGGGACCGCCGCACGACCTACTATTACCAGATGATCCGCAGCCTCGCGGACCATTACGGCTTCGACGTCGAGACCCCGTTCGAGGACCTCGACGACAAGCTGCAGAAGACCGTCCTGTTCGGCAGCGGCAACGAGAAAATCGATTTCTTCTACCAGAATTCCCGCGGCATGGAAGTCCGCAAACGGCACCGGTTCGAAGGCGTCATACCGAATCTCGAACGGCGTTATCGCGAGACCGAGTCCGGCGCGGTTCGCGAGGAACTCGCGAAGTTCCTGAACAGCCAGGCCTGCCCGGAGTGCGGCGGCACGCGACTGAATCGCGCTGCGCGGCACGTCTTCGTGGCCGATCATTCGCTGCCCGAGATCACCCGCAAGTCGGTAGGCAATGCGAAGGAGTTTTTCATGAACCTCGCGCTCGAAGGCTGGCGGGCCACGATCGCCGACAAGATCGTGAAGGAAATCGGCGACCGGATCGGTTTCCTGTCGGATGTCGGCCTCGATTACCTGTCCCTTGATCGCAGTGCCGAGACGCTCTCCGGCGGCGAGGCGCAGCGCATCCGGCTGGCGAGTCAGATCGGCTCCGGCCTGGTCGGCGTCATGTACATACTCGACGAACCGTCGATCGGCCTGCACCAGCGCGACAACCAGCGCCTGCTCGGCACGCTGACGCACCTCCGGGACATCGGCAATACCGTCATCGTCGTGGAACACGACGAGGAAGCGATCATGTCGGCCGACCATGTCCTCGACCTCGGCCCCGGCGCCGGCGTCCACGGCGGCAGGATCGTCGCGCAGGGCACGCCGGAGGACATCATGAAGACGCCGGGTTCGCTCACCGGCCAGTACCTCTCGGGCAAACGCGCCATCGAAATCCCCGACGACCGCACCGCACCGGACCCGGAGCGGCAGATCCGTATCGCCGGTGCACGGGGCAACAACCTGAAAGGCATCGACGCGTCGATCCCGGTGGGCCTGATGACCTGCGTGACCGGCGTGTCCGGGTCCGGCAAGTCGACGCTCGTCAACGACACGCTGTACAAGGCCGTCGCGGACCTGCTGAACCGGACGAGCCGCAATCCCGCGCCGCACGACGGGATCGCCGGCCTCGACTTCATCGACCGCGTCATCGACATCAGCCAGAGCCCGATCGGCCGCACGCCGCGCTCGAACCCGGCCACCTACAGCGGCCTGTTCACGCCGATCCGCGAACTGTTTGCCGGCACGCAGGAAGCGCGCTCGCGCGGTTACATGCCGGGGCGCTTCAGCTTCAACGTCAAGGGCGGCCGCTGCGAAGCCTGCCAGGGCGACGGCGTGCTCAAGGTGGAGATGCATTTCCTGCCGGACGTCTACGTTCCCTGCGACGTATGCCGCGGCAAGCGCTACAACCGCGAGACGCTCGAGATACGCTACAAGGGCAAGAACATTCACGAGGTGCTCGAGATGACCGTCGAGGACGCGCTGGAGTTCTTCAGGAACGTCCCGGTGGTGGCGAAGAAGCTGCAGACGCTCACCGACGTCGGGCTGTCCTACGTGCGCCTCGGCCAGAATGCAACGACGCTGTCCGGCGGCGAAGCGCAGCGCGTCAAGCTGGCCAAGGAACTGTCGAAGCGTGACACAGGCCGGACCCTGTACATCCTCGACGAGCCGACGACCGGCCTGCATTTCCACGACATCGAACACCTGCTGGAGGTGCTGCACCGGCTGCGCGATCGCGGCAACACGATCGTGGTCATCGAGCACAACCTCGACGTCATCAAGACCGCGGACTGGGTCATCGACCTGGGCCCGGAAGGCGGTGACGGCGGCGGTGAAGTCATTGCGTCGGGCACGCCCGAAGACGTCGCCGGAAACGCGCGCTCGTTCACGGGCGAATACCTGAAACCCCTGTTGCGGGAACCCCGGGCGCGACAACGCGCCTGACTACGGCGGTCGAGGACCGAACCATGCGAACGAACCTGATCCTGTTGTGCGCCTTCGCGTCACTGGCCGGCTGCGCGTCCGGGGCCGGGCAACCTGCGAGCGAAACCGACGATATGCCGATTCTCGAAATAGAACGACTGTATTCCGCGCCGGATCTCGACGGTCCGTCGCCGCGTGGCGTGAAAATCTCGCCGGATTCCGGCCGTGTCACGTTCCTGCGCGGCAAGGAAACGGATCCGTTGCAGATGGACCTCTGGGAGTACAACCTGGCCGACCGGGAGATGCGGCTGCTCGTCGACTCGACGGCGCTGGT
>DATHRM010000243.1:0-1966 GCA_035465295.1 Woeseiaceae bacterium | reverse complement strand
CAGTTCGGCTGGCAGGCCACCGATCGCCTCGACTTCCAGCTCGGTGGGCGTTACGAGGCCTGGCGCGCGCGAGACGGCTATTACCACGATTTTGGCCGCGACAACCTGCAGGATCACGACGACCGGTCGGAGAGCCGGTTTTCGCCGAAGTTCTCGACCGGGTTCCGTCCCGCCGATAACTGGCAGCTGCGTTACTCGCTGGCCCGCGCCTACCGCTTTCCGATCGTTGAAGAGCTCTACCAGAACGAGCGACGCACCGACGGCACGTCCATCGCCAACGCCGACCTCGAGCCCGAAGACGGCCTGCATCACAACGTGACGATCGAGCGGACGATCGACGGCGGCTATCTGCGCCTGAACCTGTTCACGGAAACGGTCAGCGACGCGATCTTCAACCAGATGACGATCGTCGACAACCGGGCGATCCGCACATTCCTGCCCGTCGATGAAGTCGAAACACGTGGCACGGAGCTCGTTCTCAATCGCAGCGGCATCGCCGAACGCCTGGACGTCCGCTTCAATGTCGCCTACGTCGATTCGGAGATCGTAAAGAACAGCGCCAACCCGGACCTCGAAGGCAACACGTTCCCACGCATGCCGCGCTGGCGCGGGCACCTTCTCGCGACGTGGCACATGAGTGATCGCTGGGACATCGGCGGCGGCGTTCGCTACGCGAGCAACAGCTACGGCGACCTGGACAATACCGATACGGCGAGCGAGGTGTTCGGCGCGCACGATGCGTACACGCAGATCGGGCTGAAGACCAATTACCGGCTCGAGAACGGAGTGCGTCTGAGCCTTGGTCTCGACAACCTGACAAACGCGGTGACGTTCGTGCACCATCCGTGGCCCGGCAGGACGCTGTACCTGGAAGCCGCGGTGGATCTGTAATGCGCGCGATCGTTACGGTTCTGATGCTCGCGCTTGTATCTGGCGCGTCGGCATCCGCGAGCCCGAAGTGCGAACCGCAGCAAGCGGCGGCGTCTGCTCATTGCGGCCGGACGCCGACCGCTGTCTTCGATGATGAGGGGAGGCTGTGGATTGCTTTCGAGTTCAGGGGTCGTGTGTACGTCAGTACGGCTGAGGACGATCTCGGTGTCCTGTCAGCGCCGGTTGCAGTGAACTCGGAAGCCGAAGACATCGACGTCAACGGCGAGAACCGGCCGAAGATCGCAATCGGTCCGAGCGGCGAGGTGTACGTATCGTGGACGCGCAAACTGCCCGGTGGCTTCAACGGCGAGATCCGCTTCAGCCGGTCGCTCGACGGCGGTGCCAGCTTCGAGCCGGTGCGGACGGTCAACGACGACGGGCTCGCGACAGGGCATCGATTCGAGACCCTGCTCGTCGATTCGGGCGGTAACGTCTATCTCGCCTGGATCGACAAACGGGACCGACTTGCGGCGACCGAAGCGGGGGAGTCCTACGCGGGGGCGGCCGTGTACTACGCGGTCTCGACCGATCGCGGCAAGACTTTTACCGAGAATCGCCGCGTCGCCGCGCACAGCTGTGAATGCTGCCGCATCGCGGCAACGGAGGCGGGGTCCGGTGACGTCGCGCTTTTCTATCGCGGGATCTTCGGCGAAAACATCCGTGACCACGCGTTTGTCACGGTGGATGTGGAAGGAGTCACGGCGCCGATGCAGCGCGCAACCGACGACGAGTGGCACATCGACGCCTGCCCGCATCACGGCCCCGCACTCGCCGATGCCGGCGCAGGGGCTTTCGATCTTGCGTGGTTCACGAACGGCGAACGACGCAAGGGCGTCTTCTACGCGCGATTCGATGCGGGCGGCGGCGAACTGACCCGCCTGAGCCCGGTCTCGACGGACCCGTCCGCCGGGCATCCGACACTGGTACGCGTGCCGGGCCGCCTGCTGCTCGCCTGGAAAGAGTTCACCGGCGAGCAGACGGTCGTGCGACTTGTCGAATCGCGTGACGACGGTCGCAGCTGGTCCGAACCGGCGAC
>DATHRM010000242.1:0-5955 GCA_035465295.1 Woeseiaceae bacterium | reverse complement strand
CGCGCGGGAGGAGAACTCCTGCATCTTCTCTTCGAGTTCCTCCCATTCGTCCTGCGCGTCCTTTGACGCGAGGTGAATCTTCAGGCGCAGTTCGTCGCGTTTTTGTTTGAGGTCGGCCACCATGTCTTCGAATTCGCTCATTTCGGTCTCCCAGTATCGCGGTCTCAGGCGCAGGTTCCCGCGACCATTCGTTCCTACGACATTGTAGCTAACGGGTCACGGTTCAAGCCCCGTTCCTACTCGATAACCATCGGCTGCTCAATGGAACCGACGAGCCTGCGGTGAAAGTCCGTGAATTCCCGATACTCTTCCGGCCCGTACTCGTCGTGGCCGTTCGTATACTCGAGCCGCAGAACCCAGCGTTCGTCGCTGCTGTCGACCCTGCGGCGCCAGCTGCCGAAACGCGACTCATCGGCGTCCGGCTTTTTCGTGGGAACCTTGAGCATCGAAGCGGGTGGCTGCCGCACCGTCGTCACGGTCGACACGGTGAGCGGAACCGGAATCTCGAAACCGAAACGCCGTTCAGGCAGGCGTTCGTAATCGAGAAACGTGGCTTCGAAAAAGCCGGGCAACTTGAACGATCCCGCGTCGACCGGCACCCGGTACTGCAGCTCGACGACGAGTTCGCCGCTCGCATCGAACACGTTGTCCACGAATGCATCGTCGACGATCGCGTCCGAATAACGGTCCGCAACCCAGCGCTGCATGGTCCCGAGCATGTCCGACACCTCGATCTCACGCAGCTGGCCGCGCATGTCCGCGGCCTGGTAACCGGAGAACACGCCGATCTCGGTAACCCGGATTTCGTTGTTCGCGATCGTTTCGATGTCGCGCTCGACCTGGAGGCCCGAATCACCGATCGCGAACTCGGGGATCGGCAACAGCTCGGGCGGTTCGCCCAGCACCAGAGCATGATTGCCGGCCATGTAGCGCGGAGGCGTAATGCCGAGCCTGAGGTCCTTGTCGGTCGCGTCGATATACAGCCGCCGTCCGTCGACAGGCACCGATACGATCATGTGATCGAACTGGTCGATATTCGGCAGTTCCGGCAGGACCTGCTGGTTGATGTTGACGAGCGCGAGTTGCGCGGGCACGCCGACGGCGTCCAGCATCGATACCAGCAGCACAGCGTGATCCTTGCAGTCGCCGTAGCGGTCGCTGAGCGTCTCGCGAGCCGTTTTCGGCACGTAGGCGCGGCGCCCGAATTCGATCGCCTCGTAGTGCAGTTCCTTCTGCACGTAATGGCTGATGATCTCGATCTTGCGGCGCGTGTCGTCGACACCCTCGACGAGTCGCGCCGCCATGTCCGCGACGCGCCCCGTGTCCAGCTTGTCGGCGATGAGTGCGAGGTAGTCCTCGCCTGCTTCGCGCCAGCTGCTGCTTGTCGTCGCGATGGTTACCCAGGGAAGCATGCGATCGTACCACGGCTGCAACGGCTCCCAGCGGTAGACCACCGGGTTCGTCGCCTCCCAGACGAGGGAACCGTTGCGCGTGACGGGAGGCTCGACGCGGAACGAGCGGAACTGCAGCCTGTCGTGATCGCCGGTGACGAATACCGCGCTATAGCCGATCGGCCGGCTGCTGGAGAGATAGTGTACCTCCAGCGGAAATCCGCCTTCTTCCACGTTAATGCGCTTGGTTACGACCGCCTCGATCACCATGCCCGGCGCCAGGCTGGGCACCGGCAGATGCGCGGTCTTTTCGGTGCTGGCATCGAAGCCGTCGACGGTGCTGGTCACGTAATAGGCGCTCGGGTCGCCCTCGGCGACCTTCTCGCCCGCCGCGTTGCGAACCACCAGGCTGTTGACGTAGAGCTGCTCGAACGCAGGGTCGAAGTTGAACTCGAGCGTACTGAAATACGCAACGCCCTGCGCGTCCTGGACCTTGATCTGTTGGCGCAACGTCCGGGATAGCGTTTCGCCGGCATCGAACCGGTACCCGGTAATGCGGTTCAGGAACCAGGCGCCGTAGCCGTCGATGGTCGCACTGTAGTTGGTGCTGTCGACGAGGGATTGCAGCTCGGCGGGCAAGGGAACCGCGGCCAGCACCTCGCTGATGCTCGCGTTTTCGCCTTCCCCGAGAATGCTGTTGATGTTCGCAAGGTACTCGTTGACAACCGAACTGGTCGGCGAGTACTTCAGCGCCGCGGTAAAGGAGTCGCGCGCTTTCAGGTACGACTTGAGCCGGTACTCTGCATAGCCCTTGTAGAAATAACTTTCCAGCGAGCGGTAGTTTTTTTCGATCAGGCGTTCGGCAAGCGCCAGTATCTCCGCCGGCCTGTCCAGCTGATCGAGAACTTCGATTTTCGCGTAGGCGAGATCGGCGCTGAACGGCCGAGTCTCGATGATGCTGTCGAGTATTGCGAGCGCCTCGTCGTAGTCGCCGCGGCGGCCGTGGAGATCCGCCTCCAGCTTCAGCAGGGCCTCGGTCATGCCCGCGGAAGCATAGCTGTCGAGCGCTGCCTCGACTTTTTCCCATTCCTCGCGATCGGCGAGCAGGCCTGCGTAAAGCGCGAACTCGTCGTCTTCACGGTAACCCGCGCTGAAGAGTTTTTCATAGATACGCACGGCCTTGTCCGAGTCGCCGGACTGGTACGCGAGCCAGGCGTCCCAGCTCTGCACCACGAGATTGTCGCTGTAACGCGGAAGCCTCGGCTGCAACCAGTCGTAGGCCTCGCGGTACGCATCGATCTCGACGAGGACGCGAAGGGCATTCATGAGGTACGCCGGCTCGCCGGCATCGAGATCGGCCGCCTGCGAGAGGAAACGGAACGCATCGCGGTAACTGCGGGCATCGAAGTAATGCATGCCCACCTGGTTGAGAAACCAGGCGTTCGCGGCTTTCTGTTTATGCGAGCCGCCGCCCGCGATGATCGCGGGCGATTTGTTCAGTTGCAGCCGGCCCCACAGCCACTGCAGGTCGCCGGCGGTGCGGGGATCGCGGGCCGGTCCCCACGCGGCGAGCGTGTAGGCGCACGTCTCGTTGGCCACGATCCAGAAATGGTAGGTGTAATCCTCGCCGTCAACGGGCTCGTTACCGACGAGGTGGGTCCCGGTCGCACTGCCCTTGCTGACGTCGGACTCGCTGTGAATGAACGGCGTCGGGTACTCCTCGCCGAAACGCGACAGGAATACTTCCAGCAGCGCCAGGCGCGAGGGCGCCTCGCCCTGCCAGCATACCGGTATCACGACCGCGCCGTAGCCGCTGACTGCGAGGTAACCCACGTCCGCATGTGCATAGTCGTCTTCGAGGGCGGGCCACGCCATCCATGTCCCGGCCGGTGGATCGATCTCGTAGGCAAATGCGCCGGATACGTATCGTCCGGCTGAACCGGGGACGTCGTCGCCGGCCAGGAGCTGGGCCGGCAGCAAGGACAGCAAGAGCAACAGTGCTCGATAGCGCATGCATTCCCCTTGAAGATTCACGGAAGCCCGGGGGCCTGGCCGGGTTATCATCATCAGATATGGGTCGAGACTAGCAACGAATAAAGCCCGGCGGCCCCACGGACGTCACATTCCATATATAATCCCGGCCCTGCAGCCGGGTAAGGCCGGGACGGTACTACATAATAAAGCGGAGCAAGACGTTGGATCGCGACCAGAAGTTTTTCGACATGTATTCGCTGGTGATCGGTGCACTCGCGATCGCGGCACTGGGTATTTTCGTGCTCGCGATGAAAATCTCCGATAGCACCCAGGAGATTTACAAGCGCGAAGGCGCCGAGTACCAGGAAGCCATTACCGAGCGCATACGGCCTTTCGGCGACGTCTATATGCCGGGCGAGGAAGGAGCGGCAGCGGCGCCGGTTGCGCAAGCCGTGTCGGAGCCGGAACCCGTCGCGGCTGCGCTGTCGGGCCCGCAGGTCTATAACAATGCCTGCCTGGCCTGCCACGGCGCCGGTATAGGCGGCGCGCCCGTGCTGGGCGACACCGAAGCCTGGGCCCCGCGCATCGCCCAGGGCATGGACACGCTCAAGGAGCACGCCATCAAGGGCTTCCAGGGATCGGCGGGCTACATGCCGGCCAAGGGCGGACGAACGGACCTCTCCGACGAGGAAGTCGCCAACGCGGTCGAGTACATGGTCTCCGAGTCGCAATAGCGGCTAAAGCTGTTCCAGCGCTCTCAGCGACAACGCTTCTGCCACGTGCGCCGCGCCAACCGTGCCGGCCCCCGCAAGGTCCGCGATCGTTCGCGACACGCGCAGCACCCGATGGTAGGCCCGCACCGATAAGCCGAATCGCTCGATCGCCTCGTCGAGCAGCCTGAGCCCTTCGTCGCTCGTTTTGCACACCGCTTCGAGCTGCTCGCCTTCCAGTTCCGAGTTGCAGACCCCGCTGCGGGCCAGCGCGAGCGAGCGTGCCCGTACAACGCGTTGTCTTACCGTTGTGCTGCTTTCACCACCCGCGCCGCTGGCGCGCAACTCGCTTTTCGGCAGCCTGCCCACCTCGACGCGCAGGTCGATGCGGTCGAGGAGCGGCCCCGATATCTTGCTGCGGTAGCTCGCCACCCGGTCGCGGCTGCAGTGGCAGTTGCCGTGCGCGTCGCCGAGGTAGCCGCAGGGGCACGGGTTCATCGCCGCGACGAGCTGCACCCGTGCCGGGAAATCGGCCTGCTGCGCAGCTCTCGATATCGTGATGACGCCGGCTTCCAGCGGTTCGCGCAGCACCTCCAGCACGTGGCGGCTGAATTCGGGCAGCTCGTCGAGAAACAGCACGCCGTTATGGGCACGCGAGATCTCGCCCGGACGCGGGCCCGGACCGCCGCCGACCAGCGCCGGCGCGGACGCTGTATGATGCGGCGCACGAAACGGTCGCAGCCGCCAGCGCGATAGCGCGACCCGGTTGCCGAGCACCGAATCCACACCGGCGGTTTCCAGCGCTTCGCGCTCGGTCATTGGCGGCAATATGCCGGGCAGGCGGCGAGCCAGCATGCTCTTGCCCGTGCCGGGCGGCCCGATCAGCAGCAGGTTGTGGCCGCCGGCGGCCGCGATCTCCAGCGCTCTTTTTGCGCGCGATTGCCCGCGTACGTCGTCGAGATCCGGTCCCTCCGCTTCGGCGGCCGCGGGACTGATGTCCGGCGCAGGCTCGATGGCCCGGGTTCCCCGCAGGTGCGAGATGACGTCCAGCAGCGTCGCCGCCGGGTACACCGTGCAGCGCGCCAGCGCGGCTTCGTCCGCGTTTTCCCGCGGCACCATCACGGCATTGCCGGCCTCGCGTGCCCGCAACGCTGCCGGCAGCACGCCGGGTACCGGCCGCAGGCCGCCGTTCAGTGACAGCTCGCCGAGAAACTCGGTGCACTCGAGCGAAGCCGCCGGGACCGCTTTCTGGGCGCAGAGAATGCCGAGTGCAATAGCAAGGTCGAAACGCCCGCCCGTCTTGCGCATATCGGCGGGCGCGAGGCTCACGGTAATGCGCTCCCTCGGAAACGGCAGCCCGGAATTGATGATGGCGCCGCGGACACGATCGCTGCTCTCGCGCACGGCCGTTTCCGGCATGCCGACCACGTTGAAGCGCGGCAGGCCACCGGACAGGAAGACCTCTATGGTAACCGGCGGCGCTTCGATACCGAGTTGCGCACGGCTCGCGAGGATCGCGATACTCACTGGCCCTCCTTGGCTGCAATCCGATCATTCTCAACCCGTAGGAGCGGTTCTCGAACCGCGAAACGGGCTCAACCTCTGGTTCGCGGGCCGGGCCCGCTCCTACGGGCTCAGTCCGATGATCCTTCGAGCTCGGCGACTTTTTTCTCCAGCGCCTCGAGCTTTTCGCGCGTGCGCGCAAGCACCGCTTCCTGCACCTCGAATTCCTCGCGTGTCACGAGGTCGAGCTTTTCGAGACCGCCGCGCAACACCGAGCGGAAATTCTGCTCCAGGTCGTCGCGCACCGAACGCAAGCCGCCGGGAACCGAGTCGGCGAGCTTTTTCGCCAGGCCTTCAATGGAATTGTCATTCATAGC
>DATHRM010000241.1:0-2072 GCA_035465295.1 Woeseiaceae bacterium | reverse complement strand
GGCGAGCGACCGCAACAAGGGCACGTCCCCGTGGGAGGTCTCGTCAAAATTCTGCGGTGTCCAGGTATCGCCGTTGTCCAGCTCGATATCGATGGGCTCGTCGCTTATCCGGCTCGCCAGCGTGTACTCGCCGGTTTGCATCGCGGCGAGGTAGACGATGGGCTTGACCAGCGAACCGGCCGGCCGCATCGCGTCCAGGACACGGTTGAAGCCGTCGTATTCGACGTCGCGGCCGCCGACCATTGCGATCACTTCGCCGCTTTGCGGTCGCGTAACGATTGCAGCACCCTCGATACGACCGTCGTCCCCGGTCTCGGCCGGCTGCAGCCGTTCGAGCCCTGCCGCAAGCTCCCGCTCGACGAGCATCTGCACGCGCGGATCGAGATTCGTGAAAATGTGCAGTCCCTTCGTCGCGAGTTCATCGAGCGGGAAATCCGCCGCGAGCTGCTGGCGCACCAGGTCCATGTAAGCCGGCTGATAGCGTGATAGCATGCCGACGCTGCCGATTCCCAGCTCACGCGCGCTGGCCGTCCTGGCCGCCTCGGCGTCTATGACGCCGTTATCGGCCAGGGTTGCGAGCACCAGGTCCCGCCGCTCACGGGCACGTTCCTCGTGCCGCCTCGGGTCGTAAAAGGACGGTCCCTTGATAATCGCCACCAGCAGGGCGACCTCGTGCAGGTCGAGCTGCGACAACGGCCTGGAGAAATAGAATTCGCTCGCGAGCCCGAATCCGTGAATGGCCCGCGAGCCCTGCTGGCCCAGGTAGATCTCGTTGACGTAGGCCTGCAGCAACTCGGCCTTGTCGTAGCGGAGTTCCAGGGCGACCGCCATGATCGCTTCCCGGAACTTGCGGCCGAACGTGCGCCGGCCGTCGAGGAAGTAGCTTTTTACGAGCTGTTGCGTGAGCGTGCTGCCTCCCTGGCGAATCCCGCCGTGGCGGATGTTGACGAAGGCGGCGCGGATTATTGCCCGGAAGTCGAGCCCGATGTGCGTGTCGAACCGGCGATCCTCGATCGTCTTCAGTGCATCGATCAAAAGCGGCGGGATATCGTCCTTCGTGACCAGGATGCGGTCTTCGTGGTGTGCGGCGAACAGGCTGCCGAGACGCATCGGTTCGAGACGCAATAACGTCAGTGTCTCGTCCCATTCCCCGCGGATGGTGGCAATACCGTGACTGTCGAACTCGATGACTGCGCGCTGTTCCGGTTCCTCCGAATCCCAGTGCCGGAACGCGCGCGTCCAGAGCACCAGGCGGTCCGGGTGCGCCGCATATTCTCCGGCGTGGCGAGGTGTGTCGACACGCTGGTAACCGGTGCGGTCGAGGGCGGCGGACAGCTCGTCGGGGCTGATCGAAACCCCGGCGTAGAGTTCGAGCGGCGCCGCGTAAACGCGCGCAGGTATATCCCAGCGGCGGCCTTCGAAAGCGACGATGACGCTGATCGAGAGATACAGGGCGTAGCAGGAAAACAGCAGCAGGACGGCGGTGGCCGCCGTACGTTTCGGCGCACGAAGGAACAGGGCTTTAGCCCGCGAGAAAATGCGGGAAAGCGCCTGCCTCGGTCCGGGCTGATGTGTGTTTGCCATGACGTTTCAGGATTCCTGCCGGATACCCGTGGCATCGGCAGGGAGCCGATCGCCGGGAGGCCGAGACGTTAGCAAAAACGGGCGCAGCGCGCGAGCAGGCCGCGGTTTTCCGGGTCAGTCGACGGTCCAGGCGCGCCACAACAGCCCCAGCTGGCTGCTGTAGCCGACGTCGCGTCGCGTAATCCGGTGCCCGCTGTCGAGCACGTAGTACGAGGGAAAAGCATAGATCTGCCAGTCTTTCGCAACGCCCGGGTCGCCGAGAACCACCGGGATGTCGAGGTCGTGGCGCTCGACATACGCGCTGACTTCTTCTGCGGTGCTCCAGTCGAGCGCGACCGCGATCATTTCCAGTTCGGCCGCATCGCGCCAGCGCCGCAGCCGGTTCAGGTTGCCCGCACTCGCCGCACAGATCCTGCACCAGGGAGCGAAGAAATAGACCAGTGCCGGCCGCGATCGCGCGTCCGCGAGGTCGTAAGACTCACCGGTGA
>DATHRM010000240.1:0-29558 GCA_035465295.1 Woeseiaceae bacterium | reverse complement strand
CGGAAACCGCTGTCCGTGTCGACGGGCAGCAGCCTGACCCAGGTCAGGCCGCTCTCGACGAAGCGACCGCCGTATTCGAACTGGTCCATTGCCTGGTCCGACCCGCCGAGCAGCAGTGCCGGCGTATTCGCAAGCGCATCGGCCTGCGGCTTGACCGTCACCTGCTCGAGATCGACGTCGTAACTCCAGATATTCGTGCCGTCGGCAACGAGCCATTGCTCGTACGGTTCCCGGTAAACCCAGCGGAAGCGGCCGGGCCGCCGGATTTCCAGCGTGCCGCTCGTCGTTTCCAGCAGGCGGCCGTCGGGATCGATGAGTGACTGCTCGAAATCGCCCGAAAACGTCACGACGTCGTTGACGAACGCGCTGACGAGGGCCTCACCGTCGTCGACGGCCGTCTCTGCGGCCGGAACCGCCGCGAACAGAAGCAGTCCGGCAATCAGGTAGCTCGAATGTCTCAATTCAACTCAGTCCTCGGCAGCGGCGGCCGGCACGAGAATCTCGCGCGTCCCGTTCGGCTGCAGCGGTCCCACGAGGCCCGCCGCCTCCATCGATTCGACCATGCGTGCCGCGCGGTTGTAGCCGATCTTCAAGCGTCTCTGCACACCCGAGATCGACGCCTTGCGCGTTTCCATGACGACCTGCACCGCCTGGTCGTACAACGGGTCCTGCTCCGCGTCCGCGCTGTCGAGCGGCGCCGGATCGATTCCCGTCAGTCCCGGTGTTGGACTCGACGGCCCCTCGAGAATTTCATCGATATAGCGCGGTGTGCCGCTCTTCTTGAGGTGCCGGACCACCGCATGTACCTCGTGATCGGCGACGAACGCGCCATGCACGCGCACCGGCATGGAGGTTCCCGGCGGCAGATACAGCATGTCGCCGTGACCGAGCAGGTTCTCGGCGCCCTGCTGGTCCAGGATCGTGCGGGAATCGACCTTGGCCGATACCTGGAAGGCGATGCGCGTGGGCACGTTTGCCTTGATGAGGCCGGTGATCACGTCGACAGACGGCCGCTGTGTCGCGAGCAGCATGTGGATGCCCGACGCGCGCGCTTTCTGGGCCAGCCGCGCAATGAGTTCCTCGACCTTCTTGCCGACGATCATCATCATGTCCGCCAGCTCGTCGATGATGACGACGATGAACGGCAGCGGCGTGAGCGTCGGATGCTCGACCGGCTTCTCCTCGTCCTCGAACGGCGGCGGTGTGAACGTGGGGTCCTTTATGGGTTCGCCGGCGGCAATGGCTTCGTTGACCTTGCGGTTGTAACCGCCGATGTTGCGCACGCCGAGCGCGGCCATCAGCCGGTAACGCCGGTCCATCTCCGCGACACACCAGCGCAGCGCGTTGGCCGCTTCCTTCATGTCGGTAACGACCGGCGTTAGCAGGTGCGGTATGCCCTCGTACACCGACAGCTCGAGCATCTTCGGGTCGATCATTATCAGGCGCACCTGCTCCGGCTGCGTCTTGTAGAGGATGCTCAGCACCATCGCGTTGATGGCGACCGATTTTCCGGAGCCGGTCGTGCCGGCAATGAGCAGGTGCGGCATGCGCGCCAGGTCGGCGACGACCGAGTTGCCGCCGATGTCCTTGCCCAGCGCCAGCGTCAGCGGCGAAACGACCTTGTCGTAGGCCTTCGACTTGAGGATTTCGCCGAGGGTTACCAGCTGCCGGTTTTCGTTCGGGATCTCGAGCCCCACGAAAGACTTGCCGGGAATCACCTCGACGACGCGCACGCTGACGACGGACAACGAGCGCGCAAGGTCCTTTGCGAGGTTCACGATCTGGCTGACTTTCACGCCCGGCGCAGGATCGAGTTCGAACCGGGTGATCACCGGGCCGGGCGAAACCGATTTGACTTCGACCTCGATGCCGAAGTCGCGCAGCTTGAGTTCCACCAGCCGGGACATCGCCTCGAGGGACTCTTCGGAGTAGCCCTGCTTCTGCGTCGGCGGGTCGTCGAGCAGCGACAAAGGCGGCAGCTCGCCGGCGGCAGTCGGTTCGAACAGCGGTACCTGGCGCTCGCGCTCCGCCCTCGCGCTCGGCTCGAGCGACGGCATGACAGGTTCGATCCGCGGCGGCGCACGGCCCGCCGTGCGTTTCTTTTCGACTTCGATGATGTCCTGCCTCGCCGCCTGCTGCCGCCGCCCTTCCGCACGATCGCGAAGTTCGCCGATTTTCTGCTGCACCTTCTCGAAAGCGAGCAGGCACCAGCGGCCGATGCGGTCCATCACGTTGAACCAGGAGATGCCGAGGAACAGCGACACCGACGCAACCCAGAGCACGAACAACAGCGTGCTCGCGCCGAGCAGCTTCATGACCGACTCGAGGCTGCGGCCGACCACCTGGCCCACGATGCCGCCGGCGGTTTCATTGAACCCGGCGGGTGAAAAATGCAGTGTCGACAGCGCGCAGCTCGTGACGAGCGTCGCGAGGAACCCGCCGAAGCGTAAAGCGAAGTCCATGCGCGTCAGCGCCTGCTGCGTCTTTTGCTCGCGATAGAGCATCCACCCCAGGTAAAAGACCATGACCGTGAAGAGATACGCGGGCCGGCCGAAGAAATTGAACAGCAGGTCCGCCACCAGCGCACCCGCGCGGCCAATGCCGTTCTGCACCTCCGCCCCGGCCGTGGCCTGGCTGAAACCCGGGTCCGCCGGGTCGTAGGTGAACAGGGCAAACCACAGGATGAAGGCCAGCGCGCCGAAAACGTACAGGGCACCTTCTCTCAATGCGCGATGCACCTGGGCGGACAATCCGGGCGCGGGCTGGGTGGATTTGCGGGCTTTTGCCATATTTGAGGTAACGTGTAACGAATAGTTCTTAGTAGTTTGATTTTAAAGAACTATAATAGACTCAAAAACCAATTCTGATGCAAGTGGCACAACGCGCGCAAGCGCCGCCGCGCTCGCAAACCCGCCGTCCCGCCATCCCGCAGCGATTATGGATGCTCACCCGTTCCGTTTTCCCTACACTAGCCCAAGGACACCATGACGACCGCCGACAGCCTTGAAAACCTGCCGGCCAGGCCGCAGGTCCGGCTCTCGTTGTGTCGCCGATCTCGAGAAATTCGCCAGGGGCAAATTATACATGAGTGACTTGAAGCATTGCCGGGTTCTGATCCTCGGCTCCGGACCCGCCGGTTATTCGGCTGCCGTGTATGCCGCGCGCGCGAACCTGGACCCGGTCATCATCACGGGTATCGAACAGGGCGGCCAGCTCATGACCACGACCGACGTCGACAACTGGCCCGGCGACGTCGAGGGGCTGCAGGGTCCGGAGCTGATGGACCGTATGCTGCGGCACGCACAGCGCTACGATACCGAGGTCATCAACGACCACATCAATACCGCCGACCTGTCGTCCAGGCCTTTCCGCCTCGACGGCGACTACGGCAGCTACACCTGCGATGCCCTCATCATCGCCACTGGCGCAACGGCCATGTACCTGGGTCTGCCGTCCGAGGAAGCCTTCAAGGGCCGCGGCGTTTCGGCCTGCGCTACCTGCGACGGTTTCTTCTACAAGGGCAAGGACGTCGCCGTAATCGGCGGAGGCAATACGGCCGTGGAGGAGGCCCTGTATCTCAGCCACCTTGCATCCAGGGTGACGCTCGTTCACCGCCGCGACGCGTTGCGCGCCGAGAAGATCCTGCAGGATCGGCTGTTCGAGCGCGAAAAGGAAGGCAAAGTCGACATCCGCTGGGACCACGTGCTGCACGAGGTCCTGGGCGACGACTCGGGCGTAACCGGCATTCGCATTCGTAACACCCGGGACGAATCCCGGACCACGGACATCGATCTCGAAGGCGTATTCATCGCCATCGGGCACAAACCGAATACGGGGCTGTTCGAAGGTCAGCTCGACATGCAAAACGGCTACATCGTCGTCAAGTCCGGGCTCGACGGCGATGCAACTGCGACCAGCGTTCCGGGCGTTTTTGCCGCCGGTGACGTGGCCGATCACGTCTACCGGCAGGCCATCACGTCGGCCGGCGCCGGCTGCATGGCGGCGCTCGACGCCGAGAAATACCTCGACGCAATGGAGGCCGGCGAGGAGCTGGAAAGCGGCGACGCGGCCGCCTGATCCGCCGAACGGGGAATGCGGCCAACCGTCCACGTTGCAATTGCCGGTATCGCACCGGAGGCATGGAATTCCCTCGCGGGCGACAGCTATCCCTTCCTGCGCCACGAATTTCTGCTGGCCGCCGAACAAACCGGCTGCGTGTCCGAGGACGCCGGCTGGGCCCCGCGACACCTTACGCTCGAGCGTGACGGCCGGCTGGTCGGCGCGATGCCGCTGTACCAGAAGGAACATTCCTGGGGCGAGTTCGTGTTCGACTGGGCCTGGGCGCGCGCCTACGAACAGGCCGGGCTCCGCTACTATCCCAAGCTCGTCTCGGCGGTCCCGTTCACGCCCGCGCCGAGCACGCGCTTGTTGCTTGCCGATCCGAACGATACGGCTGTCGCTCGCGCGCTCGTCGACGGTGCGATCGCACTTGCAAAGCGCACGTCCTGTTCGTCGCTGCATGTGCTGTTCCCGACCCCGGACGAACTGCCCCTGCTCCAGGAAGCGGGATTACGGCTCCGCAAGGACTGCCAGTTTCACTGGCACAATCGCGGTTATGCCGACTTCGACGACTTTTTGCGGACCTTCACGGCGTCGAAACGCAAGAAGGCGCGACGCGACCGGCGCCGGGTCCGTGAAGCGGGCATTCGCTTCCGACGCCTCAGGGGTGGCGAGATCGACACGCCCACCTGGGAACACGTGTACCGGTTCATCAGCATTACGTTCATGCGACGGGGCTCACTGCCTTACTACAACCTCGACTTTTTCCTGCGAATCGGCGCAGCGCTGCCCGAGAACGTCCTCGTCATCCTCGCCGAACAGCACGGCGACGCCATAGCCGCGGCGGTTTTTTTCGAAAGCCCCACCACGCTTTATGGCCGTTACTGGGGCAGCGACGGCGATCACAACGCCCTGCACTTCGAGACCTGCTATTACCAGGGCATCGACTACTGCATCGAGAAGGGACTTCAGCTGTTCGAGCCGGGCACACAGGGCGAACACAAGATCAGCCGCGGTTTCGCTCCCGAGTCGACCTGGTCGGCGCACTGGCTGGAACACCCCCAGTTCCTGTCGGCAGTAGAGAATTATCTCGAGGACGAAACCCGCTACGTCGACCGTTACATCGAAGCCGTCGACGCGCGCAGCCCATACCGTAACAAGGGCCCGGGACGTCAGTCGTGACCACCAACAACCGCATTGCCTGGATCTCGACGGATGATCCGCCGGACGCCTTTCCCGACATCAGCCGCGCCATGCGGGAACCCGACGGGCTGCTGGCGGCGGGCGGCGACCTCAGCGGACCGCGACTGCTCGCCGCCTATCGTCTCGGCATCTTCCCCTGGTTCGACAGCGGCCAGTCGATACTCTGGTGGTCGCCGGATCCGCGCTGCGTGCTGTTTCCCGGCAAGTTTCATGCGTCGCGGCGGCTGCGCCGCGAACTGCGCAACAGTGACGCGGAAATTCGCTTCAATACCCGTTTCGAGCGCGTTATCGCCCGCTGCGCCGAGCCGCGTCCCGGCCAGCACGGAACCTGGATCACGCCGGAGATGATCGCCGCGTATACGCGCCTGCACCGGGACGGCTGGGCGCATTCCATCGAAGTATGGCAGCACGACGTACTCATCGGCGGCCTTTACGGGATCGCAATCGGCCGCGTGTTCTTCGGCGAATCGATGTTCAGCCGGCAGAGTAATGCGTCGAAATACGCCCTTTACGCGGCCTCACAATACCTGCGGTTTCAGGAGTTCGCGCTCATCGACTGCCAGGTGATGTCCCATCACCTGACGACGCTGGGTGCGACCCTCATGCCGCGGGACCAGTTTGCAGGCATCCTGAAAACCGCCTGCGAACCGCCCCGCAAATTCCGGGCATGGCCCGGGAAGCCGGTGCCGGCCCGCGCGATCGAAGCGCTCGGCGGGAATGCCGCATTGCAATAGCGCGGCCATTTCTGCACAATTCGCGGGCTTTAGGAATCAGAGACAGGGAAACCTTGGCCAAAGAAGAAGCCATTCAGATGGAGGGTGTCGTCACGGAGACGCTGCCCAATACGACGTTTCGCGTCGAACTCGAAAACGGTCATGTCGTCACCGCGCACATTTCCGGCAAAATGCGCAAGAACTACATTCGCATACTGACCGGCGACAAAGTCACCGTCGAACTCACCCCTTACGACCTGAGCAAGGGTCGAATCGTATACCGCGGCCGCTAGGCGCCGCCCGCACGCTCACTCTTTTTCGGCCAGGTGCTCGAGTTCCTTCACCGCGGACTCGGGCGACAGCTTCAGTTCGTCGTCGTCCCCGACCGTCACGCGCACATGACCGCCTCCGGCAAGCTTGCCGAACAGTAATTCGTCGGCGAGCGGCCGCTTGATGTACTCCTGGATAACCCTGGCCATGGGACGGGCACCCATTTTTTCGTCGTAGCCGCGCTCGGCGATCCAGTCGCGTGCCGCGTCGTCCAGTTCGATCGTGACGTTGTTCGATCCCAGTTTTGCCTCGAGTTCCACGATGAGCTTGTCGACGACACGCTTGATCGAGCTGATATCGAGCGAAGCGAACTGGATGATCGCGTCGAGCCGGTTGCGAAATTCCGGCGAGAAACTCTTCCGGATGACGGACATGCCGTCGCTGCTGTGATCCTGTTGCGTAAACCCGATCGAGGCGCGGCTCATCTCCTGGGCGCCGGCGTTGGTCGTCATTACCAGCACGACGTTGCGGAAATCCGCCTTGCGGCCGTTATTGTCCGTAAGCGTGCCGTGGTCCATCACCTGCAGCAGCAGGTTGAAGACCTCGGGATGCGCCTTTTCGATTTCGTCGAGCAGCACCACCGAGTGGGGATTCTTGGTGACCGATTCGGTCAGCAGGCCGCCCTGGTCGAAACCGACGTATCCGGGGGGCGCGCCGATCAGGCGCGACACGGTGTGCCGCTCCATGTACTCGGACATGTCGAAACGAATGAGCTCGACACCCATGATCAGGGCCAGCTGCCGCGTCACTTCCGTCTTGCCGACGCCTGTCGGGCCGGCAAACAGGAACATGCCGATCGGCTTGTCTTCCTCGCGCAACCCCGAGCGCGACATCTTGATGGCCGAGCTCAGCGCGTCGATGGCCTGGTCCTGGCCGAAGATCGTCAGCTTCAGGTCACGTTCGAGCGTCCGCAGCGATTTGCGATCCGATGCCGACACGCTCTTCGCCGGGATGCGCGCCATATTCGCGACGATGTTCTCGACCATCTCGACGGTCACGCGCTCGCCGCGCTCGGCGACGGGCTGCAGGCGCAGGTTGGCGCCCGCCTCGTCGATGACGTCGATGGCCTTGTCGGGCAGCCTGCGGTCGTTGATGTGGCGGGCCGAGAGCTCCGCCGCGGCGTCGAGCGCCTCGGTGTCGTAGACCACGCCATGGTGTTCCTCGAAGCGGGACTTCAGCCCGTGGAGGATGGCGATGGTCTCCGCGAGGCTGGGCTCGGGCACGTCGATCTTCTGGAAGCGCCTCGCGAGTGCGTGATCCTTCTCGAAGATGCCGCGGTATTCCTCGTAGGTCGTCGAACCGATGCAGCGAATTTCGCCGTTGGCGAGCACGGGCTTGATGAGGTTGCTCGCATCCATGACGCCGCCGGAGGCGGCTCCGGCGCCGATGACGGTGTGGATCTCGTCGATGAACAGGATCGCGCCGGGATCCTTCTGCACTTCCTTGATGACGCCCTTGAGGCGCTTCTCGAAGTCGCCGCGATACTTGGTGCCGGCGATCAGCGTGCCCATGTCGAGCGCGTAGATCGTCGCGTCACGGAGAACCTCGGGCACGCGTTCCTCGGTGATCATGCGCGCCAGGCCTTCCGCCAGCGCCGTCTTGCCGACGCCCGCGTCGCCGACATAGAGCGGATTGTTCTTCCTGCGCCGGCACAGTATCTGCACCGTTCGTTCGATTTCCACCTCGCGCCCGATCAATGGGTCGATCTTGCCGTCGATCGCGAGCTGGTTGAGGTTGGTCGCATACTGCTCGAGCGGGGTCGCCTCTGCCTCCGCCTCCGTCTCCAGCGACGCCTCCTGCTCCTCGCCGCTGCCCTCGCCCGGCAGCTGGGGCATGCCGTGGGACAGGTAATTGACGACGTCCAGGCGCGTGATGTCCTGGAGATTGAGGAAATACACGGCCTGGGACTGCTTCTCGCTGAAGATCGCAACGAGCACGTTGCTGCCCGTCACCTCTTTCTTGCCGCTCGATTGCACATGGAACACGGCGCGCTGCAGGACGCGCTGGAACCCCAGCGTGGGCTGCACGTCGGTGTCGTCGCCGTGAGGCAGCAGGGGTGTCTGTTCCTCGATGAATTCCGTCAGCTGCCGCCGCAATTCGGTGATATTCGAATTACACGCCTTGAGAATCTCGTGAACCCGCGGGATATCCAACAACGCAAGCAACAGGTGCTCGACCGTCATGAATTCATGACGTTGATCGCGCGCTCGCTGGAACGCCTCGTTAAGACAAAATTCTAGTTCACTGCTCAACATTACCGGGTGTCGACTCCTCTTTACGATTCTTCCATGGTGCACAACAGCGGATGCTGGTGCTGCTGCGCCAAACCCATCACCTGGGCGACTTTCGTCTCCGCTATCTCGAAATTGTACACCCCGCAGACGCCTTTGCCTTTCGTGTGTACCTCCAGCATGACCTGCGTCGCGCGTGTCCGTTCCATACCGAATATGGATTCCAGTATATTGACGACGAATTCCATCGGCGTGTAGTCGTCGTTAATCAGGACGACACGATAAAGCGGCGGCTCCTTGATTTCCGGCCTCGACTCCTCGACCGCGAGGTCGACGTTCGGGCCTCGTTCCGTGTCGGTGCGTCGTTCACTCATCGTTCCTGCTTTCCGTCTCCAGTTCCGTCGTGCCATGCAAATCGGGCCGGACTTTTCGTGCCGGCGCGGCCGTCCAGGAGTTATTATATATGGGCCCCGGGCGCTGATTTCACCGCGGATCGCACAATTTGAGAACAAAACTCCGGCCGGAAATCGATTTTTGTTAATCAAGTCTTGGTATATTATTGGGAAATATAGGATTTTTCCTCCCGGAAGCTTGTTTAAATGGTCCCAACCCGTATTATCGTTGCGCTGCGTTAACGTTACTGGATCTCTCGAGGAATAACAGCCGGACTCTGCATGGCCACTGAAGCGAAATGGTCCGATTTTGCGAGCCTTGACGCCGCCCGCATGACGGCGGCTGCGAGCCGATTACTGCCGCCCTGGGTGGCCTTGCTGCTCGTCATCGCCATCGGCTGGCAGCTGGCGAACATCATCTGGATGCTGATACCGGGACCCGCCGCCGGCGACCCCGTCGTCGTGCCGGCCGGACAGGTCTCCGCGGCCGGGGCCGCCCCGGTCACGGCCGATGTCCAGGCAATAGCCGCCGCGCACCTGTTCGGTGAAGCAGGCGCGGACACGGCAGCGCCCGTCGTGCCGGAGATCTCCGACGAGGACCTCGAGGATACGCGGCTCTCGAACCTGCAGCTGAAGGGCACCATCGCGTCGCCGGAAGCGGCGATGTCGGCAGCAATCATCAGCGACGGCAACAACGACGAAAAGGTCTATCTGATCGGCGACCCGATCGCATCCGGCGCCAAGTTGCACGCCGTGTACACCGACCGGGTCGTGCTGAACGAAAACGGCCGGCTGACCAACTTGCGGCTTCCCGAAGAGTACCGGGAGAGCCCGACCGCGCAGGTAAGCCGCGCCACCGCGCAGCGCCGCACCGCCCCGGCGACCCGCAGCATCCAGTCGGTCGTGTCACAGAACGTCGCGAGGCTCGCCGACGTCATCCGGCCCACGCCCTATTTCGTCAACGGGCAGCAACAGGGATACCGCGTATACCCCGGTCGTGATCGGCGCCAGTTCGCCGCGCTGGGACTGCGGCCCGGCGACCTGATAAAAGACATCGACGGCCAGTCGTTGACCGATCCCACCCAGGCTATGGAGATTTTCCAGTCGCTGGGCACCGCGAGCCAGGTATCTGTTACGGTCGAGCGTAACGGCCAGCCGGAAGTCATCGTGCTGAAAACCGATCAACTCAATCTTGGGGAAGACGAAACCGAATGAATCACCAACCCAGACAGGTGCTTCGCAAGCTCGGCATAGCAATGCTTGCGCTGGTCATCGTGCCGATAACGCTGCTCGCGCAGCAGGTGACCATCACACCGAATTACAAGGAAGCGGATATTCGACAAATCGTCGAGGCCGTGAGCGCGGTGACGAACAGGAACTTCATCATCGATCCCCGGGTAAATGCCAAGGTCACGATGCTCTCGAAGACGCCGATGACGCCCGACGCGTTTTACGAAGCGTTTCTCGCCATTCTCGAAGTGCATCAGCTCGCGGCGATGCAAAGTGGCGAGATCATCAAGATCATACCGAATGCGACTGCGCGCCAGTACGGCTCGCCGATGGGCGCCGGCCGCGCGGCCGGCGACGACGATATCGTTACCCAGGTAATCCAGGTTGAAAATGTCGGTGCCGCGCAGCTCGTGCCGATCCTCCGGCCGCTGATTCCGCAGTTCGGCCACCTGGCCGCACACCCGGGGTCGAACATGCTCATCATTTCGGACCGCGCCGGCAACGTCGCGCGAATGATCAGCATCATTCGCCGTATCGACCTGTCGAGCGAAGACGATATCGAGGTAGTGCCGCTGCAACACGCGTCGTCGTCGGAAATCGTTCGCGTGCTGACGGCGTTGACGCAGCAACCGCGTGCCGATGGCGCCCCGGTGTCGACGAGCCTCGTTGCCGATGCCCGCACCAACAGCGTCTTGATCGGGGGCGACAGGGCCGACCGCCTGCGGCTGCGCACACTGATCGCGCACCTGGATACGCCGCTCGAAGACGGCGGCGATACCCAGGTACGTTACCTGCGCTACGCCGACGCAGAAGAACTGGCGACGAAACTGCAGCAGCATTTCCAGGGTCAGGTCGCGGCAGCGCAGGGAGCGGCCGGCGCGGCGCCGGCGGCCGCCAGGAACGGCGAGGTGAGCGTATGGGCGGACACCCAGACCAATGCCATCGTCGTCAACGCGCCGCCCAAGATGATGCGTTCCCTGATGCAGATCGTCGACAAGCTCGACATTCGCCGTGCGCAGGTGCTGGTCGAGGCTATCGTCGTTGAAGTGATTGCCGACAAGACGGCAGAACTCGGCATCACCTGGGCAGTCGAGGGATCGGCTTCGACGACGCCGATCGGCGTGACCAACTTCCCCTCCTCCGGCCCCGGTGTCGTGCAGCTCGGCGGAGCATTCGCCGGTGGTGGCGACACGCCCGTCGATCCGGGCTCGCTGATCGGCGCGGGTGTTACGGTGGGGGTTGGCCGTCTCAGCGATACGGGCGTGAGCTTTGCGGCCATCCTGCGCGCCCTGGAGGGCGATGCCGACACGAACATCATCTCGACGCCGTCCATCGTGACAACGGACAATGAGGAGGCCAGCATCAACGTCGGCCAGGAAGTGCCGTTCGTGACGGGTTCATTCACCAATACGGGCGGCAATGTCGGCAGCGTCAACCCGTTCCAAACGATCCAGCGCGAGCAGATAGGGGTGAAGCTGACGATTACGCCGCAGATCAATGAGGGGAATTCCCTGTTGCTCGAGATCGCGCAGGAAATATCCAGTATCGCGCAGTCGGTTGAAGGTGCGACCGATCTGATCACCAACCAGCGTATCGTCGAGACGACGGTGATCGTCGACGATGGCCAGATCCTCGTCCTCGGCGGACTGCTGGAGGATACGCTCCGGGAAAGCGAGCAGCGCGTGCCCATTCTTGGTTCGATTCCGTTCCTGGGCGCGCTGTTTCGTGCCCAGTCGACCGACAAGGTCAAGACCAACCTGCTGGTATTCATTCGACCGAAGATCCTGCGCGATGCCGCTTCGATAGCGACTGAAACCAACGCAAAATACAACCTGATCAAGGATGTCCTGGACAAGACCAACGAGAGGGGCATCAACCTGATGCCCGGCGAGGAATCCTTCACGCTGCCACCGTTCGAGGAAGCCAGCCAGCCCCGGACCCCGCTGACGATCGAACAGCCGGACAACGACCGGTGAACGAGCCGAAACCGATGGTAACGGACGCCCAGATGGACATCGTTCTCGAAACGCCGGCAAGCGAGCCGGAGTCGGCCGAGGAACCTCGCTCGCTGCCCTTCTCCTTCGCGAAGCGTCATGGCGTCCTGATTCGCGAACTGACGAGCGACGGCGCCGATGCGGTCTATCGCGCCGGCGCATCGCCGCTCAGCATCGCCGAGGTCAGGCGTTATGTGGGCGTACCGTTGTCGTTGACGCGTGTATCACCCGAGATTTTCGATTCGTTGCTGCAGGCGTCCTACGAACAGGGAACCCACAAGGCGATGGAGATGGTCGGCGGCCTGGACGAGAACTTCGACCTGACGCAGGTGGCGCAGGAACTCGAGCCGTCCGACTTGCTGGAGAGCGACGACGACGCGCCGATCATCCGCTTCATCAATGCCGTGCTGACAGAAGCCATCAAGGAAAATGCGTCGGACGTGCACATCGAACCTTACGAGAACCGGCTCGGTGTCCGCTTCCGGGTGGATGGCGTGCTGCACGACGTTTTGCACACGCGCCGCGCGCTGGCGCCGCTCGTCGTGTCGCGCATCAAGGTCATGTCGAAACTCGATATTGCCGAGAAGCGGCTGCCGCAGGACGGCCGCATATCCCTGAAAATCGCGGGACGTGCCGTCGACGTGCGCGTATCCACCCTGCCCTCCGGGCACGGCGAGCGCGTCGTGCTGCGCTTGCTCGACAAGCAGGCCGGGCGCCTCAACCTGACGTCGCTCGGCATGGACGATCAGTCGCTGTTCAAGATGGACGAATTGATCCACAAGCCGCACGGCATCATTCTCGTCACGGGTCCGACCGGTTCCGGCAAGACCACGACACTGTACGCGGCGCTGGATCGAATCAACGATCACAGCCGCAATATCATGACCGTCGAGGACCCGATCGAATACTTCATCGACGGTATCGGCCAGACGCAGGTGAATACGAAGGTCGAAATGACATTCGCCCGGGGATTGCGCGCGATCCTGCGCCAGGATCCCGACGTCGTCATGGTCGGCGAAATCCGCGACCTGGAGACGGCGGAAATCGCCGTACAGGCCAGCCTCACCGGCCACCTCGTATTGTCGACGCTGCATACCAACACGGCAGCGGGCGCCGTGACGCGACTTCGCGACATGGGCGTCGAGCCTTTCCTGCTCTCGTCGAGCCTGATCGGCGTGCTCGCTCAACGGCTGGTGCGCGTTCTCGACGACGACACCAAGGTGCCATACACGGCGACGGAGTACGAATGCCGCGTGCTCGGTGTCGATCCGGCCAATCCGCCGACGCTGTACAAGCCCGGCGAAGGCGGCAGCGCCGGTTTTGCCGGCCGCACCGGCATCTATGAACTCATCCCGGTCGACGATGCAATGCGCGCAATGATCCATGACGGCGTCAGCGAACAGGAACTCGAGCGGCATGCACGAACGATGACGCCGAGTATCCGTGCAGATGGCCGGCGGCGCGTGCTGAACGGCAGCACGACGCTCGAAGAAGTATTGCGCGTTACCCGCGAAGACTAGCTGTGGGCGCCTACGAATTCGTCGCGCTGGACAAATCCGGTAAGGAATCCAAAGGCCTTATCGAGGGCGATACACCCAAGCACGTCAGGCAGCTGCTGCGCGAACGCAACATGTTTCCCGTGCGTGTCACCGAGGTGGCGCAACGCGAGGCAAAACGCCAGACCACGTTTTCGTTGCGGCGCGGCCTGTCGCCGGGCGAACTCGCACTGATCACGCGCCAGATGGCGTCATTGTCGCAGTCAGGGCTGCCGCTCGAGGAAGTGCTGCTGGCCGTATCGCAGCAGAACGATCATCCTCGCACCAAGAGCATTCTGCTCGGCGTACGCTCCAAGGTCATGGAGGGTCATACGCTCGCCGACGGTCTCGGCGATTTTCCGCAGGCTTTTCCGGAGCTGTACCGCGCTACTGTCGCCGCGGGCGAGCAATCGGGGCACCTCGATGTCGTCCTGGAACGGCTCGCCGATTACACGGAGGCCCGCCAGGAACTGCGCCAGCGCATTACCAATGCAATGATCTACCCGGCCGCGCTGGTCGTCATGGCGCTGAGCATCATCAGCTTCATGCTGGCGACGGTGGTACCGCGCATCGTCAACGTCTTCGAGAATACGTCGGCCGAATTGCCGGCGCTTACGCGCGGCCTGATCGCTACCAGCGACTTCCTGCGCAACCACTGGCTGCTTCTGATTATCGGCGTCGCCACGATACTGTGGGGGATCTGGTGGCTGCTGCAGAAGGAGGGTCCCAGGCGTCGCTACCACCAGTTCCTGCTGCGCATGCCGATAGCCGGGCGCCTGACGCAGGGCATCAATACGGCTCGGTTCACGCGGACCTTCAGCATTCTCGCCGGCAGCGGTGTGCCGGTGCTGGAGGCCATGAAAATATCCGCGGAAGTCATCGAGAACCTGCCGATGCGCGACGCCGTCAACGAGGCCACGCTGCGAGTCCGCGAAGGCGCCGGCATCAGCCGTTCGCTTGCGGCGAGCAAGCTGTTTCCGCCCATGATGATCCACCTGATCTCGAGCGGTGAGGCGGGCGGCCGTCTCGAGGAGATGCTCGCGCGATCGGCCGCCGGCCAGGAACGTGAAGTCGACGGCCTCATCGCCGCATTGCTCGGCATCCTGCAACCGCTGCTCATCGTTGCAATGGGCGCGGTCGTGATGGTCATCGTGCTCGCAATACTCCTGCCGATTTTCGAAATCAATAATCTGATTCGTTGAGATTGGAATCCTTGCGTAGCGAGATTTTTCGCGGTATACAGGCGACAAGTTGCGGCCACAAGGGCTTTGCGCGGTCTTACTAATTGTTGCGTGAGGTATCGGCGATGATCGGTAAATTCAAAGACGACATACCGGTAGACGAACTCGACGACGATCTCGACGACGATCTCGAGGATGACGATCTGGACGACGATGACGACGTCGACGATATCGATGATGATGAAGACAACATTGGCGATATCTCGGTAGAGATCAACGTGGAGGAACTCGTCGCCAAACTCGAGGCGACGAACAGCGACGATGTGGCACGCAAGCGTGAAATTCGGCGACGCCTCGAAGAACTCGAAGAGATGCGCCGGGCCAACGAGGATCTGGACAGCACCTTCAATTTCAACCTCGACGACGATTTGTAGGAGCGGTTCCCGAACCGCGATCGATCTAGCGAAAATCCCGTGATTTGACCTCCAGGTCGCCCAGCATCGGCGTATGATCGACCAGCTTCCGGGCGATTACGTGAATCACGTTCGTCTCGATTTGTAATTCGCCCCGCACTCCCAGCAGGCGCGCATTGAGCAGCGCGGCGCGATCCCGTTCCGCAACGTGCTTCCATACGACCAGGTTGACGTGCCCGGTCTCGTCTTCCAGCGTCACGAAGGTGACGCCGCTGGCCGTACCCGGCCGTTGCTTGGTAATGACCAGGCCGGCGACGCTGATGTCCTGGCCCGTGGTCATATCCCGCAGGCGCTCTGCCTGCACGTAGCGATAACGATCCAGGCGATGCCGGACCAGGAACATCGGGTGCCGCTCCAGCGTCAGCCCGATGTTCCTGTAGTCGGCAACGATATTCTGGCCCTCGGTGGGTTTCCTGAGCAGCGGCGTCGCCTCGAAGCGATCCATCGAGGCGAACAGACCGCCGGGCTTTGCGGCCCCGGCTACCGCCCAGCGCGCCTGGTGGCGGTGCCCTTCGAGGGTCCGCAGCGCACCGGCCGACGCGAGCGCCTCGAGTTCACGCCGATCGAGCCCGGTTCTCTCCAGCAGCTGCTGGGTGCTCGCGTACGGTTGCTCACCGCGTCTCCCGGCAATGGCCCGCCCGGCCTCCTCGGGCAGGCCCTTGACCATCCGGAATCCGAGCCGCAGCGCCGCTGCACCGTCGTCGCCCGGCTCGAGCGAACAATCCCAGTCGCTTTGATTGATATCGACGCCGCGAACCTCGACGCCGTGACGACGCAGGTCCTGAACGAGTTGCGAGGCCGAGTAAAACCCCATGGGCTGGCTGTTCAGCAAAGCACAGGTAAAGGCCGCCGGCGTATGGCATTTGAGCCAGCAGGAAACGTAGACGAGCAACGCAAAACTGGCCGAATGCGACTCCGGGAAGCCGTACTCGCCAAAGCCTTCGATCTGGCGAAAGATCTGCCGCGCAAATTCCTCGCTGTAGCCGCGCCGGCGCATGCCGTCGATCAGCTTGCTCTCGAAGGGCCCGAGACCGCCGCGCCGCTTCCACGCCGCCATCGCGCGCCGCAGGCGGTCGGCTTCGCCCGGCGTGAAGCCGGCGGCCGCGACCGCGAGCGCCATCACCTGCTCCTGGAAAATCGGCACGCCGAGGGTACGCTGCAGGACGCCCTTGACCTCCTCGCTGGGATAATCGACGGCTTCCTCGCCGTTCCGGCGCCGCAGGTAGGGATGCACCATGTCGCCCTGGATCGGGCCGGGCCGGATGATCGCGACCTCTATGACGAGGTCGTAATAGCATCGCGGCTTCAGCCGCGGCAACATCGCCATCTGTGCGCGCGACTCGATCTGGAACACCCCCATCGTGTCGCCTTCGCAGATCATGTCGTAGACGGCGGGATCCTCCGCGGGCACGCTCGCGAGCGTGTACTCCCGGCCGTCGAAATCACGTATCAGCTCGAAACTGCGGCGGATCGCCGTCAACATGCCCAGCCCGAGGACGTCGACCTTCAGGAGACCCAGGTCCTCGAGGTCGTTTTTCTCCCACTGGATCACCGTGCGGTCTTCCATCGACGCATTCTCGATCGGTACGAGTTCCGACATCGGGCCGTTCGCGATGACGAAACCGCCGACGTGCTGCGACAGGTGCCGCGGGAAGCCGACCAGTTCCCTGACGAGATAGAGTAGCCGCCGGATCACGGGACTGTCGGGATCCAGCCCCGCTTCGAGGACGCGGCTGTCGTCGACGCGCTTGCCGTCCCACCACTGCATCGAGCGCGCAAGGCGGCCGACCTGTATTTCCGACAGCCCGAGCGCCTTGCCGACGTCCCGCAATGCGCTGCGCGGCCGGTAGGTAATCACCGTCGCCGCCAGCGCGGCGCGGTCCCTGCCGTATTTTGCGTAGATGTACTGGATCACCTCCTCGCGCCGCTCGTGTTCGAAATCGACGTCGATGTCGGGCGGTTCGTTGCGCTCCCTGGAAATAAATCGTTCGACCAGCGTCTCCATGCGCGCCGGGTCGACCTCTGTAATACCCAAGCAAAAACACACGGCGGAATTCGCGGCCGAGCCCCGGCCCTGGCAAAGAATGCCTTTTGAGCGCGCGAAACTGACGATGTCGTAAACCGTCAGGAAATACGGTTCGTAACGCAGCTCGGCGATGAGCTGCAACTCGTGCTCGACGAGCCGCACGACCTTTTGCGGCACTCCGCCGGGCCAGCGCTCGCGCATGCCCTGCCCGGTGAGCTTTCTCAGGTAGCTTGCCGGGGTCTCGTTCGCGGGAACGATCTCGTCGGGATACTCGTAGCGCAGCTCGTCGAGCGAAAAGTCGATGCGCTCCGCAATGTGCAGCGTCTCGTGCAGCAGTTCCTCCGGATAGAAATGCTGCAGCACCTCGAGAGTGCGCAGATGGCGTTCACCGTTCGAATACAGCCGGAAACCGGCCGTATCGACGGTAACGCCCTCGCGGATCGCCGTCAGCGTATCCTGCAGCACGCGCCGGGAGCGACGATGCATGTGTACGTCGCCGCTGGCCACCAGCGGTAACCTGAGCCGCCGGCCGACTTCACGCAACGCATCGAGACGCTCTTCATGGCGCCCGTCGGCAAGCAGCTCGACCGCGATCCACAAGCGATCCCGAAACGTCTCGCGTATCCAGTGGTCTTCGACATCGAGCGCAAGCGCGTCGTCCGGCACCCACAACACGATGCAATCCGGGAGCCCATCCTCGAAGAAGCTGCGCTGCAACACATAGCTGCCTTTCTCTGCAGCGCGCCGGGCCCGCGTGACAAGCCGGCAAAGCGCGGCATAGCCGTTTCGATTCTGTGCCAGCACCACCAGCTTGCGGCCGCTCTGCAGGCGCAGCTCGGAACCGATGATGAGTTTGAGCTCGAGGGCCTTTGCCGCCATGTGCGCACGCACCACCCCGGACATCGAACACTCGTCGGTGATCGCAAGTGCGTCGTAACCGAGGGTCGCGGCCGTCTCCACGAGTTCCTCGGGATGCGACGCACCGCGCAGGAACGTGAAATTGCTGAGGGCATGCAGTTCCGCGTAGCGAATCCGCCACATTACGTCATCCGAACATGCCGTGCAGATACCAGGCCGCCTCGTCGCCTTGCTGACGATCCCGGTTGCAAAAGACCCACAGCCCGGCGCCACGCGGGCTGACGGCCGTGTAATAGTCGCGGGCGATGCCGTGTTCGTCCCACCAGCCGGTTTCGAGACGCTCGGGCCCCGAAACGAAACGCAACTTGCCCTGGTGCAGCGGATGGCCGTTGTCCGTCGACAGCAATTCGGGTTCCGGCAGCAGCCACAACGGGCGCGCGATGCCCTGGCGAACCCGGGTCAGCGCATCGGCCGCCCGTGCCGCGAACAGGTCCCGCGTGCACCAGGCATAGTGCGGCCGGTGATCGGCAACCGCGTTGACGCCGTGCACGGAGCCGTTGCCGATGCGCGCTGCCAGCCGTTCGGCCAGCTCGGACATCGAGTAGTAGTGCTCGCGCGGCGCCCGGCCGTGGAAGGCCAGGCGGCCCGATGTGGCGTGCAGCGCCCGCGTCGTACCGCCGCGTAACCGTATCGCGATAACGGGCTCGGGCAGCACCAGTTTGTCGAACCGCAGGCGCAGCAGTTCGTACCAGTGATCGGCTGCACGATCGGCACGGGCGCCGCCGAGCGGCAGCGACGTCGCCTTCGCCTTGAGGTGGAAGAACGTGAATAACAGGCGCTGCGTGCCCAGCTGCCTCGCCAGCAGGAACTGCTCGTGCGACTGCAGTAACTCGCGGCAAATCGCCAGCAGTAACTCCCGGTCGCCCTGCTCTTCCGTCATCTCGAAATCGGCGCAAAACCGCTCCGGTGCACGCCATGAGTTGCGCGGGTCCGGCGCGTGCCCGAGGGCGCGATCCAGCTCCAGCAGGCGCTTTACGCCAAAGCGCCGCGCGAAGCCTTCGCGCGGCAACCGCAGGCAATCGCCGACGTCGGTGATTCCCATGCCGGCCAGCGACTCGAGCACCGTGGGCGGCCAATCGAGACAGGACAGCGGCAGGCTGCGCAGCGCCGGCATGATATTGGCCGCTTCGCGAACGCAGGCGCGTTGCCCGCCTCGCGCAAGCCAGGTTGCCGCCAGCGGCGTCGGCGCAATCGCCAGCGCAGCCTCGAACCCCTGTGCCTCGAGACCTGCCGCAACCTGCCGGCGCAGGCTCTTCAGGCCGCCGAACAGCCGCAGGCTGCCGGCGATCTCGAGCAACAGCACGTCGGGGCCGGCGATACAGACAAACGAACTGAACTGCTCGAGCCAGGTCGCCAGCAGTTCGAGTACTTGCTGCTCCCGGATCACGTTGCGTTCTTCGAGCTTCAGGTCCGGCAGAAGCGCCAGTGCCGCATTCGGCGACTGGCCCGGCAAGATGCCCGCAGCCCTGGCGCGAGCTCCGGCAAGCAATACACGATGAACGCCCTGCCGTTCCTCGATGACAGCCAGGTCACCGTCACCCGGACCGCAGGCTTCGAGCGGCAGCTTCGGCAGGTACACACAAAACCAGAGCCGCTCTGCTTTCGCGAGCGGCAACGCATACTGGGTGTGCCGGGGACTGGCGTCAGGGGTCGGTGTGTTGTCCCGTGCGATGACAGGTGATCGTCGTGCCCGCGCCATCTTCACACCACATTATGTAACACGGCGGGACTGCCGCCACGGCTTTTCAGGATTGCCAGCCGTGTACCGCGGTGATCCGCCGACAGCTCGATGCGCAATGCCGCTGCCGACGGTTCGTGACGTGCCGAAAGCGGACGAAACGCAATGGCCCAGCAGCCGCCCTTTTCGGCAGCGAGCTGCAGGCGCCGGCTGGCCTGGTCATCGAGCCTGTGCGGCCATAACAACACGGCAGCACAGGTCCCCGACGACAGGGCCTGCTCGGCCGACCACAATGCTTCGCTGTCGTTCCTGGGCCGTACGATCAGCATACGCGCGAGATCGATGCCACAATTTTGCAGCGCAGGGGGATACGGCTGAAACGGCGGCGCCACCCAGGCGATCCAGCCCGGTTCAGCGACTTCGGCGCCGGTCTCTTCGACACACAGGCTTGCCAGCGCCGGCATCAGCAACTGCAATTCGCCGATGCCGTATTGCTCGATCAATATCTCGGTCAGGGCCGGACGGGGCCACCCGCCACCGGGCAGCAGGCGATCCAGCTGCGCATAACCACTGGACAGTCCCTCTGCCGGCCCCGGCTGACTGCGGGCGCGCCAGACACGCGGATTTTCCAATAGCTTCTCGAGAGACGACGTATCGCTATTGCGTGGCATGCGCGTCCCCGGCCATCAGTGCAGCGGGATACCGTCGCGGATGACACCGACCACCACGCCCTCGATGACGAGCGCCTGGTGGGCGAGATCGACCTGTATCGGTTCGAACTCCGGGTTCTCGGGTAACAGCCAGACCATCGCGCCTTCCTGGCGATAGCGCTTCACGGTCACCTCGTCCTCGAGCCGCGCAACGATGATCTGCCGGCTGCGGACTTCGGGCGTACGATGCACGGCGACGAGATCACCGTCGAGGATGCCGGCATCTTTCATGCTCATGCCGTGGACACGCAGCAGGTAATGCGGTTTGGGGTCGAACAGCGCGTGATCGAGCTTGTAATGCGCCTCGATATGTTCCTGGGCGAGAATGGGGCTGCCTGCCGCGACCCGGCCCACGAGCGGCAATCCCATCTGCTCACGCAACGAATCCTTGAGCTGAATACCTCGCGAGGCACCGGGTACGAGTTCCAGCACGCCCTTTCTCTGCAGCGCGCGCAAATGTTCCTCGGCGGCATTGGCGGACTTGAAACCGAGTTCACGCGCAATCTCGGCGCGCGTCGGCGGCATCCCGGTTTCGTTAATAAAGTCCTGAATCATATCGAGAATTTGCGATTGTCTGGGGGTCAGTTCGCGCATTTGATCATGCCCTGTATGAATTCACAGTACCTGCGATTATATACAGTACTTTGATCGGTGCAAGCGTTTATCGCCCGGCCGCGCATCGACAGGAACGCAACCGGTAAACGAATGAAAATCATTTGCGCCGGGAGACGGTGTGAAAAGCGTTTTTTTTGTCGCAATCGGACGACAAAGAATAATAAAAACAGTGATCTTCGTTGCAGCTAGCCGCTATTTGCGAAATAATCCGCCTGCAGTTTTTCCCAACCAGAGGAATCTTAGACAATGAAGAAAACCGCACTCAAAGTAAGCGCTCTTGTGCTCGTTGCCGCACTCGCCACGGGCTGTGCAGGCACGTCAGAAATCGAAGCGACCGCCAACAAGGCCGCTGCTGACGCATCTGCCGCTGCCGCGGCTGCCGAGTCTGCCCGCGCTGCTGCTGATCGTGCTGCCCAGGCTGCTGCTGCAGCTCAGAGCACTGCAGACCAGGCTCTGTCAGCTGCGAACGAAGCGCAGGCTTGCTGCGAAGCAAACCGCGAAAGCATGGAGCGCATGTTCCAGAAATCGATGTCGAAGTAGCACCAGACTACAACAAGACATAAAGACTTTATTGAGACGCCGCGCTTGCCGCGGCGTTTTTTATGCGCGTCCCGGCCGCAGCCGGTATACCGTCGGAACGATCGATCAGGGTTTCGACTTCATCCCAGTCGAGCGCGCCCGCACGAGTGCCGGTCACGGCAATGAACTGCTCCGTTACGTAGGTCAGCGGATCCTTCGCCGGCACGGGACTCTCGTTCTCGTCCGTCACCCCGTCGCCGGTGTCGACGTCGATATCGGCGGCGACCAGTTCCTCGTTACCTTCCGACACGATCGCCTCGAGCACGGGATGCACTTCCATCACGAGTTCATCGCCGAACCAGCCGATCTTCACCGGCGCATTGATGATTCGGACCGTTGTGTTCAGGTCCACGTTGGGGAACAGGTATTCGATGTCTTCGGGAAACATGCGAATACAGCCGTGCGTTACGCGCATGCCGACGCCCGCGGGGCGATTGGTGCTGTGGATGAGGTAGCCGGGCAATCCGAGCCGCATCGCGTACTTGCCGAGCGGGTTGTCCGGTCCCGGCGGCACGATGCGCGGCAAGGGCCGGCCGTCCGCCGCATGTTCGTCACGCACCGACTGCGGCGGGTACCAGCTGGGATTCGTCACTTTCGAAATAACGCTGGTCGAACCGAGCGGCGTTTCCCAGTCCATGCGCCCGATGCTGATGGGGTACGTCATGACGTACGCGGGCTCGCCTTCGACCGGTTTCGGGTAATAGTAAAGCCGGTACTCCGCGAGGTTGAGCACGATGCCGCGTCGCGGCCCGGGCGGCAGTACGAAGCGCGTCGGCAACACGACTTCCGTGCCCTCCCCCGGCACCCAGACGTTGACGTCGGGATTCGCATGGACGATATCGTGATAGCCGAGCCCGTTGCGGCGCGCGATGTCGATGAGCGTGTCTTCCTCGCGCGCCAGCACGGTTGCGACAGCGCCGACGACGTCGTAACCCTCCGGCGGCAGCTCGTAGATTTCCGCCCGCGGCGACGCCGCGAACATGACAGCGAATACCGTCAGCATTATTCGCAGCGGATTCATTGGCCAACCTCGTCCTGCTCGATGACTTCGGTCTCGGTTTCGCAGGCAAGCAGCCACTCCTGCATGGCCTCGCTCTGCAACACGCGATTCGCATAATGCCTGGCGGACTCGGGCAGGTTGATACCGTAGGTCCTGAATCTGAGCACCACCGGCGCATACATGGCGTCGGCGATACTGAATTCACCGAACAGCCACGAGCCGTCGTCGCCGTAGCGCCGGTAGCAGTCCGACCAGATGTCGAATACGCGATCGATGTCCCGGGTCAGTTCGTCCGGCAGCGCAACACGGCGACCCATGGCACGGCAGTTCATCGGCATCCGCGATCGCAGCTCCGCAAAGCCCGAATGCATCTCCGCGCTGATGCTGCGCGCATGCGCGCGTGCATCGGCATCACCGGGCCATAGTTTTTTCTCCGGCCAGCGCTCCGCCACCGTTTCCGCAATCGCAAGCGAATCCCACACCGCAACGTCGTCGAGCAGCAGCACCGGCACCTTGCCGGCAGGGCTGAACTCGGCTATTTGCCGGGCGGTATCCTCGACGTCCAGTGCAATACGGTGCTCATCGAATTCGATGTCCGCTTCCCGCAACAGGAACCAGGGCCGCAAAGACCAGGAGGAATAGTTCTTGTTGCCGATAATCAGTTTGGGTTTCATGCTTCAATCACTCAGCGGTAACTGCCGTGTGTCCGTGACGGCCGCCGACGCCATGGTAAACCATTGTCCCGTAACTCGTCGCGTTCGATTTCACGTATTGATTGACCGGTTGCAGGGAGGCCGGTAGCCTGTCTTTTCGCTCCGGCGCCGAACCAGATGAGCCTGAAACTGTCCTTCGAACTGAGTGATCGTGATCTGCGCTTTTTTCGTAACGCGCTGGCAAGGTCACGTGACGTCGTGCGCGGCGCGGACGAGTCTGAAATCATCGACGCCATTCGCGGCGTGATCGACGATATTCGCAAGAGCGAACCGTTGCCCGATTTCGTCGCAACACGGCTGCCCGAACTCGAATCGATGCTGCAGATGCTTGCCGATGACGAATGGCGGCTGCCGGTGATCGACCGGGAACGAATCCTGGCTGCATTCGTGTATTTCGGCGATCCCGAAGACATTCTTCCTGATGAAATCCCGGTCATTGGTTATCTCGACGACGTCATTATCCTGGAGCTCGTTGCGCGCGAACTGCAGCACGTGCGCGAAGCCTACGAAGACTACTGCCGTTACCGGGAGGAATTCGACAGCGGACATGAGGACGGCATCGATGCCGCGATCCGGCGCGACCGCCTCGACCGCCGGCGGCAGCAGCTGCATCAACGAATGCGTCGGCGAACCGCACGATTTCGAAAAGCCGATATCTGGTAGGTAGTGAGCCGGGCGTGCGCTACAGGCGCATCAGCACCGAGCCCCAGGTAAAGCCGCCACCGAAGGCTTCCATCAACACGAGCTGACCGGGCTTTATGCGGCCGTCGCGAATGCCGACGTCGAGCGCCATCGGCACGGACGCAGCCGACGTATTGCCGTGGTCCTGCACCGTGACGATTACTTTCTCCATCGGCAGGTCGAGGCGCTTGGCCGCTGCCTGGATGATGCGGATGTTCGCCTGGTGCGGCACCAGCCAGTCAAGTTCTTCCTTGCTGATGCCGGCGGACTCGAGCGCCTGCAGCGCGATGTCGCCGAGCTTGCTGACGGCGACCTTGAAGACCTCCTTGCCGGTCATCATTATGGATGCCTCGTCGGTACCGGCCTTCTCGAGCTGATTCGACGCACCGACCGGGTAATACAGCAGATCCTTGTACTGCCCATCCGCACACAGGTGCGTCGTCAGTATGCCCGGCTCCTCCGATGGCTTGACGATTACGGCGCCGGCGCCGTCGCCGAAGAGAACGCAGGTATTGCGGTCGTTCCAGTTCACCAGCTTGGTAATGCACTCCGCGCCGACGACCAGCGCGCATTTGACCTCGCCGGCCTTGACGAACTTGTCGACCGTCGTCAGGGCGTAGATAAAACTGGTGCACGCCGCCTCCATGCCGATCGACGGGCACGCAGGGATGCCGAGACGATGCTGCACCAGCGTGGCGACGTTGGGAAAGATCAGGTCGGGCGACGTGGTACCGATAGCGACGAAGTCGATATCCCCTGGCTCGACGCCGGCTGACTCCATCGCTTTCTTCGCCGCCTCGACGCACATGTCGGACGTGGTCTGGTCCGGCGCTACCGCATGCCGGCGCTCGACGCCCGTGCGCGTCCGGATCCACTCGTCGGTGGTGTCGACCATCTTTTCGAGATCGAAGTTCGTAAGAATCTTTTCCGGCAGGTAACGACCGGTCCCGACGATTCTTGTGTAGATCATACGGCCACCTCCGAGTGACCGGTCCCGACGATTTGCGAATACATCATGCGGCTTCCCGTTGCAGCAGATTGCCAATCTGCTGCGGCACCCCGTTGCGGACTTCGACAATTGCCGTATCGATAGCGTGTTGGAACGCGTAACTGTCGGCGCTGCCGTGACTTTTGATTACGATACCATTAAGGCCGACGAGTGTCGCTCCATTGAAGTTGCGCGAATCCGTTTCCCGGGTGATGCGCCGGAGCGTCGGACTCGCCAGCAGTGCCTGCAGCTTCGCGAACCAGTTACGGGTAAAGCCGCGCTTCACGTAATGGCGCACGAGACCGACGGTTCCTTCCATCGTCTTGAGCGCGACGTTGCCGGTAAACCCGTCCGTCACCACGACGTCGGCCTTTCCCGAAAACAATTCGCTGCCCTCGATGAAGCCGACGTAATTCAGCGAACTCGCGTTCAGCAGCGACGCGGCATCCTTCACCGTATCGTGGCCCTTGGTATCCTCGGCGCCGATGTTGAGCAGCGCGATCCGCGGCTCCGCGATTTTCATGATGTCGGCCGTCACGATCGATCCCATAACGGCAAACTGGAACAGCTGCTCGGCCGTGCCCAGCGTGTTGGCCCCGAGGTCGAGCATGTGCAGCGAGCCGCCGATCGCCGGCAACTCCGCAATAATCGCCGGCCGCTCGATACCGGGCAGCATTTTCAACACGAATTTCGCGGTGGCCATCAAAGCGCCGGTATTGCCGGCACTGACGCACGCCTGCGCCTCGCCGGACTTGACGAGGTCGATGGCGACCCGCATCGAGGAGTCTTTCTTGTGGCGCACGGCATCACGCGGCGAATCGCACATGGTGACGACCTCGGTCGTGTGAACGATCCGGAGACGCCTGTCCTCGCCGATGAGCCGCGTAACGAGGCCGGTCAATTCGGATTCGTCGCCGGCGAGAATCAACTCGAGGTTGCTGTACTTTTCAAGGCACGCGGCGGCCGCGCGCACGACGACCTCGGCACCGAGGTCGCCGCTCATTGCATCAATCGAAATGATCGTATGTTTTCCCACTGTCGCGAGACCTCACGCTCACGGCGAGGCCGGAATGGGAAGCGCGTTATTCGTCGTCGTCGACTTCGGGCTGCGCCACGACCTGCACGCCGCGATAGAAGCCATCGGGCGAAACACGGTGCCGCAGGTGCGTCTCTCCGGACGTCGGGTCCACCGACAGAGCCGGATTCTTGAGCTTGTCATGCGAACGCCGCATGCCGCGCCGCGAAGGTGTCTTACGACTCTTCTGAACAGCCATTGCAATCTCCTGTGCACGGCAGCGCAAACACGCTGCCACTGTATCCTGTTGACTCGGACCCGCCACGGGGCGGGCACGTTACTTGTTCTGGTCCAGCTCTGCTTTCAGTGCCGCAAACGGTCTCGTCGTCTGCCCCACCGCTTCACCAGCCGGTTCGTACGTTTTGCATGCCGCCCCGGTCTCGTGCATCGCGGACAACGGCATTGCCATGATCAGCACCTCTTCGACGATCTCCGCGGGGCAGACCATTTCCTCGTCGAGTTCCCACAACTCGAAGTCGGTGCCCGCCGACACGCCCTGATCGACCGTCGTCGGCAAGAGCCTCAGGTCGGTCGCCAGTTCCAGCCGGAACGGTTCCAGGCACCGCTGGCACACCGCGTCCAGCGTCACCGCCACCTCGCCCACCAGGCTGACCACCTGCTTCTGCGCGTCGGCAAAACCGAACTCCAGCCATCCGCTGACCGCCGCCTCGCGCCAGTCTTCGGGGATCTTATCAGGATCCAGCGTCGCAAGGTCGGCTTCGACGATTTCGGCAAGCCGCTCGAAACTGCCTATTTTCTCAGCAATTTCAATAACCTGGCCTTTAGCCGCCAGTTCGGCTACGGGACGGCGAAGTCGCAGCGGATTGCCCATGGCGCGCGCATGATAAGGACCCGCGGGGCCCCTGTCAAAGAACGGGGACGAAAAATATCGGTGATCCGGCCGAAACTGGGTAAACTGCGGGTTTTCGGGCCCAAGCACCTGATTTTTTTATGCAAAACCCTTCTGCACCCGACATCCTGCTGGCCTCGTCGTCGCCGTACCGGCGCGGTCTGCTGGACCGCTTCCTCGCCGAATTCGAGGCCGTGTCGCCCGATGTCGACGAGAGCAATGACGCCGGACTGGAGCCGGACGCGCTGGCTCGCCACCTGGCGCGTGCCAAGGCGGAAGCCGTATCGGCCAGTGCGCGCGACGCGCTGATCATCGGCGCGGACCAGCTTGCGGTGCTCGAAGGCCAGGTGCTGGGCAAACCCGGCAGCCACCAGAAAGCCGTCGAACAGCTGCTGGCTGCGTCGGGCAAATCGGTGAAGTTCCTGACCGCGGTCTGCATGCTCGACCCCGTTACCCGCAAACGTTACGAGCACACGGACGAGACGGTCGTGCAGTTCCGCGAATTCGACCGCCGGCTCGCAGAAGCCTACCTGCGGCTCGACGAACCCTACGACTGCGCCGGCAGCTTCAAGATAGAAGGCGCCGGGTTCCTGCTGTTCGAATCCGTGAAAACCGACGACCCGACGGCGCTGGTCGGCCTGCCGATGATCTGGATTTCCGACCGGCTGCTGGAACTGGGCTACCTGCTGCCCTGAGTCCCTCCTTCGGTATCCGATCGGGCCGTAGGGGGCGGTTCTCGAACCGCGAATGGTCTGAATCTGATTCGCGCGCCGGGGCGCGCTCCTACAATGTCGCGAGGAACCTGTCGAGGTCGTCGGGTAGCGGCGCCGTGAAGTGCAGCTCGTTGCCGTGCTCGTCCGGAAACGCGATGGACTGGGCATGCAGGAACAGCCGCGGCAGGCCGAGCGCCTGCAGCCGGCGGTTGACCTCCTCGTCACCGTAACGCTCGTCCCCCGCGATAGGGTGCCCGGCGTGCGCGAGATGCACGCGGATCTGGTGCGTGCGTCCGGTTTCGGGCGCGCACTGCAGCAGGCTGTAGACACCGTAGGTGCGTGACAGGCTGACCCGGGTCCTGGCCGGTTTGCCGGCGTCGCTCACGATCACGTGCCTTTCGCCGCCCTTTCGATTCTGCACGAAAAGCGGCGCATCGATGACCTGCTCTCCGTATTGCCAGTCGCCGACCACCAGCGCCAGGTAGTTCTTCTCGACCTGGTTGTCACGGAACCGTTGGTGCAGTTCCCGCAAGGCACTGCGCCGCTTGGCGAGCACGAGGCAACCGGACGTTTCGCGGTCGAGGCGGTGCACCAGCGCCAGTTCCCGGAGGTCCGGCCGCGCATGACGCAACAATTCGATGACGCCGTGGCTGACCCCGCTGCCGCCGTGAACCGCTGCGCCTGTTGGCTTGTTGATCACGAGCAGGCGCTTGTCTTCGTAGATCACGCGATCGAGCATGTCCGCGGCCAGCCGGCTCGGCGGCGGCGGCCCGCCCTCACGCACCCGGGCAGGCGGTATGCGGACCTCGTCGCCCTCCGCGAGCCGGTATTCGGCGCGAACGCGCCCGCCGTTCACGCGCACCTCGCCTCTGCGCAACAGGCGGTAGACGCGCCCCTTGGGTACGCCAGGCAGCTCGTTCCGGAGGAAATTGTCGATGCGCTGTCCGGCGCGTTCGGCATCGATCGTGACCTTGCGGACGCCGGTTCTCCGGCCATCCTCGTCACGCTCGCCGGCGCCGCCGGAGCTTATGTTTTCTTGCATGATCAATACGTTGAAGTGGCCAGATCGTATGCTATATTAGCGCCCTGAGATGGTCCGGCCTAACGTTTCGGACGTTCCTCTCGAATTTTTGGTCCCGCGAACCTGCGCGACCTGATTTCAGTCGGCAGCAGCCCGGACTCCGGCCTGCGCCAGAGCGGCCAAAGCCGCAGGGAAATCATGCTGAATGTTTTCTGGGTTCAGATGCAACTGCGTCGGACTCTATTGGAAATGGTGAATTTTTCCAACGGTGCGGTCTCGCGCCGGATACCCTTGCGTGAACGACCCTGCGCCCGCCTGGCGCATTGCCCCGATTTGCTGCCCCTTTGGACAATCCAAGCAGGGCAACATGAAAAGAATGCTTATCAATGCAACTCAGGAAGAAGAGTTGCGCATGGCGATGGTCGACGGCCAGCGCCTTTACGATCTCAACATCGAAGCACCGTCTAGCGAACGAAAAAAAGCCAATATCTACAAAGGCAAGATTACGCGCATCGAGCCCAGTCTCGAAGCCGCGTTCGTTGATTACGGTTCCAGCCGTCACGGCTTCCTCCCGCTCAAGGAAATCTCGAGCGAGTATTTCGTGAAGCAGCCGTCCCAGGGCGGCAAGATCAACATCAAGGACGTGCTCA
>DATHRM010000239.1:0-10420 GCA_035465295.1 Woeseiaceae bacterium | reverse complement strand
GCCGGCGATTGCATTGTTGTGGCTGGGCTTCCCTGCGCTCGCTGCACCAATTCCCGCCAACGGACTCATTCTTCCGCCGGAGATATCTCACCAGTCCGACGTGACACGGGACGTTGGCCCACCATCGATCGTTTTTGCGAAGAAGAACGACAAGGGCGGTGGTGGCGGCCCCGCGAACGCCGGGCAAGGCAAAGGTAAGGGTAAGGACGACAACGGCAACAAAAACGACGAGGACGATAAAGACATCAAGAAAGACGAAGGTGGCAAGAAAGACACGAAAGACGAAGGTGGCAAGAAAGACACGAAAGACGAGGGCGGCAAGAAAGACGAGCGGGACCACGACGGGGGTGACTCGGGCGAACGAGACGAGCAGGAACCCGATGACGACCAGGGCGATCACGATCGTAACGAGCGCCACGATCACGACAACGGCAAAGCGGACGACCGGCACGACCACGAGAACGAGAACGACGAGGAGCAAGACCACCACGGCGGGGAAGAACCGGGTGAGGAGGATGCATCGAGCGCTGCAACGGCGGACGGCACGGTTGCAAAAGCCGAAGATACCTCGGGCGCGGAATCGGGTGAGGCAGCGCAAACGGACGGAGCGGAACCCGCATCGAGCATGGTTCCAGGCGTTGTGACGCTAAGCTGGACGCCGCCAACCGAGAACGAAGACGGGTCGCCGCTCCTGGATCTCGCGGGCTACCGGATCTACTGGCGCGACACGAGCGGGACCTCCGCAAACTCGATGCAGATCGACAACCCGGGCGTGTCGACGGCTGTCATCGAAAACCTGGCGGCGGGAACGTACGAATTCGCGATGTCGTCCGTAAACGCGGCAGGTATCGAGAGTGCCCGGTCGAACACTATTACGCGGGTTGTAGAATTTGGTGCCGAGCCGGTCGCTACCATGAAGGACGAGGCGATCAGCGACCCCACCCCTCACCTGATGATATCCGGGACGCCGCCCGAAGCCGTAAGCGCCGGCCACCTGTACCTGTTTACGCCGGGCATCGAAAGCAACGCAGATACGCCACCGGTTTTTATGATCGACGGCCTGCCGCACTGGGCCGGCTTCGACGAAATCACGGGCGAGCTCTACGGTACCCCTGACGACGCGCATATCGGCCTCTACGAGGCAATTACGATCTCTGCAACGGACGGCGTCGTCGTAACCAGCCTGCCGGCGTTTTCGATCGAGGTCGTGGCCGCCGGCGCCGCCCCGGGCACCGTCACGCTGAGCTGGATGCCGCCCACCGAGAACGAGGACGGCAGCTACCTCGTCGATCTCGCGGGCTACTGGATCTACTGGGGCAACAATCCCGGGCAGTACACGGAATGGATGAAAATCGACAGCCCCGGGTTGACCACGGTCGTCATCGAGGATCTCGTGCCCGGGGCGTGGGAGTTCGCGATGACGTCCTTCAACGCGGCCGGCGTCGAGAGCAACCTCTCCAACGCCGTGACGCGGTTCGTGAACTGAAAAGTACTGCAGGAGCCCGCCGGGTGGCGGGCTCCTGCAGGGACCGCTTACAGCCTGTAGGTGAGGCCGAGGTAAGCGGTTCGAGGGAGGCCGGGACGCACACCGGCCGGGCGGCGTGCTGCGATATAGGTCTCGTCGAACAGGTTATCGACCTTCACGTAGGTCGAGAGCTGCGGGGTAAACTGCCAGGCCGCAACCATGTCCCAGACCACGTGAGAGTCGATCGATTCTTCGGGGACGAAGGCACCCTGTCCGGCGCGCGTACGCAACTCGCCGACGTAGTTGGCTGCGATATTGAAGCGCCAATTGCTGGCCTCGAGGCCGGCAGACGCGCGCAGCTGGTGTTCGGGAATGTAGGGCAACTCGTCGCCTATCTGCACGTCGCCCCAGGGATCGAAGTCGCTTTCGAATGCGTTCTGGAACTCCGCTTCGGCGGTCCACGTGTAGCGCAGCTCGAACGGCACGTCGACCGTATGCAGTCGCCAGGTGTAAGCACCGGAGAGCTCGAGGCCGGACACTTCCACTTCGCCGCCGTCGAACTGGTCGCCGATCTCGCCGCCGCCACCCGTCGATTCGGTGACTGTGCCTACGAGATTGTCGTAGTCGTTCAGGAAGTAGATGCCCTCGAAGCTCAGGTTGCCGTTGTCGTAACGCGCGCCGGCCTCGAAGTTCAGGCTGTCTTCCTCTTCGGCGGAGCTGCCCGGCGCAGGCGGATTGAAGCCTCTGTGTATGCCCGCGAGGAGGCGCCATTCCTCCGACACGCGGTACAGGGCTCCAATGCCCGGGATCACGACCTGCGTCGAATTCTCGCGCACGCGGCTCGGGCCCTGGCTGCGCGACGGATCGTCCGTCGAGTAGTCCAGTCGCTGCATGTCGATGTCCTCGAAGCGCAGGCCCGGCGTCAGGATCCAGTTGCCGGTACGAATCTCGGCGTCGACGAACAACGAGCGTACATCCGCCTGGCTGACGCGGTTGGTCTGCGAGCCGGGCGCCGCCGCGGTCGTCAGCACGAGGGTGCCGTCGTCCATGCGATAGCCGTCCTGGTGCTGGAAGCGGTCTTCCTCGTCTTCGTGAATACGGAACCCGGTCGTAAGCGCGATATCGGTATCGCCGAATCCGGTGTCCCATTGCAGGCTGGCCTGCACGCCCTGTGAGTAGTACTCGCGGTTGTTGGCACGGATCTGCACGGCGTCGTCCGGGCTCGTGACACCCTGCATGTAGCCGAGCGCGGTCGCAAACGTGGCGGGGTCGTCAAGCACGTCGGAGATGCTCTCGCCGCCGACCGACTGCACCTTGTACCAGTTGCGCCAGAAGTCGTTTCGATACGCGGTTACCTGGGCACGCCAGCTGTTGCCGGGATCGATCACGTAGGTGGCCTGGTACTGCTCGTGTTCGCTCTGGAAATTGTCGTTTGCGGATGCCGCGTAGCGGTTGTACGGGGTGGTCGCGAAATCGTCATCGGTCAGCCCGAGGTAGGTCTCGTTGGAATCCTGCTCCGTGTAGCCGAGCTTGACGCGCAGGCTCTGGTAAACGGCACTTCGGGGATCGCTGTCGATCTGCAGCTTCGCAACGTAGTCCTCGAGATCGTAGCCCGTGTCGCCGCCGACCGGGCCTTCGATGGTCTTGAAGCCGTCGCTGCCCGCCTGCACGGTTTCCAGCAGCCAGGAGACGCGCTGGCCACGGTTGCCCGCGTGCAGGTGGGCGTCCGCCGTGCCGTGCTCGCCGAAGCGGACATCGGCCATCACGCCCATTGCGTCGGGAATCGGCGTGGAAATCATGTTGATCGCGCCGCCGGTAGTGCGCGGGCCGATAGCGACCGATGCCGGTCCCTTCAGGACTTCGAGGGCGTTCATGCGCCGCTGCGTCGGGAAATAGTAGGCCGACGGCGCGGAGTAGGGCGCCGGCGCAATGAGAATGCCGTCCTCGAGCAACGCGATGCGTGCGCTGCGGTCGAGCCCGGAGCCGCGAATGCCGATATTCGGCCTGAGCCCGAAGCCTTCCTCTTCCTGCAGGTAGACGCCGGGGACGGTGCGCAGTGCGCGCATGATGTCGGCCGTGTTGAAGACCTCCAGTTCTTCGCTGTCGATCCTGTGTGCGGACCCCGGGACGTCGGCGACATCGGCCTTGCGGCCGAAGATCGTTATCGTGTCGATCGTGTCGCTAACGCCGTCCTCGGCCGCGCTGGCGGCGAAAGGCAGCATGAAGGTCGAGACGAGAATTGCGCCCTGGACGGCGCGCTGTAACTTGCGGTTCATCAACTCCCCTGGAGAGCGTTGTAATCTGTGAGGCTCAGACGATAATGCAAATGAGAATGATTCGCAACTACGGGAAAATACGTATGCAACGCCCTGCATTGACGCGTTGCACGACTTATGTAATATCGCTCATCGAGGGGCGTCGACCGGGTAGCAACATAAGCGGCGGCACAGGTCACACTTTCGCTCGTGATCGCTACCCTCCACAGGGCACCGTGGGCATGGCACCATGAACGTCGCTTGGGGATACACGAAGGACGCAATGGGCGAGCAGGCTCACAGACTCCTGATCGTAGAGGATGATCCTGGATTACTCAGCCAGTTGCGCTGGTGTTTCGAAGACTACGACGTGTGTACCGCTCCCGATCGGGAGTCGGCGATCGCGGAACTCAGGCGCCACGAACCGGCCGTCGTGCTGCAGGACCTGGGGTTGCCGCCCAAACCCGACGGCGTCGAAGAAGGCCTGTTGACGCTTTCCGAGATTCTCAAGCTGTCACCGTCCACGAAAGTCATCGTCGTCACCGGCCACGGCGACCAGGAAAATGCGCTGCGCGCCATTGCGCTCGGGGCTTACGACTTCTACCAGAAGCCCGTCGACACCGACACGCTGAAGCTCATCGTCGAGCGCGCATTCAGCATCAGTCTCCTCGAAGCCGAAAACCGCCGGCTGCAGGACGTCGTGAGCGATTCGCCGCTCGACGGCATCGTCGCTGCGAGCGAAGGCATGCTGGCGGTCTGCCGCATGATCGAAAAAGTCGCGCCCACGGACGTGACAACGCTGCTGCTGGGCGAATCCGGTACCGGCAAGGAACTGCTGGCCCGCTCCCTGCATCGCCTGAGCCCGCGCAAGGACAACGCATTCGTGGCGATCAACTGCGCCGCGATACCGGAGAACCTGCTGGAATCGGAGCTTTTCGGGCACGAAAAGGGTGCCTTCACCGGGGCGGTCAAGACGACCCCCGGCAAGGTCGAAATAGCCGACGGCGGTACCCTGTTCCTCGACGAGATCGGTGACATGCCTTTGCCGCTGCAGGCGAAGATGCTGCGTTTCCTGCAGGAGCGTGTGATCGAGCGCGTCGGCGGCCGGCAGGAAATCTCCGTGGACGTGCGCGTGATCTGCGCAACGAACCAGAATCCCGAGGACCTGATCAAGGCCAGCGCTTTCCGCGAGGACCTGTATTACCGTGTCAGCGAGATCACGATCAACATCCCGCCGTTCCGGGAGCGCGAAGAGGGGCGTCTCATTCTCGCGCGCACGCTGCTGCAGAAATACTGCAAGAAGCAGTGCAGAGCCCTCAATGGCTTCAGCGAGGATGCCATCAAGGCCATCGAGTCCTATTGCTGGCCGGGCAACGTGCGCGAGCTCGAGAACAAGATCAAGGGTGCCGTGATCATGGCCGACGGCAAGCTGGTTACGGCCGCGGACCTTGGGCTGCAGGCGGGTGACGGCGAGCCGGAATCGCTGAACCTGCGCGAGGTCCGGCAACGCGCCGAGTCGAAGGCGATCCGCGTGGCGTTGACGCGCAGCTACGGCAACATCTCCAAAGCGGCGGAACTGCTCGGCATTACGCGGCCGACGCTTTACGACCTGATGAACAAGTACGGCCTGACGGCCGAGGCCTATTCGAAGAAGAGCGTGGTCAACGCCAATTGACTGTTCGCGGGCCAGGGCCCGCTCCTACGGGATAGCGATTCGATCTACCGGGTCTTGAACTGGTCCGGGTTGAGGTCGTGGCGTGCCAGCAGCTTGTAGAAATCGGTGCGGTTGCGTTTCGCGAGCCGCGCTGCCTGGCTCACGTTGCCCGTGGTGATCTGCAGGATCTGCGACAGGTAGTTGCGCGTAAACTCGTCGCGTGCGTCGCTGAACGACAGCAACTTGCCGGAATGCTCGCCGAGTGACTGCTGCACGAGTTCCGCCGAAATGACGGGCGAGCGTGACAGCGCGACGTTCTGCCGCACCACGTTGTAGAGCTGGCGGATATTGCCCGGCCACTCGGCCGTCACGAGCATCTCCACGGCCTCGGGTGCATAGACTTTGCGTTCCTGGCCGGCTTCGCGCGCGATCTGCTGGAGGAAATGGGCAACCAGTAGCGGGATGTCCTCGCGGCGCTGGTCCAGCGTCGGGATCTTGATGTTGACCACGTTCAGCCGGTAGTAGAGGTCTTCCCGGAAGCGGCCCTGGCCCATGAGTTCCTGCAGGTCGCGGTGGGTCGCCGAAATCACGCGCACGTCGACATCGATCGCCGCAGTGCTGCCGACGGGCCGCACCTGGTGTTCCTGCAGCACCCGCAGCAGCTTGACCTGCAGGCGCATCGGCATGTCGCCGATCTCGTCGAGCATCAGCGTGCCGCCCTCGGCCGCCTGGAAAAGGCCGTTGTGGCTGCGGGTTGCGCCCGTGAACGCGCCTTTTTCGTGGCCGAAGAGCTCGGATTCCAGCAGGTTTTCGGCCATGGCCGAACAATTAATGGCCACGAACGGTTTCTCGTGCCTCGGGCTCGCGTTGTGAATGGCGCGCGCCAGCAGCTCCTTGCCGGTGCCGCTCTCGCCGTTGATGAGCACGCGTGCGTCGGTCGCGGCAACCATCTTGGCCTGGTTGAGGATCTCTTTCATGGCCTGGTTGCGCGTGATGATCGCCGCCGACCAGCCTTCCTCGACTTCGACCGAGCCCGAGACCTTGATGGCCTTCTGCACGGTCTGCATGAGTTCGTCCTTGTCGATGGGCTTGGTCAGGAAACCGAACGCGCCGCTCTGCGTGGCCACGACGGCGTCGGGTATCGTGCCGTGCGCGGTGACGATCACTACCCGGAGTCCGGGCGAGCGGGTCTGCAGTTCCTTGAGCAGCCCGATGCCGTCCATCTTGTCCATGCGCAGGTCGGTAATGACCAGGTCGGGCCTGAAGCGATTCAGGATTGCCAGCGCCTTGTGCGCGGACTCGACGGCCTCGACTTCGTAGCCCTCGGCGCGCAGCCGAATTGACAGCAGCCGGAGCAGGCCGGGATCGTCGTCGACAAGCAGGATCTTTCCCTCGGAACCGGTATTCTTGGAGGCCATGTGATTTAACTAAAGTCAGGAAACCCAAAGGGTAGTGGGAACCGGGGCCGTCGGCAAGGAACCGCTCGGCAGAGAAGGGCCCCCGGCCCGGTCTCCTCCTGCGGGAGGCTATTCCTGCTCGCGAATAGAGCGCTCGATCGACGTGATGGCCTCGAGCTTGTCCTCCGCCTCTTGCAGGTCGCGCCTCAGCTGCCGGTTCTCGGCCTCGACCGTGGCGAGCCGCTGGCTGATGGCCGCCTCTTCCGTCCGCTGAGTCCGGTCCGAGGACGCGCGCAGGCGGCGGGTTTCCGAGTTCAGCAGGATGAGTTCCTCGCTCGATTTCAGGTAAATCGTCGCGAGTGCCACCTCGGCGGGCGTCATCAGGGCGGGCAGCGCCATCAATTCGCGCAGGATGCTCTGCGCCTGCTGCGGGTCGCTGTCCGGGTGGCCGGGCGTCGCCAGCACGAGCGCATAGCGCAACCTTGTCGACGGGTTCGGCGTCAGCTGGGCTGCGGCCTGCGAGTCGGCGACGATCTCCGCCTGCAGCGCGGGGTCGTTTGACGACAGGTGCGACAGTTCCGACAGGTACTCGTCCGCCGCCGGCGCACCTAGGATAACCGGTTCGTCAGACGCCGAGGGATCGTTGCCGCGTACCGAGTCCAGCCAGCTCTTGGTCTGCGAACAGCCTGTCAACGTCGCGGCAATCAGGATTGCCGCGACGAGGCGTTTCGTTGTTATTGTCGGACTTTCCTCAAGCATTGGCTGCCAATTTCTGCTGCGTCGCTATGCGCTCCTGCGGGATATACATCCTGAAGTGCGCACCCGGGAACTCTCCCGTATCCACTAGGCTAACCGATCCGTCGTGCGCCTGGATACACTCCAGTACCACCGACAGGCCGATACCCGTGCCGGCCACGTGGCCGCCCTGTTCCCGGCGTCCCTGGAAGAACGCTTCGAATATCCTGGTGCGTTCCTCTTCCGGGATGCCCGGCCCCGTATCCGCGAAGTCCACTACGAAGCTGGCGGGTTCCCGCCGCGCCCGGATGGTCACCATGCCTCCCTTCGGCGTGAACTTCACGGCATTCGACAGCAAATTATCGAATACCGTGCGCAGTTTGTCGCGATCCGCATTCACAATTATGTCGTCGACCTCGAGCCGCAGCTGGATGCCGGCGGACTTGAGCGCGAGCCGCTGTTCCTTCGCCACTCCGATGACCAGCGCGCGCAACGGGAAATCGCTCAGGTTGAGCACCTCGCTCTTCGCCTGCCAGGCACTGAAACTCAGCAGGTTCTCGATGAGCTGCTGCAACTTGAGGCCGTTCATGCGCAGGATGTCGGTTACTTCGCGCTGCGGCGCCTTGAGTTTGCCGACCGACCCGTCCAGCAGCAGTTCGGTGCCTTCGCGGATGTTGGCGAGCGGCGTCTTGAGCTCGTGGGACATGTGGCGCAGGAAGCGGTTCTTTTCCTGAGCGAGTTCCAGCAGTCGCACGCGCAACCAGTCGAGCTGGCGCCCGAGCCGCTCGAGGTCGGTCGGCCCCTTGACGACGATCGGCTTCGACAGGCCGCTCTGGCCCAGCTGGTGAATCGCACGGTCGATCTGGCGGATCGGCCGGCCGATCAGGAGCGTGAAAAACAGCACCAGTAACAGGGTGCCGGGAACCAGCGCCGCGACCTGCCAGGCCGAGATCCGCTGGGCCTGGTTGGTCGATTCCTGCAGCGTGAGAAGCTCGTTGTCGACGAAGTTCGTGAGCGTCGACGTCAGCTCCACCACCTGTTTCCGGAGCGGGCCGAAGCTTTCGATGGCCGCTGCGGCCTCGGCGGCACGGAGGTCATCGCGAGACACCGTTCGCACGATGTCGCGAGCCTCGCGGCCGATCAGCACCGACTTCTCGGTTGCGCCCGCCTGGTTGGTCAGCCTGGACATGTCCTGCAGGCGCGTCTCGATCCGGCGCAGGTCCTGGCGCATGATCGTGCGGCTCTCCTCATTGCGCAGGATGTGGTACTGGTTCGTCGATCGCTGCAGCTGCACGATATCTTCCGCGAGCAACCGGTTGTTGCGCGCCGACGCAATGCCGGTGTTGATGATGTCCTCGCTCTGTGCGGCAAGCCGGTCGAGGTTGACCAGTGCCCAGATCACCGCCACCAGCAGGGGCAGCGCAACGAGACCGAACCCGACGAGAATCAGTCCGTTAAGCGATCTTGGCCGGCGGAATTCCATGCGCGAAGTGTAGCACCGCGAAGGGCTTGATCAGTCCGGCCAGTAAGCGCTCGGGTCGCGAGCAGCGATCTTGCTTTCCCATGCGAGGCTCGTTCGCACGATCGTTTCAAGATCGTCGTATTCGGGCTTCCATCCGAGCACCGAACGGACCCTGTCCGCGACCGCCACGAGCTCGGGCGGGTCACCGGCCCGGCGGGGTTCTTCGGCAATGGTCAGGGGAGCGCCGTTGACTTTTTCGACCGCCTCCAGCACCTCCCTGACGCTGTAGCCGTGGCCGTAGCCGCAGTTCAGGGTCGTCGACTCGCCGCCCTTGCGCAGGTAGGTCAGCGCGTCGAGGTGCGCGGACGCGAGGTCCTCGACATGGATGTAATCGCGCAGCCCGGTGCCGTCCGGGGTGGGGTAATCGGTGCCGAAGATCGACACGCCGGGCCGCTTGCCGGTCGCCGCTTCGCAGGCAACCTTGACCAGCAACGTCGCTTTCGGCGTCGACTGGCCGATCGTGCCCGTCGGGTCGCAGCCCGCGACGTTGAAATAGCGCAGGGCGACGTAGCTCGGGCCGCCGGCTATTGCCAGGTCCCTGAGCATCCACTCGGTCATCAGCTTGGACGTCCCGTAGGGATTGATCGGCGCGGTCGGCGAATCCTCTGCCGCCTTGCCGCCGGGCGGAATGCCGTAGACCGCCGCCGTCGATGAGAAGACGAAGTGCCTGACGCCGTGCTTGTGCGCGGCTTCGAGCAGCGTGCGGCTCGAGCAGGTGTTGTTGCGGTAATACTTCAGCGGATCCGCGACGGACTCGGGCACGATCGTGTGGGCCGCAAAGTGCATGACCGTGTCGATCGCGTGTTCCGCGAAGATGCGGTCCAGCAGGGCAGCGTCACCGGTCTCGCCCACGATCAACTCGCCGGCGGTGACCGCCTCGCGAAAGCCCGTGCACAAGTTGTCGAGTGTGACCACGTCTTCGCCGGCCGCGCCGAGCTGCCGGACCACGTGACTGCCGATGTACCCGGCACCGCCGGTTACCAGTATCTTTTTGTTTCGCATACGTAAATTTGTCCCGGATGCCTGTAAAGTGCGGTAATTATGATTCGTTCGCAGGAACGGGGAGCAAAGTCTACCAATACTGGTCTGAGGAATACGGACCTGGATCGCACAATATTGCGTGAGAGCGAGCCCCCGGTTCTGTTCCGGTTCAGCTCGCCCCGTTATTATTCGCGAAAAGGCATCAACATTCCGCCGCGGGGCAGGCGTGAACCACAGGGATTGTACTCAGGTATGGATTATTTGTATCGATTGGTGCCGGAACGCATCCGGCTGGGCAGCATCGTCCTGTCGGCCGTTGCACTGCGGACCGCCGCCTGCGGCGGCGGCGGGGGCGGCGACACGTGCACGCCGCCGCCTGCACCGCCGCCACCCCCGGCCCCTTCCGGTAGC
>DATHRM010000238.1:0-2248 GCA_035465295.1 Woeseiaceae bacterium | reverse complement strand
GATGTTTCCTGCAAAATCAAGCTTATTGCAACGCTTTTTAGCCCAGCTTCTATTCCGGGTCCCTGGTAAATGTCAAAAATCCTGACATCGCGAATCAGTTCCGGGGAAGAGGACGCTACCGCTTCGACAAGATCTTCACCGGATACATCCTCTGCCACGAGGACGGCAAGGTCGCGGCGTATGACGGGGAAGCGGGACACGATTTTTGCGACGGGCGCGGCCGACGCGAGCGCCTGCAGTGCGTCTACTTCGAAAACGTAAGTATCGCGCTTCAGTTCCAGGCTCTTTGCAACCCGCGGATGAAGCTTGCCGATGATGCCGATCTGACGGTCGTCACGCAGTACCGCGGCTGCCTGCCCGGGTTGCAGCGCGGGGTGTCCGAGCGGACGAAACGCCACGTCGGATGTGTCTCCGGCGAGTTTGAGCAGTGCGACCAGGTCCGCTTTAATGTCAAAGAAATCAACAGCCTGTGAGGCAACTCCCCACTGTTCCGGCATCGCCGTACCGGCGGCGATGGCCGCTATTCGCACGACCTCGTGCGGCGCGTCGAGAGTGCCGTGGAACGACTTGCCGATCTCGAACAGGCGCACCCGATCCTGCTGCCGGGCGATATTCGCAGCGGCGCTGGACGCGAGTCCCGGCAACAGCGACGAGCGCATCACGGACATCTCCGATGAAATCGGATTGCTCAAAACCAGATCCGATTCGTCGCCGGCGAACGGGACGTTACTTCGCTCGTCGATGAAACTGTAGGTAATCGCTTCCTCGTAATCGCGCGCAACCAGCGTCGCCGAGACCCGGTCGAGGTCCACCAGGGACTCCGTGACGGTCTGCAGTGGCGACGCCGCAATCTCGGTCGTTTCGGGCACCGCCTCGTAGCCGTGAATCCGCACGATTTCCTCGATTAGGTCGACTTCAGAACTAATGTCAAATCGATAGCTCGGCGCGACGACTTCCCAGCCGCCCTCATTTTCCCTTACCCGGAGCCCGAGGCGCGTGAGCACCTCTGTGACGACGTCGTCGTCGATATCGAGTCCGAGCAGCATCGATACCCGGGCACGCCGCAACGTGATCGGCTCGCGACTCGGCAAGTGCGGCTCCGAAACCTGGTGTACGAGCGGCCCTGCTTCGCCGCCCGATATCTCGAGAAGCAGCTGTGTCGCCCGTTCGACGGCGCGCCCCTGTCCTTCGAAATCGACGCCGCGCTCGAACCGCAACGACGCGTCGGTATGCATTCCGTATGCGCGGGCGCGGCCGGCCATGAATGCCTGCGGCCAGAATGCCGCTTCGAAGAATACGTCTGTGGTCTTGTCACTCACCGCGGTGCTCAACCCGCCCATTATCCCGGCGAGGCCGATTGCGCCGCTGTCGTCGGCGATCACGAGCGTGTCGTCGTTGACGGTGACTTCCTTCTCGTCGAGCAGCGTGACCTTCTCGCCCTGTTTTGCCAGCCGCGGCCGGATGGCACCCTGCACGCGCGCCGCATCGTAGGCGTGCAGCGGCTGCCCCAGCTCGAGCATCACGTAATTGGTGATATCGACGACCGGCGAAATACCGCGCAGGCCTGCGCGGCGCAAGCGCTCGAGCATCCATGCCGGCGATTTCGCGCCCGGGTCGATGTTGCGTATCAGTCGGCCGGCGAAGCTCGGGCAGCCGTCGGGTAGCGGTATCTCGACCGGCAATGTGTCGTCGATCGTGGCTTCCACGGCTGCAACGTCCGTTGACTTGAGGTCGCTGCCCGTGAGCGCCGCGATATCGCGGGCCACGCCCAGGACGCTGAAGCAGTCGCCACGGTTCGGTGTCAGGTCGAGGTCGAACACGGTATCAGGCAGGCCGAGATACTCGGCCAGCGGCTTGCCGGCAGGCGCATCATCCGCGAGCGCGATGATGCCGTCGGATTCTTCGCCCAGGCCCAACTCGACAGCCGAACACAACATGCCGTTGGAAACGACCCCGCGAATCTTGCTCTTGCGCAGTTTCACGCCGTTTGGCAGCGTAATCCCGGGCACCGCCAGGGGGCTCTTCATTCCCGCCGTTACGTTCGGGGCGCCGCATACGACGTCAATCGTGTCATCGCTGCCGGTGCTCACCTTGCACACGCTGAGGCGATCGGCGTCCGGGTGCTTTGCCACCTCGACGACCTCGGCAACGACGACCCCCTCGAGATTGTCGCCTTCGACGTCCACGCCATCCACTTCGAGGCCCAGCATGGTCAGCTGATGCTCGAGCGCCTTCGAATCGAGATCCG
>DATHRM010000237.1:0-16649 GCA_035465295.1 Woeseiaceae bacterium | reverse complement strand
AGATCTACAACGAGGCGAAACAGGCAGGAAAGTCGCCGTCTTGCAGCATGTAGTGCCGCCCGGGCCGACCTTCAAAGACCACTTCTCCACGCAATCGGCGGGCTACGCCCGCCACAGGCCGCATTATCCCGCAGCGCTTTTTGCGTACCTCGCGGGCCTCGGCGGCAAGCGTCTCGCCTGGGACTGCGCGACGGGCAACGGCCAGGCGGCTCTCGCCCTCGCGGCTTATTTCGAGCGCGTCGTCGCCACGGACGCAAGCCGTGCGCAGATCGATGCGGCCACGGAACATCCCGCCGTCCGCTACCGGGTTGCGACGGCCGAGGAATCCGGACTGGATGACGATTCCGCCGACCTCGTCACCGTCGCCCAGGCGCTGCACTGGTTCGATACGGAGCGTTTCTTTGCCGAGGCGTCCCGCGTGCTGGTTCCCGGCGGGGTCGTCGCGGCGTGGTGCTATGAACTGTGCACGGTATCGCCGCGCTGTGACGCCGTTGTCCGGCGGCTGTATGGCGATATCGTCGGGCCGTTCTGGCCGCAGGAGCGGCGTCTCATCGAGCAGGGCTACGCCGGCATCGAATTTCCCGGCACGGCGTTGTCGCCGCCCGCGTTCGAGATGAAGATGCCCTGGACGGTGGACGACATGCTCGGCTACCTGCGCACCTGGTCGTCCTGCCAGCGTTACGAGCGCGAGCACGGCGAGGATCCTGTCGACCTGGTCGAAGACGAGCTGCGTCGCGCCTGGGGCGCTGCGCCGCGGACGGTGCGCTGGCCGCTGACCGTCAGGGTGTCGCGGCTTTGAGTTCGTCTCGCCCGCAAATTTTTGCGAAGATAGCGCCTTCGGATTACGGGTCAGGGCCTTGAATACGCTTTTCCCAGTTGCTCGTCGCTGCACAGTGCTGCTGGCACCGATCGCCCTTGCGGGCTGTACCTTCCTCGAAGACCTCTACTCGGGCGCGCCCGGCAAAGCGAGGCCCGAGCCGGTGCCGCTGGAGGCGCGTCCCGTCGAGGAACCCATTTCACGGAACTACTTCGTGCTCGAGACGGCGGCGCAATCCGTCGTCGGCGCCCCGCAGATCGTCTATACCGACGCTGAAAACACGCTGTCCGACCTGGCTCGCGAGTACGGGCTCGGTTACGACGAGATCGTCGCCGCGAACCCCGACGTCGATCCCTGGCTGCCGGGCGACCGGACGCCCGTCTTGCTGCCGACGCAATACGTCATCCCGGACGTGCCTCGCGAAGGTATCGTGCTGAACATCGCGTCGAAGCGGCTGTTCTACTTCCCGGACGTCGCCGAGGGTCAGCCGCAGACCGTGCTGACGTACCCGATAGGAATAGGGCGTGTCGGCTGGGAGACGCCCGTCGGCACCACGGAAGTCGTGTCGAAAGCGGCCGACCCGCACTGGTTCCCGCCGGCGTCGGTTCGCGAGGAGCACGCTGAAATGGGCGACCCGCTGCCGTCGGTAGTGCCGCCGGGGCCGGACAACCCCCTCGGTTCACACGTGCTCAAGCTGGAAATGCCCGGTTACCTGATACACGGCACCAACCAGCCGTACGGCGTCGGCATGCGCGTCAGTCACGGTTGCGTGCGGCTGTATCCCGAAAACATCGAGCTCTTGTATTCGCTGGTCGAAACGGGCGAGACCGTACGCATTATCAATGAGCCCTTCCTGCTCGGGTGGCGAAACGGGGAGCTGTATTTCGAAGCGCATGCACCGCTCGAAGACGACGCGATTTCCGCCGCCGAACGCCTCGACGCCTTGCTGGAGAATGCCAGGGAGGAAGCGGGCCTCAGCGACCGGGACGCTAACCACGTTATGTCCCTCGCAAGCGTCGCGAACGGCATCCCGTCCCTCGTCAGTTATCACGACGCGCACGAAGTCTTCGCGCGCGCGAGTCTCGTTCGCAACACGGTCGAACTCGACCCGAATGCCCCGACGCTCACCGAGGTGCGCGAGCTCATCGACGAAGTGATGGCCGAGCCGCCGGAGCCGGAGGAAAAAGATTTGTGAACGACTGGCTCGACGTAATGCTCGAGGAAATCGCCCGTAAACAACGCGAAGCACGCGAAGCCGAGGAAGAACGAAAGCGGCGCGAGCAAGAGGCCGAGCAGACGAACGACGATCAGCCCAGGTAACGCAGGAATTCAGCGGGCAGCTTTGCCGTGTTGGTTGACGTCGCCGGCATCGCCGGCAGCGGATTCGAATTGTAGGTATTCCAGAACAGCAAAGACGCGCTTTTGTGCTCAGCCTGCTGCGCGTCGTGAAGCAGCGCGGCCATGGCTTTCCCGGTGTAGGTCGGTTCGAGACCGAGGCCCAGCGCATCCCGGGCTACGTCGATGGCGGCGTCTGTCGCCGCGTCGCTTCTCGCGTAACCGTCACCGTAGAACTCGTGGCGAACCTCGATGCGCGTGCGCCGGTGGAGATCGGCGGGAATGTCCGGGTCGAGCCGGTTCAGCATAAGCGCCGTTTTCGCCATCAGTCGATGCAGCCGCTCGCGGTTCATGATCGCCTCGGGCGACACGCGCACGGCCTGCACCTCGCTCTGCAGGCCCGCCAGGGCCAGCCCGAGCGCAAGCCCCGCGGCTGACCCCATCGTTCCTGTCGCGATGTAGATGCGCGCGGGTGCCCTGATGTCGCCCGCGCCGACCTGGGCCGCGAACTCCAGCCCGGCCGCCACGTAGCCCGCTGTGCCCAGCCAGGACGAACCGCCCAGCGGGATTACCCAGCTGCGGCGCCCCTGTACGTGCTGCCGCATCGTCTCGATCCGGGAAGCGTAATCACCGCCGTAGCGGACGATCTCGGCACCGCTTTGCAGCAGCAGTCGAAGGACCTTGACGACCGCCGGCGATTTGACCTGGTGGGACAGCAGGCACGTGCAGTCCAGTCCGAGACGCCGGGCATACAGCGTTGTGGCGAGCGCGTGATTCGAGGCGACGGACCCGAACGTCGCTACGCGCCTGGCACGCTTGTCGATCGCGTGCTGCAGCAGATATTCGAGCTTGCGGAGCTTGTTGCCGCCATAGTACGAACTCGTCACGTTGTCGTACTTGATGCCGATCTCGCGCCTGCCGGATGGTGCCGGGATACTGCCTGTGCCCACCGGCGTCGGCAGGTTTGCAAGCGTTGCCTTGCGAAGCTTGCCCGAGAGCGAGGGGTAGGCGTTGACGAGGTAGTCGGTCATGATGGCGTGTTCATAGTGGCAATGAGCGATGGCATAAGCAAATGGTCTTGATCAGGACGCGCCAGTACCGATTCGTGACTCGTTGCAAAGGCAGTCAGTCATCCGGACTCCTGGTGAACTTCAGCAGTCGGCCGGCAGCAGCCCCTGGCTCATTGCATCGTTGTTGCGACATTAAGCCGCCGCCATAGACTAAGACCTGCTACTCCAATGAACGGAGAGCTGATCAAGCCGGGAAAGTATCCATCTGTTGCCGCTGCCAGCAGCGGGTGAGCGATCCCATTCAGCAATCCGGCAATCGCGAGAAACCAGGCAACGAAGAATGCGAATGTTCGAGCCTTCCGCAGCATTGGTATAGCCACTAGCCAGGTTGCGATCCAGGCGAGGTTGAAGACGACAAATGCCTCCCCAGGTATTGGGTCCAGGTCGAACAGGGCGGGAAACCGTACGTTAAAGCCCGTGGCCCACTCTTCCGAGAAATGGACAAATTGAACGGCCGTTGCCAGAGCAAGCGCCCGCGACGCCGCGAGTAGTCGTTGGTCTGTTGCTGCAAGCGGTTTGCGGGTCCGGGCACGATGCAGCGCCATTAGCGCTACCAACCCAAGAATCAACAAACCGGGCAGGTAAACCACCGTCAACCTCGAGCACCTTGTGGCATTGAAGTGCCGACCTGGTCCCGGATACGACTGCTCCGGGTCATTAGCAGAACTCCATGATATCCTGAAACCGGTCGCTCAAATGGCGGGTTATCGCACCGCAGCGGAAGCTCCACAGCCCCGTGTTGCCTGCGGCAGCGGCCTTGTTCGTGGTGTTCGCAGGCCCTAGAATTCGGGCACGGTAATCTGGCCCACGGAGAGCGAGTTGTCAGATGCGGCTGATCGTGGCATCACGGTCACAGAGATTGCGGCGATGGATCAGCCCATCGACGCGGCGCCCGAGACCACGGCGGCATTTGTCGGACGTGCGCTTCGCGGCCCTCTGAATACGCCCGTTCTCATTCACACCTTCGGAGAATTCCGGCGCCGCTTCGGCAGCGTGTGGTCTCGCTCGAGTCTCGGACCTGCGGCAAAGCAGTTTTTCGACCACGGCGGCAGGAACCTCTATGTCGTGCGCGTCGCGAACAACGCCCGCGGTGCGATGATCTGTCTGCCGGCCAGCGGCTCCGCGCTGGTGCTGCGTGCACTCGAGCCGGGTTCGACCGAGCGCGTACGGGCGGCCGTCGACTACGACGGCATCGATCCCGGCAATGACGAGCTCTTTAACCTGACGCTACAGCGGATCGACCCGGATACGCGGCTTATCGTCGACCAGGAGATGTATCGCAAGCTCAGTTATAAAGAGGAAGCCGACACATTCGTCGCTGATGCGCTGCTGGTGTCCTCGCTGGTCCGAGTCGAAAAGCCCTTTCCGTCGCATCGCCCCGAGGCTACGACGCCTGCCGATGCGAATTCCGGATCCGCCTACGTCGATCACGCGCAGGACGGCACCGACGGTCACGAATTGTCGGATTACGATCTCGTGGGCTCGCGTCCGGACAGCCGGGGCATCTTTGCGCTCGACCAGGTCGACCACTTCGACATACTGTACCTGCCGCCGCCGGGCAAGGGCATCGATACGGGGCCCGCGGCCGTGCTGGCGGCAGAGCGCTATTGCCGCAGCCGCGGCGCCATGCTGGTCGTCGACCCGCGCGCCGGTGTCGAGACGCCGGAGAGGATGTTGCGGGAGGTTCGCGACCAGGGCTATGCGAGCCCGAACCTGGTGAGCTATTTCCCCCGGGTGGCGCTGCGCACGCACGGTGACGCCGTCCCGCGTGCGGCGGGTGCGGCCATTGCGGGCCTGTTGTGCAAACTCGACCGGCTCTACGGGCCCTGGCAGCAACTCGATCAGCGCGGCCTGGGATTGAGCCGGGAACTCGTCCCGGCGATGCTCGTCGACGAAGAAGACGCACAAGCTCTCGCGCGCGAGGGCATCAACGTGATCCTGCCAGGCCCGGCGGGCAGCGCGCGAGTGACAGGGTCTGCGACCATGGCGCGCGGCAGCGAGATGCAGCGTACGCTGTCGAGCCTCGCCGTGCGCCGGCTTTGCCTGCGTATCGTCAACTCGATCGAGCACGCGACGCGCTGGGCGGTGTTCGAACCCGCCGACGAAACGCTCGCGCAACGTATCCGCAGCCAGGTCTTTGCTTTCCTGTGCGCCCTCGTCGATATGGGCGCGTTCGCCAGCGACCGTATCGACGTGCGGTGCGACGCGGGGCTGCGGGGGATGCCTGCAGGCGCTGGTCAGGGCATTGCCATCCTTATCTCTTTCCAGCCCCATGGCTGCGAGTCCCCCCTGTCGCTGACGCTGCACCAGTCCGGGAAGGGCTTCAGGGTCGCAAACACCGCATTCGCTCCCGTGTCCGGCAACGGCGCCTGAGTGCGGCCGCCACCGCGCTCAGCCAGGGTTCCTATTGGCTGCGTTTTGCGGCAGTGTGACGTTTCATGAAGCTGGACAAGTTCATCCGCATCGTTCTCGGCCTCGCGATCGTCGTGGTGTTCTTTATTGCGATCGGCGCCCTGTTGTTTTTCACGGAGGCGGCGCTGAACGTATGGGACCGGTTGCTCGAAGGGCCAAGGCTGCTGCGCTGGGGTTACGTGGGCGCGATGATCGGGCTCGTCGTGCTCGCGCTGTACCTGATCTGGCTGTTGCTCATCCGCCGCAGGAAGCCGGCGAAAAAGAAGGCGGCCGCGCGAGCCCCGCTCAGCCGCGACGAGATCGAGACGCGGTTGCGGGATGCCGAAGCAGCCGGCGTGGATGTCAGCGATGCGCAGCGCGAACTGCAGGAACTGGCCGCCCGCCAGCAGGCCGGCGTCGTTCACCTGTGCTTTTTCGGCGAAATCAGCACGGGCAAGAGTTCGCTCATCAAGGCGCTCGTACCCGAAGCCGATGTCGCCATCGACGTCGTCGGCGGTTCGACCGGGGACGTGCGTCATTACCGGTGGCGCAGCAGCGCGGGCAGCGAGATCCTCCTCACCGACGTACCCGGGACCGGGGGTCATGCAGAGGGACTGGACGAGATGGCGTTGCAGGAGGCGCAGCGTGCCCATGTCGTGCTGTTCGTCTGTGATGGTGACCTGACGCGCGCCGAGAGCCAGGCCGTCGGCCACCTGCTCGCGCTCGACAAGCCGCTCGTGCTCGTGATGAACAAGGCCGACCGGTTTACCGTCGAGGAACAGGCGGCGATCATGCAAAAGCTGTTGCGGCGTGTCGATGACATGGGCGGATCGCTGGAGCGTGACAAGGTCGTGGCGGTGTCGGCCGGCGGCGAGATGGAGGTCGTGCAGCGCACGGGGGGCGATTCGGAAACCGTCGTACGCCGCAAGCGGCCCGCCGACATCGGCGTGCTCGTCGTTGCCATCAACAGGGTGCTGCAAGACGAGGGCCAGCCGCTCGACGTACGCCGCGACCGCGCCGTGTTCCGGCTCGCCGCGGAGAAGCTGGCGGAGGCAGAAGCGAGGTACCGTTCGCAGCGCTCCGAGCAGATCATCCGCAATTCGACGCGCAAAGCGGTTATCGGCGCGCTGGCGGCGGTGAGCCCGGGCACCGACGTGCTCATCCAGGGCTACATCGGCACGACGATGACGAAGGAGTTGTGCAAGCTGTACGGCGCCGCGCCCAGGGACCTCGATATCGAGGAGTTCCTGGACCTGAGCCAGAGCCGGGTCGGCAGGACCTTGCCGCTGACGCTCGCCGTAGCCGGCAATGGCCTGAAGGCGTTTCCCGGCGTCGGCACGGTTGCCGGCGGACTCGTGCATGCGGTTGCGTACGGACTGATCTTCGACGCGCTGGGGCGCAGCCTGGTGCAGACGCTCGAGCGGCACGGCGAACTCGTGCCCGAGCAGGCGGCGAAGGAATTCGAGGAAGGAATCAGTGAACATATTGAAGCGGGCGTTCGACGCGTTGCCAGGCTGGCCCTGGAAGAAAAAACGGACGTCGGCTGACGAGGAAGGTGGTGAAGACCACCTCAACCTCGCCCGCGAGAGTCTGCGCGAGCTGATCAACGACAAGCGGCTGCCGCCCGGTGTGCGCGAGTCGCTGGCGCAGGACTACGACGCCGTGCAGGGCATGCTCGACAAGCTCGAGCACGGCCATATCCATCTTGCCGCGTTCGGCCGCGTGAGCACCGGCAAGTCGTCGTTGCTGAACGCCCTGATTGGCGAAGACCGGTTCACCGTGAGCCCGCTGCACGGCGAGACGCAGCGCTCCTCGATGCAGGCATGGCGCGAGGAAGAGGCGGGCGGCGTGTACCTCATCGATACGCCCGGCCTGGACGAAGCCGGCGGGGAGGAGCGAGAGAAGCTCGCGAAGGAAGTGGCCGGCCGCGCCGACCTCGTGCTGTTCGTCGTCGACGGCGACATCACGGAGACCGAGCTCGACTCGCTCCGCACCCTGCTCACGCGCGGCCGCCCCGTCATCGTCGTGCTGAACAAGAGCGACCTGTTTACGGCGGACGAGCAGGAACAGCTGCTGGCGTCGCTGCGCAAACGAACCGACGGCCTGATCGACGCGTCGCACATCATCGCCGCTGCGGCACAGCCGCGGCCGCAGACCGTCATCGAGGTCGACGCGGACGGCAACGAGGTCACGACCCGGCGTGTGCGCGCGCCCGACGTCGAAGGCCTGCGGGTTCTGCTCTGGGACATTCTCGACGCCGAGGGCAAGACGCTCGCCGCGCTCAATGCCAGCCTTTTCGCCGCGGACCTGAGCGACCGGGTGGGACGCCGTATCCTCGCCGCGCGCCGGGAGATCGGCGACAAGCTGGTGCGGACCTATTGCGTCGCCAAGGGCATCGCGGTCGCTTTCAACCCGGTGCCGGTGGCGGACCTGTTTGCCGCGGCGTTCATCGACGTCGGCATGGTCGTGCACCTGTCCCGCGTGTACGGCCTGCCGCTCAGCAAGCGAGAGGCCGGTTCCCTGGTCGGCGTAATCGTCGCCGAGGCGGCCGCATTGATGGGTACGGTCTGGGCGCTGCATTTCGTCTCGAGCGCGCTCAAGGTGGGCACGATCGGTCTCTCCACCGTGCTGACGGCAGGCGCGCAGGGTGCCGTCGCGTATTACAGTACGTACGTGGTCGGGCGCATCGCCGCGGAATACCTCGCGAAGGGCAAATCGTGGGGCGACGGCGGGCCGAAGCACGTGGTGCAACGCATTCTCGACGATCTCGATCGCGAGACCGTGCTGCGCGACGCACGGCGCGAGATACGGGCGCGGCTCAAACTGGGGTGACAGGATTCGCATGGACAGGCAGGCCCGGCTCGAACGGATCTACGAGGCGATTGGCGACATTCCGCGCGGCTCCGTGGCAAGCTACGGGCAGATCGCGGAGATCGCGGGCATGCCGCGCGGGGCCCGCCAGGTCGGCTGGGCGCTGAAGCATCTGCCGCGGGGACGACGCGTGCCCTGGCACCGGGTCATTACCGCGTCGGGCAGGATCGCGTTCGAGACGGGCAGCGCGCGTTTCGAGAAGCAACGCGAATTGCTCGAGCGCGAAGGCGTACCGGTTACCGCGGGCCGCGTCGATATGCGAACGTATCGCTGGGAACCGCAGCTCGACGAGCTGCTGTGGAAGCCGGGTTCGGCCTGGGATGAGCGTTGAGTGGGGGAGACGAGCGAGTGACGACAGTAATTTTTTCGCACGGCCAGGAGAGCGGGCCCTGGGGCACCAAGATCAAGGCGATGGCCGGGATGGTGAAAGAGCTCGGCTGCAGCGCCGACAGCATCGACTACCAGGGCATGCCGGACCCGGCGGAACGCGTGGAGAAACTGGTCCGGGCATGTAAAGGTATCGACGATACGCTGGTACTGGTGGGCTCCAGCATGGGCGGGCACGTCGCGACCGCGGCGGCGGAGCGCGTGAACGCGGCAGGGTTGTTCGTGCTAGCGCCGGCCTACTACATGGAAGGCTACGATGACCTCACGCCGCCGCCGCCCAAGCTCCCGGCCTGCATCGTGCACGGCTGGCACGACGACGTCGTGCCAGCGGACAACAGTATCCGCTTCGCGCGCGACTGCAAGGCGGAGCTGCATCTCATCGATGGCGATCACAGGCTGACGGATAACGTCGTGGAGATCTGTGCCTACCTGAAACGCTTCATCCGCGGCCTGGAGGCCGCCTCCGATTAGCGCATTTTTCGCCAAAATCAAGGGTTTGCAGGCCCGGTCTTTTCGGTAGACTGACTCGCCATGAACATCGGGGGAATTCTCTTGCGGCCGCTGTACTGGCTGGCCGGCAAGATCTTTGCGATCTGGGCCAGGCCGGCGATTCAGCCGGAGGCGCCCGCCGAGCTGATCGACAACCCGGATGCCGCGGTTTGCTACGTCCTCGAAACCGGCGGTCTTGCCGACATGCTCGCCCTGGAGCGGGCCTGCAAGCGCCACGGGATGCCGTCGCCCAGCGAGTCGTTCAGGTGCTGCGGCAGGCAGGAGGCGCGCCGTATCGTCGTCATGCGGCGCATGCAGGGCTTTTTCGTCCGCCGTCCCTCGACCCAGGGGTCCGAACGGTTGCGGCGGCTCATCGAGGCTGCCGACACCGAACAGCAGGAACTCCTGTTGATTCCTGTCGCCATCTACTGGGGCCGCTCGCCGCATAAGGAGCGGTCGGTCTTCAAGCTCCTGTTCGCCGAGAACTGGGATGTCGTGGGCAGGGTGCGCAAGTTCTTCGCGACACTGCTCCTCGGCCGCAATACGCTGTTGCGATTCAGCGAACCGTTGCTGCTGAGCTCCATCGTTGCCGACGACGTCGAATCCGAGCTGGCCTTCCGCAAGGTGTCGAGAATCCTGCGCGTGCATTTTCGGCAGCGGCGTACGGCCACCGTCGGGCCCGACCTCTCGAGCCGTCGCACGGTCGTCAACCAGGTGTTGCGGGCGCCGGGTGTCCGCAAGGCAATCAGGAACGAGGCCGGCGACGATCCGTCCGCCCGGGAAAAGGCGCGCAGGGACGCACGCCGGTATGCGCTCGAAATTGCCGCGGATATTTCCTACCCGACGATCCGCGTACTGGAGCGTCTTCTGCGCTGGCTGTGGACCACGATCTACGATGGCGTCGAGGTAGCCCATACCCAGCGTCTGCACGACGTGGCCAAGGACAAGGAAGTCATCTACGTACCCTGCCATCGCAGCCACTTCGACTACCTGTTGCTCAGCTACATCCTCTACCAAGAGGGGCTGCAGATACCGCACATCGCGGCGGGCATCAACCTCAATCTGCCGATCGTCGGCCGGATACTGCGGCGTGGCGGTGCGTTCTTCCTGCGGCGCAGCTTCAAGGGCAACCGGCTGTATGCGGCCGTGTTCGACGCCTATCTCGACCAGATCCTGCAGCGCGGCTATTCCGTCGAGTACTTCGTCGAGGGCACCCGCAGCCGTACCGGCTGGTTGCTGGCGCCCAGGGGCGGCATGCTGGTCATGACCGTGCATTCCTACATCAAGAACCCCAAGCGCCCGATTGTCTTCGTGCCCGTCTACTTCGGCTACGAAAAGCTGATCGAGGGCGATTCCTTCATCAGCGAGCTGAGCGGCTCCGAAAAGAAGAAGGAGTCCCTTTTCGGCCTGATCCGCTCCATCAAGTCGTTGCGTGAGAATTTCGGCAAGGTCTACGTGAACATCGCCGAGCCCATCGAACTCGATGCCGTGCTCGACAGCCGCAAGCCGGACTGGCGCGACGCCGTGCCCGAGGACGACGAGCGGCCGCCGTGGCTGGGCGGCGTGGTCGGCGAACTCGGCATCGACATCATGAGCAACATCAATGCCGCAGCGGCCGTGACGCCCATAAGCCTGCTGGCCTATGTGTTGCTGGCGACACCGAAACAAAAGATCGGAGCGCAGGAACTCAAGCGGCAGCTCGAGCTGTACCTGTCGCTGATGAAGAAATTCAGCTACTCCGAATCCGTGACGCTGCCGGACTGGTCTCCGGACAAGATCATCAGGCACGGCGAAGACCTCGACGTCATCAGCCGCACGTCGCACCCGTTGGGGGACGTCATCCACATGACCGAGCATACGGCTGTGCTCATGACTTATTTCCGTAACAACATCCTGCATTTGCTCGCGGTACCCGCAGCGGTCGCCTGTTGCTTCATACAGGGCCGCGAACTCGAGCACGCCGAGCTGCAGCGGCTCATTCGCCTCATTTATCCCTTCATGCGCAAGGAGCTCTGCCTGAAATGGAATTACGGCGATATCGACGACGTGACCACGCAGGCGATCGAGGCGCTGCTGCAGCTGGAGATACTCACGCGCGGCCGCAACAAGAAAATGCTGATCCGCCCCCGCGCGGGGTCGGCGAAGGCCTACCAGCTGCTGATGCTGGGGCAGTCGATGGTACCGATGCTGCAACGCTTCTATCTCGTCATCGCGATCCTCGTGCATCACGGCTCGGGCAGGCTCACGCGCGGACAGCTCGAAGCGCTGTGCCAGCAGAGCGCCGAGCGCCTGTCGATGATCTACGGGCTGCATTCGCCGGACTTCTTCAGCAAGTCGCTGTTCCATGACTTCATCAAGAAGCTGCAGGACCTGGACGTGCTGCGCCGCAATGCCGAGGGCATGCTTGAATTCGACGACAACATCACCAGTATCGGGGCGGATGCACGGCTGGTTCTCGGCGAGGAGATCCGCCACAGTATCCTGTCCCTCACTTTCGAGAGTACCGAGGCCGACGTATGAAGGTCGCATCGTTTTATCGCTTCCTGGATCTCGCCGACCCGAAGACATTCCGCGGCGAGCTCCAGGCGCAATGCGAGCAGCAGGACGTGCTCGGCACCATCCTCGTGGCGGCGGAGGGCTTCAACGGCACGCTGTGCGGGTCGAAAGCGGCGATCCTCGACGTGTTCGACTGGATCGAGCGCCGGCTTGCGCTGGAAACGCCCGTCGAGGCGCGCTGGACGGATGCCGCTGAAGCGCCGTTTCGGCGCATGCGCGTGCGCGTGAAAAAAGAGATCGTGACGCTCGGACGCCCCGATATCCTGCCGCACAAGAAGGCCGGCACCTACGTGCCGCCGGACGAATGGAACGCGCTTATCGAGAATCCCGACGTGCTGGTCATCGACACACGCAATCACTACGAGGTCGAAGTGGGGTCCTTCCCGCGCGCGATCGACCCGGGCACTGACAGTTTCCGGCAGTTCCCGGATTTTGCCCGGCAGCTCGCCGAGACGTCCCGGGACCGTCCGCTGGCCATGTTCTGCACCGGCGGCATACGCTGCGAGAAGGCGACGGCGCTGATGCTCGAGCTGGGCTTCGACGAGGTCTATCACCTGCAGGGCGGAATACTGAAATACCTGGAAGACATGCCCGACACGGAAAATCGCTGGCGGGGCGAGTGCTTCGTATTCGACACGCGGGTCGCGGTCGACAAGGATCTTGCCGAGGGCGGCTACGTGCAGTGCCATGCCTGCAGACGGCCGCTGTCGACCGAGGATCTCGCGTCACCCGGCTACCGGGAAGGCGTGTCGTGCCCGCATTGCGTGGACAAGATCGACGAGGCGCGCGCGGCGCGGCTGGAGGAGCGCCGCAAGCAGGTGGCCCTCGCCGAACAGCGCGGTGACAAGCATATCGGCCAGAAACTCTGACCGGATCGCGACCGCAGGTGCGCGTTCGGCGTCAGGCGTCGAGGTCGGGGATGAGTTCGCTCTCCAGCGACGCAATCATGTCCTTCAGTAACAGCTTGCGCTTCTTCAGGCGACGGATGCGCAGCTGGTCGACCATCGGGTCGTGCTGCAGGCGATCGATCAGGTAATCCAGGTCCCTGTGGCTCACTCGCAGCTCTCGCAGGCGCTCGAGCTGCTTGAAGCATTCGGTATCGACTTTATCGGACATGCAGGTCGTACAAATTGGTTGCCACGGTTGCTATTACAATATTAGTAGACCATTACAGACATGCTACTCGCGGTCGGGGAGCAGCGCCAGCCAGTCGTGATCGGTGGCTCCGACAACCAGGAAATGCGGATTCAGGATGTCTTCTTTCTGGTTGTATTTCATGGGTTTACCGTCCAGCGTCAGTACCTTGCCACCGGCCTGTTCGACCACCGCCTGAGCCGCGGCCGTGTCCCATTCCGAGGTCGGCCCGAGACGCGGGTAGACGTCCGCGCCGCCCTCGGCGACGACGCAGAATTTGAGTGAGCTGCCCATGGGCACGAGATCACAGTCCCCGAGCTTGTCGATGAACGCGTCGAGGCTTGCACCCCGGTGGGAGCGGCTGCCGACAACCCGGACCGGCTGCGCGCTGCGCTCCGCCACGTGGATGGGCTTCGGCGCTTCTCCGTTGGCGCGCAACTCCGCTCCGCGGCCCTCGCAGCCGACGTAGGTCTTGCCCAGCACGGGCACGTGAACGACGCCGAACACCGGCCGGCCGTCGTTGATGAGCGCGATATTTACGGTGAATTCGCCGTTGCGGTTGACGAATTCCTTCGTGCCGTCGAGCGGATCGATGAGCCAGTAAGTGGGCCACGCGCTGCGCTTCTCGAATGGCGGCAGGCCCGCCTCCTCGGAAATCACCGGTAGCTCCGGCGTCAGCTCGGCAAGCCCCGCGACGATGCGGCGGTGAGCAGCGAGGTCCGCCTGCGTGAGCGGCGATTCGTCGTCCTTGCTTTGAACGTCGAAGTCGCTCGCGTAAACTTCGAGTATCGCATCGCCGGCCTGCCGGGCCAGGTCGACGATCGGTTCGATGAGCGATTCAATTTCATCGGTATAAGTCATTTCAGCATCCTTCATGGCTGACCGGCGCGCAGTATACGGTGAATAACGACCCCAAGACCATGTTGACCCGCTGCGAGACGCTGATGCTCGACATGGACGGCACGGTGCTCGATCTCGCTTACGACAATTATGTCTGGAAGGAGCTGGTTCCCGAGCACTATTCGAAAGTGAAGGGCATCAGTATCGACGATGCGCGCACCCGCCTGTATGCGAAATACCGCGAGATCCAGGGCGACATCCAGTGGTATTGCCTGGACCACTGGAGCGAGCGCCTGGGCCTCGACGTGCTCGAACTGCATCGCGGCGTCAATCACCGCATCGGATACCTGCCGGGCGCGAAAGATTTCCTGAAGACATTGCGCGAACGCAATATGCGCGTCCTGCTGGTGACGAACTCGCATCCCGATACGCTGGCGCTCAAGGACGAGGTCACCGGTCTCGCAGGCTATTTCGATGCGATCTACACGTCGCACCAGTTCGGCTACGCGAAAGAGCGGCAGGAGTTCTGGCGTGCCCTCCAGGAAACAGAGAACTTCGTGACGGGGTCGACGCTGTTCGTCGACGACAACCAGGACGTGCTGAAGAGCGCCGAAACCTACGGCCTCGAAATGTTGCTCGAGATCAGCCAGCCGGATACCTCGGAACCGGTCAGGGACATGGCGGCCTACACGGGCGTCATGGGCGTGGCTGATCTGTTGGGCCCATAGGGGCGCGCCGAGGCGCACGCCTGCGGATTAGGCGCGGTTTTGCTACGATTTCTTGCGGGACGGCTTGCGGCGGCTCGGCCGCTTGCTGCTGCGCCCGCGTCGCTGGTCGGATTTGTTCTTTCGCGGCCGCGCTTTCGGCTTTTTCAGTTCCGGCAGCAACGCCACGTCGTAGTTCGCGACCGGGATCTTGTGGCCGATGTACTTTTCGATATCGGGCAGCGAGATTGCATAGGTTTCGCAACCGAAGCTGATCGCGTCGCCGGCTGCGCCCGCGCGCGCGGTGCGGCCGATGCGGTGCACGTAGTCTTCGGCGTCCTGTGGCAGGTCGTAGTTGATCACGTACTGGACGTCGGGAATGTGCAGTCCGCGTGACGCCACGTCGGTGCCGATCAGGACCGGCAGGTCGCCGCTCTGGAAATCCATGAGCATGCGAAGGCGCTTCTTCTGCGGCACGTCTCCGGAAATGGCCTGCGCGTCGATACCGTTTGCCTGCAGGTAGGCCTGAACCCGTTCCGCTTCCCGTTTCATGTTGACGAATACCATGATGCGGCCCTCGCCCATTTCACGAATCAGCCCGACGAGCAGCGGCATTTTTTCCTTGTTGGAGGGAAAGAAAATCGCCTGCCGCACCTTGTCGGCAGTGACTTTGTCGGGCTCGATACGAATCAGCTCGGGCTCGTTCATATGCTCGTAGGCGAGATCCATGACGGCGTGCGAGAGCGTTGCCGAAAACAGCATGTTCAGGCGCTTGTCGGGGTCCGGCAGCCGCCTCAGCAGGTATCGAATGTCCTTGATGAAGCCCATGTCGAACATGCGGTCGGCTTCGTCGAGCACGGCTACCTCGACCTGGTCGAGTTTGAAAACGCCCTGCTTGTAATAGTCGATGATGCGGCCCGGCGTGCCGATGAGGATGTCGATGCCTTCCTCGATGATCCGGCGCTGTTTTTCGTAATCCGTGCCGCCGTATGCGAGACCGATCTTGAACCCGGTGTGCCTGCCGAGCAGTTCGGCGTCGTTGGCAATCTGCACAGCGAGTTCGCGCGTGGGTGCCAGCATGAACGCGCGCGGCTGCTTCTTGCCGTCTTCGGGGGGCGTCGATGCGAGCAGGCGCTGGAAGGCCGCGATCAGGAAAGCGGCGGTCTTGCCGGTGCCTGTCTGCGCCTGTCCGGCCACATCGTGGCCCTTCAGCGCGATCGGCAGCGTGCTGGCCTGAATTGGCGTACAGAACTCGAAGCCGGCATCGCGGACGCCGGCCTGCACTTGCTCGTGGATATCGAGTGCGTCAAATCTGAGATCGCTCAGATGGTTTTGGCTCATAGGATTTTGGTCGGAAAATGTGCGTGAAAAGCTTGCAAAATGGCTCGCGAAGCGTTCAAATTAGCGTAATTCGACGCGACAATCGTCGCACCCGCCGTATTCGTAATCATCAATTCCAGAAAGAAGCCGGAATTAATCGGCGTTAAAGCGCGATAGTTTGCCTGATGTTTCGGGCAGCGTCATCCATTTTACAGAGTTCGTTTATCGGGGGAGCTGATGACGAGCCTGCCGAAACCAATCTGTTTGTGTCTTCAATGCGGAGGAAGTAGCCGGTGAGCGACAACATCGTGCACACCAACGACAGCAACTTCGACACGGACGTTTTGCAGTCCGACAAGCCGGTCCTGCTCGACTTCTGGGCCGAGTGGTGCGGGCCCTGCAAAATGATTGCGCCGCTGCTGGACGAGGCAGCGAGCGAATACGCGGACAAGCTTGCAATCGTCAAACTGAATATCGATGAGAATCCGAACACGCCTCAGAAGTTCGGCATCCGCAGCATTCCGACCTTGATGCTATTCAAGGACGGTGCGGTAGCCGCGCAGAAACTGGGGGCGATGTCGAAATCTCAGCTACTGGAATTTCTGGACAGCAATCTGTGAGAGGGTACTTGGGTAATTCAACGAAGAGCCGGCCAAAACAATCCGGCAACAAAAGCAAGGGCAGCCCGAACCGGCGGCGCCGCAGGCGTCCGCCCCAGTCGGAATATCCCGACGA
>DATHRM010000236.1:0-12717 GCA_035465295.1 Woeseiaceae bacterium | reverse complement strand
ATCACGGGAATCATCGGCATCGCCCTGATGAGCTGGGAACTCCTGAAGAAGCTCGGCTGGCTCGAAACCGACGTCAGCGTGGAAAGCCTCTACTCTAACTGGCTCATCGGCTACTCGAGCCTGCTCGGCCCGATCGCCGGCATCATGGTCGTCGATTACTTCCTCGTAAAGAACCAGTCCTACGACGTGCTGGCGCTGTACAAGGACGACGCCGGCTACCCGGCCTGGAACAAGGCGGGCTTCATTGCGTTCCTGGTCCCGGTCGGCCTCACGCTCGTCGCAATTACCACCGGTGCGCTGAGCTGGTTCTATACTTATGGCTGGTTCACGGGCTCGATCCTCGGCGGCCTCATTTACTACTTCGCCGCACGTGGCGGCGCAAGGAGTTCCTCATGACAGTTCTTATCAAGGGCGGCACCGTCGTCAATGCCGACAGGACCCGGCAGGCCGACGTCCTGTGCCACGACGGCCTGATCGTGTCCGTAGGCGAAAGCCTGGAGGCGCCACAGGGCGCCACGATCATCGACGCGGGCGGCCAGTACGTCATGCCGGGCGGCATCGATCCGCACACGCACATGCAGCTGCCGTTCATGGGCACGGTCGCCAGCGAGGACTTCGAGACCGGCACCGCCGCAGGTCTCGCGGGCGGCACCACGATGATCATCGACTTCGTCATCCCGGGCCCGCAGCAGGACGTCATGGAGGCGTACCACCAGTGGCGCGAATGGGCGGAAAAGTCCGTGTCCGACTACACGTTCCACGTGGCGATTACCTGGTGGGACGATTCCGTGCGCGAGGCCATGGGGGAGCTCGTCAACGAACACGGCGTCAACAGCTTCAAGCACTTCATGGCATACAAGGGCGCCATCATGGCCGACGACGAGATCCTGGTGAACAGTTTCTCCCGCGCCATCGAGCTGGGCGCGATCGTGACGGTGCATGCCGAGAACGGCGAACTCGTGTTCCGGCTGCAGCAGGAAATGTTCGACAAGGGCATCACGGGCCCGGAAGGCCACCCGCTGTCGCGGCCGCCGCAGTGCGAGGGCGAGGCGGCCAACCGCGCAATCCGCATCGCCGAGGTGCTCAACGTGCCGCTCTACATCGTGCACAACTCCTGCCGCCAGTCGCTCGAAGCGATTACACGGGCGCGCAACGAGGGCCAGCGCGTATTCGGCGAGGTGCTGGCCGGGCACCTGCTCATCGACGACTCGGTCTATCGGCACGAGGACTTCGAGGTGGCCGCCGCGCACGTCATGAGCCCGCCCTTCCGCTCGGCGGAGCACCAGGAAGCGCTCTGGCGCGGCTTGCAGTCCGGCAACCTGCAGACCACGGCGACGGACCACTGCTGCTTCTGCGCCGACCAGAAAGCCGCGGGTAAAGACGACTTCCGCAAGATCCCGAACGGCACCGGCGGCGTCGAGAACCGGATGGAGGTGCTCTGGCATCACGGCGTGAGCACGGGCCGCCTTACCATGAACGAGTTCGTGGCCGTCACTTCGACGAATGCCGCCCAGATCTTCAACGTGTACCCCCGAAAGGGCAGCATCTCGGTCGGCGCGGACGCCGATATCGTCGTGTGGGACCCGGAAGCGAGCAAGACGATCTCGGCGAAGACGCACTTCCAGAACGTCGACTACAACATCTTCGAGGGCATGACCGTAAAGGGCTGTGCCTCGCACACGCTGAGCCAGGGGAAAGTCGTGTTCGCCGACGGCAAGCTCGACGTCGAGCGTGGCGCCGGGCAGTACGTCCACCGCCCGCCGTTCGCGTCGTATTACGAAGCGCTGCGTATCCGGGCGCAACACAACGAACCGACCCCGGTCAAACGCTGATACGGCCATGCCCGACATTCGCCCCAATCGCCTCAGCCGCGAAGAAATCGCCAGGAATTTCAGTGAGCTGCATCCACCGCTTTCTCATTCCGAAGCGCTGATCGAGGCCGATCGCTGTTACTTCTGTTTCGATGCGCCCTGTACGACGGCGTGCCCGACCGACATCGACATCCCGTTGTTCATCCAGAAGATTCGCAGCGGCAACGTGCGCGGCTCGGCGCACACGATTCTTGCAGAAAACATCATGGGCGGCATGTGCGCCCGCGTGTGCCCGACCGAAGTGCTTTGTGAGGAGGCATGCGTCCGCAACACGCACGAGGAAAAGCCCGTGGAGATCGGCCTGCTGCAGCGTTACGCGACCGACCCGGTACTCGACGAAGACGTGCAGCTCTTCTCCCGGGCCGAGGCCAGCGGACATCGCGTCGCGGTCGTCGGGGGAGGGCCCGCGGGGCTGGCCTGCGCCCATCGGCTCGCGATGCTCGGTCACGACGTTGTTCTCTTCGACCGAGAAGAAAAACTCGGTGGATTGAACGAATACGGCATCGCCGCCTACAAGACGGTCGACAACTTCGCACAACGTGAGATCGAATACATCCTGTCCATCGGCGGCATCGAGGTTAACGGCGGCGTTACGCTGGGTCAGGACATCACCATCTCGCGCCTCCGGGACGAGTACGATGCGGTGTTCCTCGGCGTCGGCCTTGCCAGCGTGAACTGGCTCGGTATCGAAGGAGAGAACCTGCCGGGCGTCGAAAACGCGGTCGAGTACATCGCCGAGCTGCGCCAGGCCAGCGACAAGGGCGAGCTCCCGGTGGGCCGGCGGGTTGTCGTCATCGGCGGCGGCATGACAGCGATCGACGTTGCGGTTCAGTCGAAACGCCTCGGCGCAGAGCGGGTCGACATCGTCTACCGCCGCAGCCTCGACCAGATGGGGGCCAGCGATTACGAGAAAAATCTCGCCAAGACCAGCGGCGTCACGATCCACCCGTTTGCCCGGCCCTTGAAAATTCTCGGGCCCGGCCACGCGAGCGCCGTACTGTTCGAGAGAACCGCGCTCGACGAAAGTGGTTCGATTGCCGACGCGGGTGAAGCGTTCAAGCTCGAGGCCGACGTCGTTTTCAAGGCGATCGGGCAGCAGCTTCGCGACGGCGTGCTCGACGACGGTTCGATAAAGATGAAATCCGGCAAGATCGTGGTCGACGAAGACCAGTCCACGTCGCTTGCGGGCGTATGGGCAGGCGGCGACTGCGTGCTCGGCGGCGACGACCTGACGGTGACGGCCGTGCAGCACGGCAAAGTGGCGGGGATTGCGATCGACCGCTACCTGCGCGAAAGGGAGAACCGCTATGGCTGACCTGCATTCGGAGTTCCTCGGTATTCGCTCGCCGAATCCTTTCTGGCTCGCGTCGGCGCCACCGACGGACAAGGCCTACAACGTCAACCGCGCCTTCGAGGCGGGCTGGGGCGGCGCCGTCTGGAAGACGCTCGGCGAAGACCCGCCCATCGTAAACGTGAACGGTCCCCGTTACAGCGCCATCCACAGCAACGACCGGCGCGTGATCGGCTTCAACAACATCGAGCTGATCACGGACCGCCCGCTGCAGACCAACCTCGACGAGATCCGCCAGGTCAAGCGCGACTGGCCGGACCGCGCCCTCGTGGTATCGGTGATGTTCCCGATGAACGCGGAGGTCTGGAAGAAATACGTACCGATGATCGAGGACACGGGCGCCGACGGCATCGAGCTCAACTTCGGCTGCCCGCACGGCATGTCGGAGCGCGGCATGGGCTCGGCCGTGGGCCAGGTGCCGGAGTACATCCAGATGGCGACCGAGTGGGCCAAGGCGGCGGCGAGAGTACCCGTCATCGTGAAGCTCACGCCGAACGTGGCCAACATCCTGCCGCCTGCGAAAGCGGCGAAGGACGGCGGCGCCGATGCCGTGTCCCTGATCAACACGATCAACTCGATCATGCGCATCGACTACGACACACTGACGATGTACCCGGCGACCGACGGCATGGGGACGCACGGCGGCTATTGCGGCGAGGCGGTGAAGCCTATTGCGCTCAACATGGTTGCCGAGATCGCACGCACGGCGGAAACGAAGGACCTGCCGATTTCGGGTATCGGCGGCGTAACCGACTGGCGCGATGCGGTCGATTTCCTTGCGCTCGGCGCGAGCAACGTGCAGGTGTGCACGGCAGCCATGGTCTACGGCTTCAAGATCATCGACGACCTCACCGACGGCCTGAGCAACTTCCTCGACGACAAGGGCATGAAGTCGGTTGCCGAACTCGTCGGCCGCGCGGTTCCCACCGTGACCGACTGGCAATACCTGAACCTGAACTACGTCGAGAAGGCCGTCATCGACCAGGAGCTTTGCATCCAGTGCGGCCGCTGCCACGTGGTGTGCGAGGACACGTCGCACCAGGCCATCACACACACGGTCGACGGGAAACGGCGTTTCGAAGTGATCGACGAGGAATGTGTCGGCTGCAATCTTTGCGTCTGCGTGTGCCCCGTCGAAGGCTGCATCACGATGCGTCGTCTCGGCGACGGCTTCGACCCGCGCACCGGCCAGCCCATTTCCGACGAGATAGCGGACTGGACGACCCACCCCAACAACCCGATGCGCAAGACCTCGTAAAGGAAGCCAGACCTTGGATGAACAGGACCTGATCGACGCGGCGCTGGCCGTCCGGCAAAACGCCTACGCCCGCTACTCGAATTACCAGGTCGGTGCGGCCCTGCTCGACGACAGGGGAAAGCTGTTCGCCGGCTGCAATGTCGAGAACGCCGCTTACCCGGAGGGCACCTGCGCGGAAGCCAACGCCATCGCAGCCATGATCGCGGATGGCGGCAAGTCGATACAGACGATCGTTATCGCTGGCGGCCACGACGACATCGAGGACTGCACGCCCTGCGGCGGCTGCCGGCAGAAGATCGCCGAGTTCGCCACGCCCGAGACACGTATCGTGTTGCTCCGGCCGGGCGGCCATACACGATCATTTCCTGTCGACGACCTGCTGCCCCGCTCGTTCCACCTGTAGGCGCGGTTCGCGAACCGCGACCGGTCAGGCCAGGATACGCAATACCTCAGCCATAGCTGAAGACGTCGAGCTTGTTGCCATCCAGGTCCCGGAAGTAGGCGGCGTAGAAGCCGTCGCCGCCTTCGGCGCGCAAGCCGGGAGGGCCTTCATCGGAGCCGCCGAGTTCGATCGCCTTCCTGTAGATTCGGTCCACCTGGTCGCGCGAATCGGCGGCAATGCCGGCCATCACGCCATTACCCACCGTTGCCGGTTGCCCATCGTAGGGCGTCATTATGCAGAGCATCGGCTTGTCCATTGCGGTGCCCCATGCATAGCCTCGCTCACCGAATTCCATCATGCGTGTGACGCCCATTTCTGCCAGCAGGTCGTCGTAAAACGACGCGGCGCGAGCGAGGTCATTGGTACCAAGAACAACATATCCAATCATCGGGATTTCCTTCGCGGGTAGAAACTGGGTTTGGTTATCTCGGTTGCCTCGGCTCGACGATCAGGTACACGATGGTCGAGTCCCCGATATTTTCGATTTCGTGCCAGGCGACGCCGTCGCTCGAGAAGCTGCTTCCTGTTTTCAAGCTTAATTCACGCGTGCCGTCTGCATCGGTAATGCGCACACGCCCGCCGGCGATCGCATACCCGAAATGCCTGGGATGAAAGTGGCGCTCGTGCCCGACGCCGGGTGGAAACGTGCATCGAAGAATCCTGTGGTCGGTATCTTCATGGAGTTTTTCGCATACCGGTACACCCTGCCATCCCGCCTCCAGCGGATCCGGGAGCGCCGGATCGTCGGCATCTGCGGCGAATGGAACCATGCACACAAACAATGCCGCCAGGCCGACATACTTCTTGGAAATATTCACTTGCCGAACAACTCCTGTGACAGCGATCGCGGTTCGAGAACCGTTCTTACTGCTGTAGCAGCGCCTCGACCTCTTCGCGCGTCGGCAGCGACGGCTGGGCGCCCGGCCGCGTTGCCGCGGCGGCGCCCGCCGCGCACGCAAAACGCAGCGCGTCCAGGGGCACCTGCCGCTCGACCAGCGCTACCGTCAGCGCGGCCGTGAATGCGTCGCCCGCACCAACCGTGTCGACTGCTGTCACCGCGGGCGGCTCCGCTTCGGCAACCAGCGCGCCGCCTTTGCGCAATGACGCGCCGCGGGAGCCGTACGTCGTCGCAACCAGTCCGCCGCATGCTTCGAGTGTGTCTCCGTACCACGCCGCCTCGGTCTCGTTGACGATAACCAGGTCGGCGCGCTGCAGCACCGTGACGTCGATCTCCTTCGCCGGCGCGAGATTGGCGCAAAAAAAGCCCTGGAAATCCTTCGCCGCCCGCGCAATGACGTCTCCCGGAATTTCGAGCTGGCAGATCACGGCATCGGCCTGCCCGACCGTAAACGCGTCCGGGCCCATCGCCGTATTGGCGCCCGGGGCCACAACGATCTGGTTCTCGCCGGACGGCTCGACGCAAATGAGCGCAACACCGGTCTGGCTGTGTTCCAGTACCCGTACGTGCGAGAGATCCACCCCACCCTCGCGCAGCAGCGCAAGGGCCTCGTCCGCGGCGGCGTCGTCGCCGACACATGCGACGAGTTGCACGTCGGCACCGAGGCGCCGCGCGGCAAGCGCCTGGTTTGCGCCCTTGCCGCCCGGGAAACGGTTGAGAGTCGCACCGGTGATGGTCTCACCGGGTTCCGGCAGGCGTCCCACCGAGGCGGAGAGATCGAGATTCACCGAGCCGACGACGACAATATCCGTCACGTCAGCCCCCGAAGCGCTCGAGCCGCGCAGTCAACAGGTCGTAGAAGCCGTCGGCGTCCACCGAGTAAATCCAGTTGACGTTGTGCGGACGATCCGTCACGTGCCAGAAATCGACCGCAGTGTGCCCCATCGTCAGCTCGGACTGCGTCTCGACGGACAGGTTGCAGAATTTGCCTTCGAACAGCTCCGGAGCGAGCAGCCAGGCGATCGTGCAGGGATCGTGCAGGGGCGCGCCCTCGACGCCGTACTTCTTCGAATCGTGGCGCTCGAAAAAACCGAGCATGCCGGCCGTCGCTTCCGCCACCGGGTTACCGAGCTGCCGGATACGCTCCACGCGGGCACGCGTCGACAGCACCTGGTGCGTGACGTCGAGCCCCATCGCGGTAATCGGGCGGCCGCAGTCGAACACGATGGCGGCCGCGTGCGGGTCCACGAGGATGTTGAACTCGGCGGACGGCGAGTGATTGCCGCCCTCGCGCATCGCGCCGCCCATTATCACGAGCTGCCGGATTTTCGCCAGCACGTCGGGCGCACGGTCGATCGCGGTGCCGATGTTCGTCAGCGGGCCCGTCGGCACGAGGGTTACCGACTCGTCATCCGCCGCGCGCAAGGTCTCGACGATAAAATCGACCGCGTGTTGGTCCTGGAGCGGTGTCCGCGGCTCGACGATCTCGATGCCGTCGACGCCCGTCTTGCCGTGCACTTTCTCGGCGGTGAGCAGGTCCCGCACCATCGGCCGGTCGCAACCGGCGAACACCGGGATATCGCCCCGCCCGGCGATGTCGCACATGAGCCGCACGTTGCGCTGCGTGAGTTCGAGCGGCACGTTGCCTGCCACGGCGGTTACGCCGACGATATCGAGCTCGTCCGGCGACGCCATCGCCAGGAACAAGGCCACGGCATCGTCCTGGCCCGGATCGCAGTCAATGATGATGCGCTGCCTCGACATCGATTCAGAAGGTCAGCATCAGTCCTGCAAGCGCGGCGCTCATCAGATTGGACAGCGATGCGGCAAGCACGGCCTTGATGCCGAAACGCCCGATCAGCTCCCGCTTCTCCGGCACCAGCACGCCGAGCCCGCCGAGCAGGATGGCGATCGACGACAGGTTGGCGAAGCCGCACAGCGCGAACGTCGAGACGGCCACGGTGCGCGGACTCATGCCCGCGAGATAGTCGTTGAGGTGCGAGAAAGCCACGAATTCATTGAGTATTATCTTTTCGCCGAACAGCGCGCCGGCCGCTTCGGCTTCCTCCCACGGCACGCTCAGCAGGAACATCAGGGGCTGGAAAATCTTGCCGAGAATAAGCTGCAGGGTGACGCCCTCGATGCCGACGAGACCGAACAAACCGCCGACGATCCCGTTGAACAGGGCGATCAGCGCGACGAACGCAATCAGCATCGCGCCGATATTCACCGCCAGCCGCAACCCCTCTGTCGTGCCGGCTGCAGCGGCGAGGATGATGTTTGCGTGCTCGCTGCGCTCCATCTGCAGCCGCTCGTGCTTGTCCGGCGGTATGTACTCGTCGTCGGGCATGATGATCTTGGCCATCAGGAGACCGCCCGGCGCCGCCATGAACGCCGCCGCGAGGAGGTACTTGAGCTCCGCGCCCATGAGCACGTAACCGGCGAGGACCGTGCCCGCGATGGACGCCAGCCCCGACACCATCACCGCGAAGAACTGTGCGTCGGTCAAGCCCTTGAGATACGGCTTCACGACCAGCGGCGCTTCGGTCTGGCCGACGAAGATATTGGCCGCGGCGTTCATCGACTCGATCGCACCGGTACCGATGATCTTGTGCAGCGCGCCGCCGACGAGCCTGACGAGCCACTCCATGATGCGCAGGTGGTAGAGCACGGACATCAGCGCCGCAAAGAAAATGATGATCGGCAGGACGTTGATCGCAAAACTGAAGCCGATGATATCCGTATTCGCCAGCGGGCCGAAAACCATGTCGATGCCCGCTTTCGAGTAACGGATGATGGCGAGCACGCCGGTACTCAGTCCGCGAATCACCGCTCTGCCGGCCTCGAAATACAGCACGAAAGCCGCGATCGCGGCCTGCAGGACGAACGCGGCAACGACGACTCGCAAGTGAATGGCCTTGCGGTTGCTGGAAAACGCAACGGCAATAATCAGAATCACGATGATGCCAAGGATTCCGATCAGGTTACTCGGCATAGGCACTCCCCCGGGGTCAGTCTTATTGTTCTTGTCGGCTGCAAGGATACCGCAAAGTCACGCATCCCCTGCCAGAATCTCGTAAATAACGGGCCGCGTCTCGGGCGCGTCCTCGGACAAGCTGCACGCCGCGAGCAGATCTCTTTCAGCCGCATCGGCATCCGCCTCGCGGGCAGCATGGATGACCGCGAGCGGGCGCTCCCTGTCCAGCCGTGTGCCAATGGCGGCGATATCGGTGAAACCGACCGACAGGTCGAGCTGCTCACCGACATTGTGGCGCCCGCCGCCGAGTTCGATGATCGCGTTGCCGACCGCGAGCGTGTCCACGGCCGAAACGATGCCCTCGGCGTGTACCGGCCTGACGACCGGCGCCTGCGGCAAATGGCGCTCGTAACTTTCCACGATGTCGGACGGTCCGCCCAGCGCTGCCGTCATGCGCCCGAATACTTCCGCAGCCCGTCCCTCCGTCACGGCAGCGTCGCATTTTTGCTTTGCGACCTCCCTGTCCGATTCGAGTCCGCCCGCAATCAGCATCTCCGCAGACAGTGCCATGACGACTTCGTCAAGACGGCGCTCCCGCTGTTCGTTGCGCAGGTAGCGTATCGATTCTGCGATTTCTACGGCGTTGCCCGCGCTCGTGCCGAGTACCTCGTTCATGTCGGTAATCAACGCGTGCGTAGTCACGCCGGCTTTGGCCGCAGTATCGATAATGCTGTGTGCAAGCGCCTTCGATCGCTCGAAACTCTCCATGAACGCGCCATTGCCGGACTTCACGTCCATGACCAGCGCGCCGAGCCCCGCGGCAATTTTTTTCGACAGGATCGACGCTGTAATCAACGGTACCGACGCCACTGTCGCGGTGACGTCGCGAATGGCATATAAACGCCTGTCCGCCGGCGCCAGGTTGGCCGTCTGGCCGATAATCGCACAACCCGTTGTTTTAACGACCTTTTTAAAAGTCTCGAAATCCGGGGCGGTGTCGTAGCCGGGGATCGCCTCGGCTTTGTCGGTCGTGCCACCGGTGTGGCCGAGACCGCGCCCGGAGATCATCGGCACGTAGCAGCCACACGCCGCCGCGATCGGCGCGAGGAGAAAGCTGACCTTGTCGCCGACGCCACCGGTCGAGTGCTTGTCGACAACCGGCCCATCGAGACCTTCGCTGCTCCAGTCGAGCACCGTGCCGGAATTGGCCATCGCAATGGTCAGCTTGCTGGTCTCGTCGGAGTTCATTGAATTTAGGTAGATCGCCATGGACAGTGCCGCCACCTGCTCCGCGGCAATGCTCTCGTCCGCGAGCCCCTTGACGAAGAGGTCGATGTCTTCGTCGCCGAGTTCGCCGCCATCGCGTTTCCTGCGAATGATTTCCGTAAACAGCATAAACGCTCAGTTGAAGCCGCGTAACGGCATGTCCGGGCCGCGTTGCAGCCAGTTGTTGGCCGGATAGTGACAGCGCTGGTCGATCACGTGCAGCGTGTAGGCATGGCGGGATTTGTCGGAACGATTCGCGCCGCTGAGATGCGGCATGCGACCGTCGAAGATCACGAGCGTGCCGGCCCTGGCCTCCGCCGGCACTCTGCGGTCTTCCGGCCACGGCGTATCGTCGATGGTTTCTATGATGAAAGAGCCGTCGTCACGCCGGTAGTTGCGCTGCTTCAACGGCATCTTGTGCGCACCGGGTATGAAGTGCATGCAGCCGTTTTCGAGCGTCGCGTCCTCGAGCGCGAACCAGAAACCGATGCAGGACTCGGGTTCCGTGTAGATGAACGTCGAATCCTGGTGACAGATCACCTCGCCGCCGATCCGCGGCGGTTTGAAGATATACATCGACTGGATGATGCCCGGTTGCTCGAAACCCAGGCTGTCCACGAGCGCGGCGAGTTCCGGCGTGCGCGAGAACGCATCGAAGACCGGGTCGAGATCGTGCATGGCGTGACCCATCTTGTTCAGGCAGTGTTCCTTCGCCTGTTTCAGGTTGCCGTCCTGGTCGAATGCGTCGTCTTCGACGAAAAAGCGGATCTTGTCGCCGGATTCGTGGAAGTAACGGTCATCGAGCTGGGTCTGTTTCGTCGTTGAAAACACGTGCCGAAGCGTCTTCGGGTCGAACGCCTCGACCAGTTCCAGCGCCCGCTCACGCAGCCGCTCGCAGGCCGCGACGGGCACGAAATCCTCGAGAATGAGTACCCCCGCCGACTCGAAATCGGACAGCATCGTGGCGCTGAGCGCCCCTCCGGGTGGCGCTTTGTGAGCGGGAATCTCGTCGAGCAACTCGAGCACGGCTTGGCCTCATTCCAAATGCATGGCGGTCATGACACCTGATCCACCGTCGCGACATCCTAATCTTTTCGAAATATTACTTCACGCGATATACGCGCCGATTTCAGCTGTACTATACTTCCGCAACCGAGCGTCGAGCTCCAATAACCATAAACAAGGGGGACCATCATGACGCGATTGTCGCATCTGAAGTCTCGAGTACTTGCTATTTCCCTTGTCGCACTGGCGACAGCTCTCTTCTCCACCCAGGTGTACGCGCAAGCCACCACGGCGACGATTCGTATCGAAATCGCGGATGAAAGCGGCAATCGCCTCGGCGGGGTCCCCGTCACGGTGACGCACCTGCCGACCGGCCGCGTGATCACCACCTCGACCAACGACAGCGGCATCGCGACGCTGAGCGGCCTGGCGGTCGGCGGACCGTACGACGTGAACATTCCGCCGGGCGCCGACTACGCCGCGGACAAGGTGACGGACATCGTTCTGCAACTCGATGAGACCGAGGTCGTTACCCTCGCCGCCCGTTCGGCAACGCTCGAGGAGATCGTCGTGACCGCCGAGATGGTGGCCGAGGAGCTGCGCGTGGGCGTGGGTCGCGATTTCGACCGCGCCAAGATCGACGGCACGCCGTCGCTCGCAAGGGACTTCGTCAGCACGCTCGCGACGGAGCCCAAGATCCTCGTAGACAACAGCGTCGCCCGCGGCCCCGCGGTGTCGATGGCCGGCCAGAACTTCCGCTTCAACAGCGTCACGATCGACGGCGTGGCGCAGAACGACAACTTCGGCCTGTCGAAGAACGCGTCCGCCACGCAGCGCACCCCGATCTCGATCGACGCCATCGAGGCCATCAACGTCAACATCGCGCCTTTTGACGTTACCTACGGCAACTTCATCGGAGGCAACATCAATATCGTGACGAAGTCCGGCACCAACGACTTCGAAGGCAGCGCCTACTACTTCACGACGGATGACAGCCTGACCGGCGACAAGTCGGACGGCGTGGATCTCGCCATCGGCGATTTCAGCGAGGACTACTACGGCTTCACGTTCGGCGGCCCGATCGTTCAGGACAAGCTGTTCTTCTTCGCGAATTACGAGAAGTTCGAGACCACGCGTCCGTCCAATACGCAGTCCATCGACAACATCGCCGGCGTGACGCAGGCCGACGTGGACCGCGCGAGGAGCATCCTGCAGACCGAGTACGGTTTCGACCCGGGTCCGTTCGCGACCAGCGACAAGGACCAGGACGAGAAGATCCTCCTCAAACTCGACTGGAACATCAACGAGGATCATCGGGCGGCGTTCACCTACCAGGTGGCTGATGGCGACGTGCTGTTCGACGACTTCCCCGAAATCGCTGTATTGCAGTCAAACCGCTACAACATCAATGAGAAGCTGACCGCGTACTCGGCGCGGTTGTTCTCGCAATGGAGCGACCGGTTTTCCACCGAATTCAAGTTCGGCATCAAGGAAGTCGAGAATCGCCAGGTCAGCGTCGACACGACGACGCCGGATTTCGACATCTTCACTTTGGCCGGCGGCCGGATTGCGGCCGGCGGCGATCGCTTCCGCCACACCAACGAGCTCGATAACGACTCGCAGCTGATCAAGATCAAGGCCGACTACCA
>DATHRM010000235.1:0-1607 GCA_035465295.1 Woeseiaceae bacterium | reverse complement strand
GTCAGGTCGCAGACATAGACGTCCGCCTCCAGGCCGGCGCGACGAAGGTCGCTCTGCGCCTCGGAGAGGCCCTGCTCGTCGATATCCCACAGGACCAGGGCGGCCCCCGCTTTCCCCAGCTCGGAGGCCAGCAACCGGCCGATTCCGCTCGCGGCGCCGGTTATCAGGGCACGGCTGCCGTTGATGTCCGTCATAGTTCCGTCCTCGTGGAGACGAATGACACATTATCATGAAGGGTTCACGGGCAATCGCCCGGCATGCTCCGCTATAATTACCGGTCCGACCGGAGATTTTGAATGCAACAACACCAGGACGTCATCGCCGAAGTCATGCACTCCCCCAGGGGGCCCGAGATCGGTGCGTTCTTCGATTTCGATGGCACGCTGATATCGGGCTATTCGGCCGTGACGTTCATCCAGGAGCAGGTCAAGCGCGGCAACCTCTCTGTCCACGAACTCATCGAACTGGTGAGCACCATGGTCAGCTTCGGCATCGGCAGGATGGGGTTCTCCGCCATGATGGTCGCGGCCTCGCAGTTCCTGCGGGGCATCCGCGAAGACAGCTACGCGAATTTCGGCCAGGAACTCTTCGAGTCGCACCTTGCGCGTCAGATCTACCCGGAATCGCGCGCCCTGGTACAGGCTCATCTCAAGATGGGGCATACCGTCGCGATCATCACGTCCGCAACGCGCTACCAGGTGGAGCCGGCGGCGCGAGATCTCGGCATCGAAAACGTGTTGTTCACCGAACTCGAGGTGAAAAAGGGCTACTTCACGGGCGCCGTCATACAGCCGACCTGCTTCGGTGAGGGCAAGGTGAAAGCCGCCGAGTCGCTGGCCGCGCTGCACGGCATTGATCTTGACCAGTCCTTTTTCTATTCCGACAGCGACGACGATATCGAGTTGCTGCAGCGTATCGGCAAGCCGCGCCCGCTGAATCCCAACTCGAAGCTGCAACGCATCGCCGAGCGCAAAGGCTGGCCGATACGGCGCTTCGGCAGCCGCGGCAGCACACACGTATCCGACGTGGTGCGATCGCTGCTCATGCCGGCAAACCTCGTGGGCTCGTTTGTTGCAGGGATTCCGATCTGGGCATTGACGGGCTCGAAGCGCGATGCGCTCAATTTCTCGATCTCGTTGTTTGCCGATACGGCCAGTGCACTGATCGGGCTCAACCTGAAGATCGACGGCGAGCAGCACCTCTGGTCGCATCGACCGGCCGTGTTTATCTTCAATCACCAGAGCAATGTCGACCTCGTCATCGTCGCACGTCTGTTACGGCGCGACATTACGGGCGTGGGCAAGCGCGAGATCAGAGACCTGCCGATCGTCGGCCGGGTCTTCGAAGCAGCAGGCGTCGTGCTGATCGATCGCAGGAATACCGAGAAGGCCATCGAGGCGATGATGCCGCTGGTCGACGCCATGCGCGTCGAAGGCAAGTCAGTCTGCCTGTCGCCCGAAGGCACGCGTTCCATAACCGACAAGCTTGCGCCGTTCAAGAAAGGCGCGTTTCATCTCGCAATGCAGGCCCGCGTGCCGATCGTTCCTGTCGTCATCCACAACTCAAATGACGTTCAGCCGAAAGGCGACCTGCTTTTCCACCCGGGT
>DATHRM010000234.1:0-2689 GCA_035465295.1 Woeseiaceae bacterium | reverse complement strand
CCGAAGAGGCGGACGAGATCCTGTCGCGTGTGAGACGCTACATCAACACGCTCAGGGACAATGCCGATTACGGTTACGCCATGCCCGAGGTCAAGCTGCTGATCCTTCAGGGCGATACCGAACGTGCTCTCAATGTCCTGGAGAAAGCTGTTCGCCGGGGCGAGCTCGGCTGGCAGAGCCGCTACGACGTGCTGCTGCGCACGCTCGGTGACGAACCGAGATTCAACGCCCTGTACGAGGAAGTCGATCGCAAGATCGATACGCTGCGCGCCGAACTCGGCATGCCGCCTGCCGACATCTAACGAGATACGTTATGAACAACAAGAGAGACAGGATCCTGATGTGTCCGCCGGACTACTTCACGGTCGATTACGTCATCAACCCGTGGATGGCCGGCAATGAGGGGTCCATGAGCCTGGATCTGGCTCGACAGCAATGGGAGATTTTGCGCGATGCAATCGCCAAGTTTGCCGAGGTGGTAACGATCGATCCGCAGCCGGAGCTGCCCGACATGGTATTCACGGCGAATGCAGGCGCGGTCTACGGCAACAAGGCGATTGCGAGCCATTTCATGCCGCATGAGCGCCGTCCCGAGGAGGCGCATTTCAAGACCTGGTTCCGCGAGAACGGCTTCGAGCTGCTCGCGCTCGACGAGAAGATCGGCTTCGAGGGTGCGGGGGACTGCCTGCACGACCGTAGAGGGCCGTGGCTGTGGACGGGCTACGGGTTCCGGACGGAAATCGAGGCGCACGCAGAGATCCAGAAGTTCTTCGATCTCGAAGTCGTGTCCATCCGCCTGACTGACGAGCGCTTCTACCATATCGACACCTGTTTCTGCCCGCTGGCGGACGGCTTCCTGATGTACCATCCGCCGGCATTCGATTACGACTCCCGGATGGCGATCGAAACCCGCATTCCGCCGCACAAGCGCATCATCGTGGACACGATCGACGCAGGAAACTTCGCCTGCAATGCGGTCAATATCGGCGACCGCGTGTTCCTTCACCAGGCATCCGACCCATTGAAAGCGCGATTGATGCTGGCCGGCTTCAAGGTGCAGGAGGTCGAGCTAACGGAGTTCCTGAAAGCCGGCGGGTCGGCGAAGTGCCTCACGCTGAAACTCACCGAGCCGCTGCACGGTTGACGGCGGATGAGTACGCCGCATCGCTATCGAATTTCGCCGCACGATCCGGCGGCACATCTCTTCGAGGTGCAGCTGACGGTCGCAGCGCCCGACCCGGAGGGGCAGGTGTTCTCGATGCCCGCCTGGATACCGGGCAGCTACATGATTCGGGACTATGCACGCAACGTCGTTTCGATTCGTGCGGAGTCGGACGGTCTCGACGTTCCGCTGACGAAGCTCGACAAGAGCCGCTGGCGCGCGGAGCCCGTGCAGAAGCCGCTGACCCTGACCGCCGAGATCTATGCGTACGACCTCAGCGTCCGCGGCGCGCATCTCGACAGGACGCACGCGTATTTCAACGGTCCCTGCGTCTTTTTCACCGTCTGCGGCCAGGAGGCGTTCCCCTGTGAGCTCGAGATCGTGCCTCCCGAACATAAAGGCGCGGCCGAATGGCGGGTCGCGACGTCGATGCGCCGCAAGGACGCGCAGCCGTATGGGTTTGGAACCTACGAGGCCGACGATTATGCGGAGCTAATCGATCACCCGGTGGAGGCGGGCCACCTGACTATCGGCGAGTTCGAGGTGAACGGCATTCCCCATGCGATTGCAATCCGCGGCAAGACTCGGGTGGACATGGGCCGCCTGTGCCACGATTTGCAAACGCTGTGCGAGCGACACATGGCTTTGCTGGGCGTTCCCGAGGGCTTCGACCGCTATATCTTCCTGGTACATGCGCCGGGCAGCGGTTATGGCGGTCTCGAACATCGCTGGTCCTCGAGCCTGGTTAGCGCCAGGGACAGCTTGCCGGCGCGCGGCGAAGAGACCGTCGGCGAGACCTATCGCACCTTCCTCGGGCTCGCAAGCCACGAGTATTTTCACGCGTGGAACGTCAAGCGCATGAAGCCGGCCGTGTTCACGCCGTACGACCTTGCAGCGGAGACGCACACCGGGCTGTTGTGGGTATTCGAGGGGATCACCTCCTATTATGACGATCTTGCGCTGGTTCGCTCCGGGCTCATTAACGAGAAAAGTTACCTGGAGCTTCTCGGGCGGACGGTTACCCGGGTCCTGAGGAGCAGGGGCCGGCTCAGGCAGAGCGTCGAGGAATCGAGCTTCGACGCCTGGACCAAGTTCTACAAGCAGGACTCCAACGCGCCGAACGCGATCGTGAGTTATTACGCGAAAGGCGCGTTGATTGCACTGGCGCTGGACCTCAAGCTGCGGTCGGAAACGGAGGGGAGCGTGTCGCTCGACGACGTCATGAAAGCCTGCTGGGAACGCTGGGGCGATACCGGGCAGGGTATGCCCGAGGACGGTTTCGAAGCGGTGGCTGCGAACGTGTCGGGCCTCGATCTCGACGACTTCTTTCACGCATCGGTGCGGGGTACTGGCGAACTGCCCCTCGACAGCCTGCTCCACACGCATGGCATCCAGTACCACGTGCGGGCCGCATCCGGCAGCAACGACAAGGGCGGGCAAAAGCTGGAGGACTCGAAGCAGCGTCGTGTCTGGCTGGGCGCGGCGCTCACGGAGACGGACGGCAAGTCGACGTTTAGCGCTGTCATG
>DATHRM010000233.1:0-5533 GCA_035465295.1 Woeseiaceae bacterium | reverse complement strand
ATCGACAGCAGCGTCGTGTACACGAGGCTCATCGCGCGCATCGTGATCTGCCCGGAGAAGATGTCGCGCAGTACGGCGTAGAGATAACGCATCGCGGGCGCAAGGATGCGGCCGGCGCGGCCCTGGCTCGGGAGCTTGTCGGTCCAGATCAGCTCGTTCAACCGCTCGATCGGGTTCCCTTTCATGCCGTCTCGGACCCGGTCAGCCGGCGCAATGCTTCGCGATATTTTTCGGCCGTCTTCCGGGTGACGTCCGCCGGCAATTCAGGTCCCGGCGCGGTCTTGTCCCAGTCGAGCGTCTCGAGATAATCGCGCACGAACTGCTTGTCGAAGCTCGGCGGGCTGGTGCCGACTTCGTATTCCTCGACCGGCCAGAAGCGCGACGAGTCGGGCGTAAGCACCTCGTCGATCAGGTACAGGCGACCCTCGTCATCCAGCCCGAACTCGAACTTGGTGTCGGCGATGATGACGCCGCGCTGCAGCGCATGCGTTGCAGCGACCTCGTAGATCTGGATGGAGACGTCGCGAACGCGCGACGCGAGGCGCTCGCCGACCAGGTCGACGACCCGTTCGAACGGGATGTTTTCGTCGTGCGTGCCGGCTTCCGCTTTACTCGCGGGCGTAAACAGCGTCTCGGGCAGGCGCTCCGCCTGCCGCAACCCGGGAGGGAGCGGGATGCCGCAGACCTTGCCGGATTCCTGGTAGTCCTTCCAGCCGGACCCGATGAGATAGCCGCGCACCACCGCCTCTATCGGCAGCGGCTTGAGACGCTTGACGACGAGCGACCGGCGCCGCAGTTGCTCGACCAGCACGGGATCGTCGACGAACTCGTCGACGGTCCGAGAGGTGAGCTGGTTCTCGATGACGTCTTCCATCATGTGGAACCAGAAGAGCGAGATCTGCGTAAGCACTTCGCCCTTGCCCGGTACCGGGTCCGGCATGACGACATCGAACGCGGACAGGCGGTCGGTCGTTACGATGAGCAGGTGCTCGTCGTCGATGCTGTATATGTCGCGAACCTTGCCGCGGCCGATCAGCGGGTAGCCCGGTATCGAAGACTCGAAAATCGCACCGGCATTGTCAGTCATAAGCGTGCTCGTGGGGGCGCTACGGGCATGATCGCTGTTCGAATGTACGGTGGCAAGCGATGGGCGTAGGCATGCCGCGCCGCAAACGATACGATGGCAGTTTGAACATTCGGCGGCGCCGGCGGGAGCGGGATTGTACTGGGGCAGGATCATTGGCACCTTCGTGGGCGCTGTCGTGGGGGTTCTGCTCGTCTCGCCGGTATTGAAGATCCTGTCGGTTGCAGCCGGGTACTTCGCCGGCCGCCAGTTCGATCGCGGATTTGCCGCCCAGCGGCATGCGTTCGACAACCTGGGGTCGGCGTCGAGCCGGCTTCCCGAAGCCTACGTTCGCGCCCTGTTCATGTGCATGGGCCACGTCGCCAAGGCCGACGGCCGCGTCAGCGAGGAGGAAATTCGCGCCGCCCGGCTCGTCATGCATCGGCTCAACCTCAACCCCGCACAGGTTCGCAAAGCCATCAACTGGTTCGACGAGGGCAAGCAGCCGGGCTTTTCGTTGCTGCAGACCGTCCGGGAGCTGCGCCGCGTGCACGCTCGCCGCGCGGACCAGCGAACCCTGTTCGTGCGGCTGCTCCTCGAGGTGGTCCTCGCCGGCAGGCGCTTGCGGGCACGCGAGCGCACGCTGATCTGGACGATCTGTATGGAGCTCGACATCGGCCGCGTGGAGCTGGCGCAGATGGAGGCCATGATCCTGGCGCAGAAAGGCTTCCGGCATTCGCCGGCGGGAAGTGCCGACACGGCTCGCCTGCGGCGGGCCTACAGGACGCTGGGCGTCGACGAATCATCGACCAACGACGAAATCAAGCAGGCGTACCGGCGGCAAATGAACCGCAATCACCCGGACAAGATAGCCGGCAGCGATCCCGACGAGACGACAGTCGCGGATGCCGAACGGCGCACGCGCGAGATTCGCGCCGCCTACGAGATGCTCAAGGCACGCCGGTCGATCCGCTAGGCCATCTCCGGTAAATTAGCGCCATCAACGTGAGGAACGCCCCGTGAAACCACTCATTGCCCCCTCGATCCTATCCGCCAACTTCGCGCGGCTGGGTGACGACGTCAAGGCCGTGCTCGACGCCGGCGCAGACATCGTGCATTTCGATGTCATGGACAATCACTTCGTGCCCAACCTGACGATCGGTCCGCTCATCTGCGACGCGCTTCGCAATGACGGGATCGAGGCGCCGATCGACGTGCACCTGATGGTGGAGCCGGTCGACCGCATCATTCCGGATTTTGCGAAAGCGGGTGCGACGTGGATTACCTTTCACCCGGAGGCGAGCCGGCACATCGACCGCTCACTGGGCCTGATTCGCGACGAAGGTTGCAAGGCCGGCCTGGTCTTCAATCCGGCGACGCCGCTGTCCTGGCTCGACTACGTGATCGACAAGGTGGACGTGGTTCTGCTGATGTCGGTGAATCCCGGCTTCGGGGGCCAGAAATTCATTCCCTCTGCGCTGGACAAGCTGCGCGAGGCGCGCCGCATGATCGACGACAGCGGCCACGAAATACGTCTCGAAATCGACGGCGGCGTCAAGGTGGAAAATATCGGTGAGATCGCCGCGGCAGGCGCGGATACGTTCGTTGCAGGTTCAGCGATCTTCGGCAGCGACGATTATGCGGCGACGGTCGCCGCGATGAAGGCGGAAATAGAAAAGGCAGAGCGTCTGTAGGAGCGCGCCTCGGCGCGCGATCGCGGTTCGAGAACCGCTCCTACAGGGTCAGAGGTTGCGGTTGGGCCGCGCGCCGTAGACCACGATCGTCTTGCCGCTGGCCGAGACCAGGCCCTGCTCCTCGAGAACTTTCAGTACTCGCCCGGCCATCTCGCGGGAACACCCGACGAGGCGCGAGAGTTCCTGGCGGCTGACCTTGATCTGCATCCCGTCGGGATGCGTCATTGCGTCCGGCTCGTTGCAGAGATCCATGATCGCGTGTGCGACACGCCCGGTTACGTCGACGAAAGCGAGGTCACCCAGTTTGCGGTTGGTGCGGTCGAGTCGGGTTGCAAGCTGCGTGGCCAGCTCGAATACGAGGCCGGGGCTTTCGCTGGCGATCTGCCGGAAGCGCGGATAGGTCATCTCGGCGATTTCGCACTCGGTGCGCGTGCGCACCCAGGCGCTTCGCGTCGGCTGCTCGTAGAACAGGCCCATCTCGCCGAAGAACTGGCCCTTGTTCAGGTAGGCGAGGACCATTTCATTGCCGTCTTCGTCCTCGATCATTACCTCGACCGAACCATCAACGATGTAATACAACACATCGGGCAGATCGCCGGCGTGAATCATCACTGTTTTCGAGGGGACGGTGCGTACGCGGCAGTAGCTCAGAAAACGATTGATCGCCGGTACGTCGCTCAGGGTCTTGGCATTGGTCTGCATGGATCGGTCCCTCATCGCTCAAGCGCCCTCTCTTTTAATACAGTTCGCGAAGAAGGGCAAGCTAAGTCCGTGTTTTATTTGAATTCGTTGCAACTTACAGCGACTTACAGCCAGTACGCCGTGCGCGTCATGACTTTCGCCGTGAGCTTCATGAGCCGCTTCACCGGTGGTGGCAAATCGGCGGCGCCGGCGTCGACCGCGTTTTCACCGTGCTCCGCCTCCTCGTCGTGCATTTGCCGGAGAATGGCGCGGCTGCGTGCATCGTTTCCCGGCAGGCGGTCGAAGTGATTTTCGAGATGCTCGCATACCTGGCGCTCGGTCTCGGCGATGAAGCCGAGACTCCAGCGATCGCCGAGCGCCCCGCTCGCGGCGCCGATGGCGAATGCGCCTGCATACCAGATGGGACTGAGCCGGCTCGGCGACGCATCGAGTTCGGCAAGGCGCTGTTCGCACCAGGCGAGGTGGTCGAACTCCTCGTTGGCGGCCCGCTGCATCTGTTGTTCGATCGATTTGTCCCGTGCGACGGCTGCGTGACCCTGGTAGAGGCCCTGCGCGGCGACTTCGCCGGCATGGTTGACCCGCATGAGCCCGGCGGCATGAGCACGCTGCCGTTCGTCGAGGGCGCCTTCGTCCACGCCCGCCGCCGGATTTTCGCGCGCCGGTCGGCCTGCGGGTGCCGAGACCGTGCGAAGGGCGTTATTGGCGCCGGCGAGGAGCCGGTCGAGAGGTGTCAGTGAGCGTTCGCGCATGCGCCGATTATAACAAGCCGTGGACGCAGGTCGTCAGAAGCGAAACGTGCCTCCAACGAACGGCCCGCGCAGCACGATGTCCGTCGTTTCCTGCGAGCCGTTGACATCTTCCTCGAACTCGATCGACGCGTAGCGGTAGCCGAATGACAGGCCAAAGGTCTCGTTGAACTGAAAGCCGGCTACCGCCATCAGGTTCAGGGTTCCGTCCGAATCGCCGAAGCCGTAGTCGCCGCGGACCCCAAGGTGCCAGTGACTGCCGAGTCTGCGCCGGTAGCGGGCACCGAGGTAGACGTCAGTTACCCGGGCGTTGACGTCGACTGTCGCGGGCGGGAAGTTCTGCCGGGAAGAGACGATACCGATGTCCGCATTAATGTTACGTATCCCGAATAAATAGTCGATGTCCGAGTTCTCCCGGCTTCGGCGGTAGAAGCCGCCGACTTCGAGTACTTGCAGATCGAGGTTGCCTTCGATCCTGATCGATATAAATGGCGGCGCCGAAAACGAGGCCTGGTCCGCGAGCGACACATAAATATAGTCGAGCATCGCTCCCCAGCGAGTGCCCGCAGCCTCTGCGCGCAACATCCCGGCAAAGTCGATTTTCGACAGCACTTCGCTGCCGCCGCCGTCTTCGCCGCCGGAGCCATCGTCGAACGACTGGTCGACGCTGACGCCGGGCAGCCAGCCGTAAGGCGCTATGAGCCACTGGACGCCATCGGCGCTGGCAAGCGTCGGGACGAGTGACAGCGAGACGATCGGCAATAAATGTCGGAAGGCCATGGTCGGGAGAAAATATAACAATTTGTAAATATTGGCGAACCGCGATAATCGTCCGATATACTCGCGCGTCTTTTTACGTGCGACCCCGTTTCCGGAGACATCTATGAAACTGCGAAGTGTGTTCTTTGTCGCATCCCTGGCCCTTGCAGCGCCGCTCCTGGCCGCGGAGGAAGACGAAAGCGATCCGCTCGAGGGCAACGTCAAATTCGGCTACCTCGGCACGACCGGTAACACGGAGACGTCGAGCCTGAACACGGGTTTCGAGGCGAAGTACGTGGCAGACGCCTGGCACCATGAAGCCACGGCGTCGGCGATCAATGCCTCCGAAGACAACGTCACGACCGCCGAGGCCTACGAGACCGGCTGGAAATCGGGCTGGGACTTCACGGAGCGGGACTTCCTGTTCGGGCGACTGAACTGGCGCAAGGACAGGTTTGGTGGTTTCGATACGCAGTTCTCGCAGACCGTCGGTTACGGTCGCCACATCATCGATACTGACGCGCACGATCTTCAAGGAGAACTCGGCTTTGGTGCTCGCCAGTCCGAGG
>DATHRM010000232.1:0-2859 GCA_035465295.1 Woeseiaceae bacterium | reverse complement strand
GGCCCCGACCTGCTCATCGCCGACGAGCCGACGACAGCTCTCGACGTCACGGTCCAGGCGCAGATTCTCGACCTGCTGGAACGCATCCGCGAAGAGACCGCGTTGCTGTTGATTACCCACGACCTCGGCATTATCGCCGGGCATTGCGAGCGGCTGCTCGTCATCGACGACGGCCGGCTCGTCGAAGAGGGGCCGACGCGGAAACTGTTTTCCGAGCCCGCGTCACCGCATACGCGCAGACTGATCGATGCGGCGCCGCGGCTCGATGGGCCCCTGCCGCAGGCGCCCGACGCCGGCGATATCGTGCTCGATGCGGACGACGTTTCCGTCAGCTACACCGAGCGCGAAGGACGGAAGCAACTGCACGCCGTGCAGGACCTCGACCTCGAGCTGCGCGCCGGGGAGACCGTCGCGGTGGTGGGCGAATCCGGATCGGGCAAGTCGAGCTTCGTGCGCGCGGTCCTGGGGCTGGTGCCGATGCGCGCCGGGCGGGTGACCTTTTGCGGGCAGGAACTGGCCGGGCCCGTGAAGGCGCGCGCGGTGCAGATGCGCCGCGACCTGCAGCTCGTGTTCCAGGACCCGGCGGGATCGCTGGATCCCCAGCTGCGTATCGAGCAGGTGATAGCCGAACCGCTCACCGTCCATGCAGCGGACCTCGACGCCAGCGGCCGGCGGGAACGCGTCACCGCCGCGTTGCAGCGCGTGGGCCTCGACGACAGCCTGCTGCGGCGTTTCCCGCACCAGTTGTCGGGCGGCCAGGCACAGCGGGTCGCGATCGCCAGGGCGCTCATCGTCAACCCGAAGGTGCTGGTCTGCGACGAAGCGGTCGCGGCTCTCGACGGTTCGGTGCGGCAACAGATCCTTGACCTGCTGCGCCGCGAGCAGGAGGCTACCGGTCTCGCCATCGTGTTCATCTCGCACGACCTGGCCGTGGTCCGGTCGATCAGCCACCGGGTCATGGTGCTTTACCTCGGCAGGCTCGTGGAGCTCGCGAACGTTGCCGATATCTTCCGACGGCCGCGGCACCCGTACACGCGGGCGCTGCTCGATGCGGTGCCGGTGCCGGACCCGGTCGCGCCCGGCGGCAAGCTGTCGGTCCGGGGGGAAGTGCCGTCGATCCTCACCCCGCCGCGCGGCTGCGCGTTTCATCCGCGCTGCCGCCATGTGCGGTCGCGGTGCCGGGTCGAACTGCCGCGAGGGCGCAGCATCGGCAGCACACAGGTCGCGTGCCACTTCGCAGAGGAGCTGGACCTTTAGTTCGTGGCGGGAGGCTGGCCGCCCAGCGGTATCGGCATCGGTGCGCCGTTGATGGTCAGGAGGCCCTTCGCGTACTCGGCACGCATCTCGTAGACGTCGCCGGTCTTCCTCAGGTACCCCATGCCGACGATGGCGCCGGCGTCGGGGTTCATCGCCATTGCGTGATCGACGAAGCCAGCGCTCGCGGTGAGTTCGGCTTCGGCATCGAGGGCCATGAGCAACGACGAGAGGTCGACCGCGCCGGTGCCGGCGTCGTCGACCGTAAAGCGCATCTTCAACGCGACGGGGCCCTGTGGCATGTCGAAATCGAAGCGGTCGACATGCAGCTCGAAACCGGCCGCCACCAGCTTTTCGAGGTCGTCCTGCAACAGCATCTGCAGTTCCTGCGGACCCGCGTCGTCGCCGGCATCGTCGATCGTGCGTACCATTTGGCCGAGTGCGGCGCCGTCCAGGCCGGTAAAGCGTATCGCGACGTCGAAGTCGGCTTCGCCGTAGCCGGGCACCGCCAGCGCATCGATGCTCATGCGAACGTCGCCGTCCACGCGTTCGCCGTCTACATCGGAGGTTCCGGAAAAGGCTACCGGCCCCAACCGGTACGTCTCGATACCCGCCTCCTCGACCGCGACGGAGTCCGCAGTGATCTCGAAGTCGCCTACGGACAGGCCGAAGCGGCTGGGGCGCTGGACGCCCGAGAAGGTCGTCCTGCCGAGCTGCAGGGTGTCGCCCGCGTCACTTACGGCGAGAGACTCGATGGTGCCGTCGAAATCGAAACTCTGCGCCTTGTGGTCCGTCGAGATTTCGATGTTCGCATCGCCCCAGCGTGCCGTGCTTCCGTCCGCCTCCAGGGCGCCGGGTTCGACGACGTAGTTCGCGGTAAGGACACCACTCAGCCCGATGGACGAGTAGATCGTGCCGGGCATCGGTATGGTCTCGCCATCCGGGTACTCGATCACCAGGGTAGAGACGCCCCGACCCAGGCCGGGCGCAAGCGACCCTTCGGCGCGGCCCACCGACGTGACGGCGATGAGGCCGTGGTCGATGCGCGTATCGATGATGAGCGTCGGGTCGCCGTCGGCAGGATCACGACCGGCCAGTGTGGCGAGTGCGTCGCGGATCCCCGGTTCGTGTATCTCGACCCGGTGGCGCCCCTGCGACGAAAACCAGCCGCGGTCGAAGCGCTCGGAGGTCACGACGATTCCCTGGTTTTCGTCCGCGGCCCACTGCAGGTTGTTTTCGACGGACTCCTCGGCGATGCGGCCGATAATGCCCGGCGATACCAACACGACGATGGCGGCGATCACGAGCAGTGCTACGATGCTCTTTCTCACTGAAGTGTCCCTGGGCCGGCAAATTGCGGGACGATGCTAGCATGGCCTCCCGCCGATTCACGGAACTATGTCTGGAATTCGCGGGCCAGTGTCACTACCATAGCTGCCTTTGATTTCCCGGCATTGACGCCGGGGCTGGCTAATTCCCGAGATTACAGTTGGTTACAAAGATGAAGATCGCCGCCTCACTGCTGACGCTTTGCATGGCCTGCGCTTTGCTGGCGTCACCCGCGGCCGCCCAGGGCGACGCGGAGCGAGGCGCCAAGCTCGCCTA
>DATHRM010000231.1:0-2232 GCA_035465295.1 Woeseiaceae bacterium | reverse complement strand
GCATGCGGCGCGGGAGTATGTGCTCGACCGCAAGCAGTTCGGCCGGCCGCTGGCGGCGAACCAGCTGATCCAGAAGAAGCTCGCGGACATGCAGACGGAAATCGGGCTCGGCCTGCAGGGCTGCCTGCAAGCGGGCCGCCTGAAGGACAACAACCAGCTTGCGCCCGAGCTGATCTCGCTCCTGAAGCGCAATTCCTGCGGCAAGGCGCTCGATATCGCGCGCGCCGCCCGTGACATGCACGGTGGCAACGGGATCTCGGACGAGTACATCGTGTTCCGACACATGGCGAATCTCGAGACCGTGAATACCTACGAAGGCACGCACGACATTCACGCGCTGATCCTGGGCCGCGCACAAACCGGGATACAGGCCTTTACCGCCTGACCGCGATCCGTAGGAGCGGTTCTCGAACCGCGACCATCGCGGGCCCGAGCCCGCTCCTACGGCACAACCATCGCGGGCCGGGGCCCGCTTCTACAGCGTCGCGGCAATCGTCGCCGCGATCAGCGCGTAACCGTACCTGTTGGCGTGGATATTCGGCCCGACCGGCGGCGCCACACACATCCAGGTGTAGGTGCAGATGTTCAGCACGTTCTGCGGCAGGCCCGTCGTCGTGTTGATGCTGAACTTGCCGGAGTCGAAGGCCGCCGCCACGTCTGCCACGGGGATTCCGAACGCGCCGTACACGGTTCCGAGCGTGTCGTAGTTCAGGATATCCGCCAGTGCGGCCGACTGGTACGCGAGGCTCTGACCCGCCGGCCCGGTCAGCCAGAACGCCAGGAACGTGTTGTAGTAATTCATCGCGACGAACTTCGTCTCGGGATGAGCAGCGTGCTGCAGCGTGGCCAGGATCGTAATCAGGTTCTGCGACAGCGCGTTGAACGCGTTGACGAGGCAACCGATGTCGACGTTGCTCGAGGGCACGTCGATACAGTTCGCTGCGAGCACGTCGTTGACACCCATATCAATGGTCACGATCGCGACCTTGTCCTTGTGGGCCTGCAGGAACTCGACCGCCTCGGCGAGTTGCGAACCTTCCTCGTAGTCGCAGAGACCGCCGCTCATCATCGTGGCCGTCGTCTCGCCGGGGCATCCGAGCCGGGTCAGTTTCAACTTGCGGTATTCCGGCGCCACGATGTCGTGCAGCTGGTCCGCATAGCCTTCGTCAGTCGGCCGGTTGGCGCCACTGGCATCCGGCTGTATGCCGACGGCCAGCGATGTGCCCAGCGACAGGTAGTGGCGTACGCCGTTGTCGTCGTCGCTGGCCGCCGCATGGGTTCCGAGCGTCAGTGTTGTCAGGCACACAAGCAGTGCCGGGTATCGAATGTTCATTTTTACTCTCCTCAAGTCCGTTAGTGGGTACTGCCGGCCGATTCCCGGAATCCCCGGATTCGGCGACCGGTGACGACACATTGCGGCGCACCGTGCGTGGATACCTGAAGAAGGAGAAATCGATTGCTGATGATTAACTGATCCCGGGCCGGGGACCGCCGTTTTTTGTAGGAGCGGTTCTCGAACCGCGACCCGGCAACAATCGCGCGCCGGGGCACGCTCCTACAGCCAGGACCGGCGCATGGGTTAATCTTGCGCAATGTGTGACACCTTCGTCGTCGTAAACGCCGGCCGGGTCCTGTTCGGCAAGAACAGCGATCGCGACCCCAACGAGGCGCAGGTCCTGAGCTGGGTGCCGGCCCGCGACTACCCCGCGGGCGACACGCTGCGCTGTACCTGGCGGTCGATTCCGCAGGTAGGCAGCACGAATGCGCTGTTGTTGTGCCGCCCGTTCTGGATGTGGGGCGCCGAGATGGGCGCCAACGAACACGGCGTCGTCATCGGCAACGAGGCGATCTTCACGCGCGAACCGCTGCAGGCGGATGGACTCCTGGGAATGGACCTGGTCCGGCTCGGCCTCGAGCGCGCAGAAACGGCGGACGCCGCGAAGGACGTCATCTGCGATCTTATTGCGCAGCACGGCCAGGGCGGCCGCTGCGGCTACGACAAGCCCGGTTTCAGCTACCACAACAGCTTCATGATCGCCGACACGAGCGGCGCCTGGGTCGTAGAGGCCGCCGGCAGGCAGACGGCCACGCGGCGCATCGACGAGGGCACGTACGCGATTTCCAACGGCATTACGCTGCGGGAGTTATCGCCGCGCGAGGATCGTATCCGGCCCCGCGTCGCGATGGCGTCCCGGCGCAGGAAACGGGTCGCGTGCCTCGCGGAGTCGATCG
>DATHRM010000230.1:0-8599 GCA_035465295.1 Woeseiaceae bacterium | reverse complement strand
CAAGAAGATCCCCGGCGACGGCGTGGTCACCGGGACCGGCATGCTCAACGGCCGGCTCGTTTTCGTCTTCAGCCAGGATTTCACCGTTTTCGGCGGCTCGCTGTCCGAGGCCCACGCCGAAAAGATCTGCAAGCTCATGGATCAGGCCATGAAGGTCGGCGCGCCCGTGATTGGCTTGAACGACTCCGGCGGCGCCCGTATCCAGGAAGGCGTCGCGTCACTCGGCGGCTATGCCGAAGTCTTTCAGCGTAACGTGCTGGCATCGGGGGTCGTACCGCAGATCTCGGTGATCATGGGCCCGTGTGCCGGCGGCGCCGTCTACTCACCCGCGATGACCGACTTCATCTTCATGGTGAAAGACACGTCCTACATGTTCGTCACGGGGCCGAACGTGGTAAAGACGGTGACTCACGAAACGGTGACCGCCGAGGAACTCGGCGGCGCGATCACGCATTCGACCAAGTCCGGCGTCTGTGACTGTGCCTACGAGAACGACGTCGAGACCCTGCTGATGGTGCGGCGCTTCGTGAATTACCTGCCATCGAATAACCGCGAGAAGGCGCCACACCGGCCCACGCCGGATGCGCCCGACCGCCTGGAGATGTCGCTCGACACCCTGATACCGGATAGCCCGTCGCAGCCTTACGACATGAAGGAACTCATCTATAAAGTCGCGGACGACTACGAGTTCTGGGAGCTGCAGCCCGACCATGCAAAGAACATCATTATCGGGTTCGTTCGCATGGACGGCCACACCGTCGGCGTCGTTGCCAACCAGCCCGACGTCCTGGCCGGGTGCCTGGACATCAAGTCCTCGATCAAGGCCGGACGCTTCGTGCGTTTTTGCGACGCGTTCAATATCCCGATCCTGACGTTCGTCGACGTGCCGGGGTTCCTGCCCGGAACGGGCCAGGAGCACGGCGGCATCATCAAGCACGGTGCAAAATTGCTGTTCGCCTACGCCGAAGCCACGGTTCCGAAAGTCACGGTCATTACGCGGAAAGCCTATGGCGGCGCCTACGACGTCATGGCTTCGAAGCATCTGCGGGGTGACGTGAACTTCGCCTGGCCGAGTGCCGAGATTGCCGTTATGGGGCCCAAGGGCGCGGTGGAGATCATCTTCCGCGAAGATATCGGTGACGAAGAGAAAATCGCCAGGCGCACCGAGGAGTACCGGACGAAATTCGCCAATCCGTTCGTCGCAGGCAGCCGCGGCTACATCGACGACGTCATCGCACCGCATACCACTCGAAAACGCATTTGCCGCTCGCTTGCCGCGCTACGCAACAAGAAGCTCGACAATCCCTGGCGCAAGCACGACAACATCCCGCTTTAAAGGGCCTGACAATGTTCGAAAAAATCCTTATTGCAAACCGGGGTGAAATCGCCTGCCGCGTCATCAAGAGTGCCCGCAAAATGGGCATCAAGACAGTGGCCGTCTATTCCGATGCGGATCGTGACGCGCTGCACGTCCAGATGGCCGATGAGGCGGTCAACATCGGCCCGCCGCCCTCCGCGCAAAGCTATTTGCTGAAGGACAGGATCGTCGAGGCCTGCGTGGATACGGGCGCACAGGCCGTGCATCCGGGCTACGGTTTCCTCTCCGAAAACGCCGGGTTCAGAGAGGCCCTGGCCGCGGCGAACATCGTCTTCATCGGCCCGAACGCCCGCGCGATCGAGGCAATGGGCGACAAGATCACGTCCAAGAAACTGGCCGACGAGGCCGGCGTCAACACGATCCCCGGGTATCCCGATGCCCTGGAAGGCGCCGATCAGGCCGTCGAGGTAGCCAACAACATCGGCTACCCGGTCATGTTGAAGGCAACCGCCGGCGGCGGGGGCAAGGGCATGCGCGTGGCTCGCAACGACGACGAATGCAGGGCCGGGTTCGAGCGGGCCGCGAACGAGGCACGCTCGAGTTTCGGTGACGACCGGATTCTCATCGAAAAATTCATCGAAGAGCCCCGGCACATCGAAATCCAGATCATGGCCGACAGCCATGGCAACACCGTCTACCTCAACGAGCGCGAATGCTCGTTGCAGCGCCGCCACCAGAAAGTCATCGAGGAAGCCCCGTCGCCGTTCATCGACGCGGCCACCCGCAAGCAAATGGGCGAACAGGCCGTGGCGCTTGCGAAGGCCGTGGATTACGAGTCGGCCGGGACCGTCGAGTTCATCGTCGACAAGGACCGGAATTTCTACTTCCTCGAAATGAACACCCGCCTGCAGGTCGAACACCCGATTACCGAGCTGATCACCGGCCTCGACCTCGTCGAGCTGATGATTCGCGTCGCCAATGGCGAAAAGCTGCCGATCGAACAGTCCGACGTACCGATTAACGGCTGGGCCATCGAATCCCGCGTCTACGCCGAAGACCCGTCCCGCAACTTTCTGCCGTCGACCGGCCGGCTCGTCTACTACCGCCCGCCCGCCGAGAATGAGCACGTCCGCGTGGACACCGGCGTTTACGAAGGCGGCCAGATCTCGATGTTCTACGATCCGATGATCGCCAAGCTCGTCACCTACGGCGACACCCGCGAAGACGCCCGCACCCGCATGTGCACCGCGCTCGATCAGTTCATCATTCGCGGCGTGTCGAGCAACCTCTGTTTCCTGGCTGCCCTGATGCGGCACAAGCGCTTCATCGACGGCACCGTGAGCACGAACATGATCGGCGAGGAATACCCGGACGGTTTCGACCCATCGGAGGCCGAACTCGACGATCCCACGATCACCATCACGGTAGCCGCCTCGATGCTGCGCAGTTACCGCGACCGTGCCGCACGCATCGACGGCCAGCTGCCCGGCCACGAGCGCCAGGTGCCGCAGGACTGGGTTGCGGTCATCAATGGCCGGCAACACCCGATCACCATCGTGCCCGTGGAAGGCGGTTTCGACATCACGATAGACGGCAAGCTCAATGTCGTCCGCACCGACTGGGCATTCGGCCAGCAACTTTTTTGCGGCACGATCAACGGCAAGGAAGTATTCGCCCAGGTCGAGCGGGTCGTGCAGACCTATCGCGTGCAACATGCCGGCTCCCTGACGAACGTGAGCATTCATACGCCGCGCGCTGCGGAACTGCTCCAGCACATGCCGGTGAAACCGGAACCCGACATGACGAAATTCCTGCTGTCGCCGATGCCGGGCCTGCTGGTGTCGCTGTCCGTCGAGGAAGGCGATACCGTGAGCGCCGGCCAGCAGCTGGCCGTTGTCGAGGCCATGAAGATGGAGAACACGCTGCACGCGGAGCGCGACGGCGTCGTGGCCAAGATCTACTGCGAAACCGGCACGAGCCTTGCCGTGGATGACACGATCCTGGAACTGGAGTAGCGCGGAGTGCCTCCGGCAGAGCGCACGCCTGTCTCGGGGCAGGATGCCGCCGCACTTGCGGACGGGGTGATCGCGGGAAACCGGAGAGTCCTCGCGCAGGCCATCACGCTTATCGAATCCACGCGCAGCGATCACCGCGCGGCCGCGTCGGCGCTGCTCGAGCGGCTGATGCCGTACGCCGGCGGCTCGATCCGGCTCGGAATTTCGGGTATTCCCGGGGTTGGCAAATCGACCTTCATCGAGGCGCTCGGCAACCACGTGATCGACGCCGGCCACCGCGTCGCGGTGCTCACCGTCGATCCCTCTTCGGCGATCAGCGGCGGTTCGATCCTCGGCGACAAGACGCGCATGGAACAGCTGTCGCGCCGCGAGGAGGCCTACATCCGGCCCTCGCCCGCCGGCAGCACGCTGGGCGGTGTCACCCGGCGCAGCCGCGAGGCGATGATTCTCTGCGAGGCGGCCGGTTTCGACGTCATCATCGTCGAGACCGTGGGTGTCGGGCAATCCGAGACGAGGGTGGCGGATATGACCGACATGTTCATACTGCTGCTCCTGCCCGGCGCCGGCGACGAACTGCAGGGCATCAAGCGCGGTATCGTCGAACTGGCCGACCTCATCCTGATCAACAAGGCCGACGACGGCCTGGTGAAACTCGCCGACCAGGCCGCGGCGGAATACCGTAACGCCTTGCGGCTGCTGCATCCCCGTTCGCCGAACTGGAAGGTCGAGGTCAAAAGCTGCTCGGCTCGTGACGGCGCCGGTATCCCCGAAGTCTGGGAGACCGTGTTACGCCATCACGACATGCTGAAGTCCACGAGCGAGTTCACCGCGCGGCGCGCGGCGCAGGCCCGGGACTGGATGTGGTCGGACCTTACCGACGACCTGGTCGCAGCACTGAAAAGCGACCCGGAGGTCCGCGAACGGCTGTCGGCGCTGGAAACCGATACCAGCGAGGGCCGGGTGCCGCCGACCGTTGCCGCGAGGACCCTGCTCGATATTTTCCTGGAACGTCATAAAGAAACGGGGCGTTAAGCCCGACTCGGAGGTGCAAATGGACAGCCGGCCATTCAAGGTGCTGGGCATACAGCAAATCGCGGTAAGCGGACTGGACAAGAGCCGCCTGCGCTCGCTGTGGGTGGATACACTCGGTTTCGAACTGGGCGGTTCGTACCGGAGCGAGTCGGAAAACGTCGACGAAGACATCGCGTTTGTCGGCGCCGGTCCACTCAAAGTGGAGGTCGACCTCATGCAACCGCTCGACCCGGACGCGAAGCCCCGGGTGCAGACGCCGCCCCTGAATCACGTCGGGCTGTGGATCGACGATCTGCCGGCGGCCGTGGAATGGCTCGGTAGCCGCGGCGTTCGCTTTGCGCCCGGCGGCATCCGCAAGGGGGCTTCCGGTTTCGATATCTGTTTCATCCACCCGAAAGGCAGCGACGAGTTCCCGATGGGCGGGGAAGGCGTATTGATCGAACTGGTGCAGGCGCCGCCCGAGGTTCGTGAAGCGCTCGAAAAGCTCGCGTAAACTGAAGCAAAGAACAGGGGGTAGCGCTGTAATGCTCGATCACGAACAACACATCCTGTACGTCTTCCCGGGGCAGGGGTCTCAATACGCCGGCATGGGCAGCGATCTTCATGAAGAATTCGACGTTGCCAGAAAAATCTACGCAGAGGCCGGCGAGGTTCTCGGCTACGACATCGCCGAGCTGTCTTTTACCGACCCGGAGGACAAGCTCAACCTGACCCGGTTTACGCAGCCGGCCCTGCTGACCCATTCCGTCGCGTGCCTCGAGGTCTTCCGGGAGCTGACCGGCGATCAGCTGAAGCCCGCCCTCACCGCCGGCCACAGTCTCGGCGAATACACGGCGCTCGTGGCCGCGAAGGTTCTCAGTTTCGAGGGCGCTCTCGGGCTGGTGCAGAAACGCGGCGAACTGATGGGCACCCATGGCGAAGGCGAGATGACCGCCTTTCCGCTGGCGCTCGATGTCATCAAGCCGATCGCCGAGAAATTCAACTGTGCCGTTGCCGGCTGCAACCTGCCCGAGCAAACCGTCGTCGGCGGCCGCAGCGAAGACCTGGAAAAGGTGGAGCAGGAGGTAACGGAGAACTTCAGGCGCAAGCGGCCGGTGCGGCTGAAGACCGAGGGCGCTTTCCACACCTTCTACATGGACAAGGCCGCCGAACTTTTCCGCCCGGTTCTCGAAGAAGCCTCGTTCGGCTCAGCCGAAGCGCGCGTCCTGTCCAATTACACGGGCGGCTTTCACGAAGCCGACGCGGAAAAGATCAGGGAAGGCCTTTACTACCAGCTGTTCAACCCCGTGATGTGGCACGCGAACCTGCTGACCGCATTCGGTGACGGCGTGAAGATGATCTTCGAGTTCGGCGGCGGCATCGGTCCCGCGGAAACGCCCGACGGCAAGCGGCCCAACCTGGAAGGCATGATCAAGAAAGCCAGCCTGGCAGCGGGGCACGAGGTGCAGTACCGCGCGGCGATCAATTTGCAGTCCGTCACGGAGACGTCGGATTTCGTGAATAATCCCGACGCGGGCTAGGCGGGGCTGCCTGACGACGCCTCGAGCTGCCGGATGGCGTCGTGCATCGCGACCAGCCGCTCGGCCTGTTCGAGGTGCAGTAACTCGACCATCTGCCCGTTGAGACTGATGACGCCTTTGCCCCGGTTGCCGGGGTGCGCGAACGCGTCGATCACCTCGTTTGCGTGCTCCAGTTCCGCTTCGCTCGGGGAGAAAACCCGGTTGGCGGTCTCGATCTGCGACGGGTGTATCAGGGTCTTGCCATCGAACCCGAGCACCCTGCCCTGCTCGCACTCGGCCAACAGCCCTGCGGCGTTGTTGATGTCGTTGTACACGCCGTCGATTGCGACCAGGCGATACGCGCGGGCTGCCGCCAGCGCCGCCGACAACGAATACATGAAAGCGCTGCGATCGGGCGTCGCCACAGCGCCGTACTCCTTGGCGAGGTCGTTGGTGCCCAGCACGAAGCCCGCCAGGCGCGTATCGGCCGAGGCTGCGGCGATCTCCCTGATATCGAGAATCGCGAGCGGTGTTTCGATCATCGCCCACAGGCCCAGGCCGGACGATGCCCCCGCATCGTCCAGCAACCGATCGGCGGCGCGGACATCGTCGCCGCTCGTTACTTTCGGTACCAGGACGCCGTCGACGCCCGCCGAGGCCGCCATCCTGGCATCGTCCTTCCCCCACTCCGTCCCGAGCCCGTTCACCCGGATCACGACTTCGCGGACGCCGTAAGCCCGGTCGCCGAGCGCATTGCGAATGGCTTCCCGGGCGTCCGCTTTCGCATCGGGCGCCACGGCATCTTCCAGGTCGAGGATGAAAGTGTCCGCCGGCAGCGACTTTGCCTTTTCCAGTGCCCGGGCGTTGGCGCCGGGAACGTACAGGCAGGAACGGCGTGGACGGGAATGGGCTGCATCAGTCATGACACTTCGATCCGATCGGCTGCACCGCGATTGAAATCACGAGCCAGTTTACCGCCTTCGACAGCAGTTTCACGCGGGTTGAACACGGCTCACGCTTCGTCGTGTTGTGCATCGGCCGGAACCGGGACGATATCGACGCTGACCGTATGCGTGCCGCCAGTGCGAACGTCGATACCGTCGTACCGTATCAACCGGCCGGCGTCCACCCCCAGGCGAATCAGTTCACCGATGGCGGACTGCACGCGGTATCGCGCGAGACGCCGTAACGCGGCGTCGTCGACGTCCTGGTTGGCAACCAGCGCGTCGAACGCGGCGCGGTAATACGCATCGCTTCGCTCCGGATGTTCCGCGGCAATCGCGCTGCGAGCGGACTGCGGCAGCCGCGTCGACGTGAACTCGTCGAGCACGCCGCGCACCTTTTCGTCGCTGAAATCCAGTTGCGCGTCGTCCGCCTGGCCCGGCGGCCGGGCGCTGGTTGCGAGCACGACGTGCAATCGAACCTGCTGCCGGGAGAGCGCGTCACGATCTGCGACCGGGTCGTATGCAGGGTGCATCACGAGCGCCAGCCGGGGACGGCTTTCAAGGGCCCGCGCGAGCGCGTCGAGACTTTGCATCGACGGCGCGACGAGTTCGGCGCTGCCGGGAAGAAAATCCAGCTGGCGCAATGCCGATGGCGATGCGCCGGCGATGTCGCCGAGTACCTCGAACGGGTTGCGTGCCGTGTAATTCAATGCCGTGCTCAGCATGAGCGACAGTTTGCGGCCCGGCTCGATACCCGTCCCCACGGACGGCTGCTCCACGGCCCGTTCGATGCGCAGGATGCCGACGCGATCCTCCAGCAAAGCCACCGCCAGGTCGACCGGTGGCAAGCCGGCTGCCTGGTCCGCCGTTGGCGGCGCCAGTTCGAGGTCCTCCGTGGCCAAACGCAGGTTGGCCGCCGTCCGGCCGCCCGCGCGCTTCATGTCGAAGTCCAAGTCGAGTCGCCCGCCGACGAGTGCCCTGCCGACGATTCCCGGGGTATACGGCGACAAGGCCGGCAAGGCGACGCCGCCGGCCTTGATGGCAAACCCCGCCTCGCGGCTGCCGTGATTCCGCCGCCATTCGACCTCGACTTCACCGCCGGCGGGTGCTGCCAGCCGGCCCTGGACAGTCGCTTCCGTCGAGCCGGCGCGGTCGCCACCCGTGGCCTCGATGCGCGCGGTTACGGGTTCGGCTTCGAAGTGCGTCGCTGGCGATACGGCATTGTCGTAGAACTGCACCCGCCCCTCGTTGACCTCTATCGCGGCGAACCCCAGCCAGCTGGCAGAGGTATTGGCAACGAGCTGCTTCAACAGCGGCGGCAGGTTCAGCTCGCCGTTGCCGTTGCGTACCAGCCGCATCTCCGGCCGGTCGATGCGCATCGTTTCGACGGTAGCCCTGCCGGGATGAAGCGCCGCGCCGTCGGCCGTAAGGCGATTAACCGCCAGGTAAAATTCGCCGGCGGTTGCCGGAGACGTCTCGATGCCGGTCAATTCGACGGTGCCGCTGAAAATCGGTTGCTGCCGGGAAAGACTGCGCGGATCCAGCACGGCGTCGAGCTGCCTTACCGAGAACGCCGCCTTGTTTTCCCTGTCGTAGAGAGTAAGGTTGGTAAACGACATTTCGAACGTGTACGGGTTGAAAGCAACGGCTTCGGCCTCGAGCCTGCGGCCACTGTCTGCGGTTACAACGGCTTCGATCCAGCGCTTCACGAGCTGCGGAGCGAGAGCGAATCCGGCCAGCGTGTACAGCACAATGCCGGCCAGCAAGACGGTCAGCATTGTCCACAGTATT
>DATHRM010000229.1:0-15388 GCA_035465295.1 Woeseiaceae bacterium | reverse complement strand
TTCGTCGAAGTGAAGACCGAGGGCGACCAGCTGCGCCGCAACCAGCTGCTGCGTATCGAACAGCTGCGTTCCGCGGGTTTTCGCGCCGACGTCGTGCGCATTCGCTGGACGCTCGATCCGCGACAGGAATACGTCGTCGTCGACGTGGAGACGACCGGGGGACGCGGTGAGCGTCACCGCGTCACCGAAATCGGGGCGGTAAAGCTCAGGAACGGCGAAATCGTGGGGCGTTTCTCGACACTGCTGAACCCGCAGCGCACCATACCGCCGGGTATAACGCGGCTGACCGGCATCACGCCCGGCATGGTCGAAGATGCGCCGTATTTCTCGGACATCGCGGACGAATTCGAGGAATTCATGCAGGGCGCCATATTCGTCGCGCACAACGTGGAGTTCGATTACGGCTTCATCGCCCGGGAATTCGGCCGCCTCGGCCGCACGTTCCGGTTTCCGAAACTCTGCACCTGCGCCACCATGCGCAAGCTCTACCCGGGGCATCGCTCATACAGCCTCGCGGCGCTGGCGGAGGCCTGGGATATTCCGCTGAAAAATCATCATCGTGCACTGTGCGACGCCGAAGCCGCCGCGCAGCTGCTGCTGATCATCAACGAGAAACGCGGCGAAATGCTGGCACAACATAGCGCTGCGTAGCATGCGCCGATACGGTAGCATCGCCGCCTGGCAACAAAGGACAGGGGACGGGCTTTGCGAATTCCACGATTAATGGCGCTGCTGGTCGCGTTGCTGGCCGCCGGCTGCACGGCGATCACGGTCAATCTCCCGCCGATAACCGAGACGCCGACGGATGAGCGGCATATCGGCAAGGTTGTCTGGCACGACCTGCTGACCAACACGCCGGAAGCGTCACGGCGCTTTTACGGCGAGCTCTTCGGCTGGAAGTTCGAACAACCCCGGTTGTTCGTCGGCGTCGGCAGCGGCGATTCCTACATGCTGATTCGCCACAATGGCAGGTTGATCGGCGGGATGGTCGACACCAACGCGCTGGGCAAGAAGGAAAATATCTCGCAGTGGATTACGACGATTTCGGTCGCGGACATCGATGCTGCAGTCGACCGTGCGGCCGGCACAGGCGGCAAGATCATCAATGCCCCCGAATCCATCGGGGATCGCGGACGCATGGCCGTGATCGAGGATCCGACGGGCGCGCTGTTTGCGATGATCGAGACGAAGGCGGGCGACCCGGCGGACAGCCCACCGGTACTCGACGGCTGGCTTTGGGACGAACTCTGGACGAACGACGTCGACCGAGCTGCCGGCTTTTACCAGGCGGTGTTCGGTTTTCAGCACAAGGCCCACGCAATCGAAAACGCGGACAGGGATTACCGGGTCCTGGAGTACGCGAACAAGCCGCGCGCCGGCGTTCTGGAGAACCCGTTCGAGGGCGAACGACCGGTCTGGGTCAATTACATCCGTGTCGAGGACCCGTCCGCGGTAACCGCAAAGGTCGAGGCGCTGGGCGGCCGCGTGCTCGTCGAGGCGCAGGCGCGGCCCATTGGCGGCGAGGTCGCATTCATAGCCGGCCCGTCCGGCGCGGGCATCGCGCTGCAGACCTGGCCACTTGACTGAGGAGACAGCAATGAGGATTTCGATAATCAGGCGGGTAGCGGGATTGTCCGCGCTGCTGGCCCTGTGTTCACTGCTGGCGTCCTGCGAGCCGCCCGCGGTATACGGCAGCGTCGGGTACAGCTCGTACGGCGGTGGCGGCTACTACGGCGGCGGTGGGTTCGGCACCAGTATCCGGATCGGCGGCCGCATCTACTGACCGGGCGCCGTCGCTGTCAAATGCCGTTCGAGCCTGTCGAATATCCTGGCAAGCTCGGGCCGGTTCTCGCGCAATTCTTCGAGCGACTGGCCGGACAGTTCGTAAGGCAGCACCAGCCAGTCGTCGGTTTCGTGCACGAAATAGTCCGGCGTGCGCAGCGTGCGCGGCGTCGGCCGGTACCAGACCGAGGCGACGCGAATGTCCGCGGGCAGGTTGCGGCGGGTCTTGCGCGCCAGCTGATCAATCACCGCCTTGACGCTGGAACCGGTGCTGTAAACGTCGTCGACGATCAGCATCGAGTGATGGGAGCAGAGGTTCTCCAGCAGGTACTGCAGCCCGTGGACGCGGATCTGGTCCGCTTTGCTGACCATTTCCGGGTAGCGGTGCGCGCCCGAGTACGAGGTGCGAATCGCAATGTGGTCCGTGGACGTGCCGAAATAATCGAGGCCTTCCTGCACTGCGATACCGACGGCGCTGCCGCCGCGCCACAGGCCGACGAGAAAATCCGGCTCGAATCCCGCCTCGTGAATGTTCGCCGCGAGCTGGAAGGAATCCTCGAGCAGGTCGTCGGCACGGATGAAACGCTTGTTCATGGTTCGCGGGCGCTCGCAGTACGGTAGAATTCAGGGCCGCATTATAGCCAGCGCACGAAGTCCCGGTAAAAAAGAGAATAACGATGGAAAAGACCGTACTTTCCGCCCAGGACCTGCTCGAGGACTCCTTTCGCCTGGGGCTCGACGTGCTCGAAAGCGGTTTCCGGCCAACGCTGATCATCGCTATCTGGCGCGGCGGCACACCGGTCGGCATGGCGGTGCAGGAAATACTCGATTACTGCGGCGTCGAGTCCGACCACATCGCGATTCGAACCTCGTCCTATGTCGGGGTCGACGAACGCGGGGCGGTCGCCGTGCATGGCCTCAATTACATCATCAAGAAGATATGCCACGACGACCGGCTGCTGATCGTCGATGATGTCTTCGACACCGGCAACACGATTGCCGCCGTCATCGGGGAGCTCAAAAAGCGCGCGAGGGACAACACGCCGGACGACATTCGCGTCGCGGTTCCCTGGTACAAGCCGAGCCGCAACGAGACCGACCTGGTCCCGGACTACTACATCCACGAGACCGCCGAGTGGCTGGTCTTTCCGCACGAGCTCGACGCACTGACGCCCGAAGAGCTGCGCGTGGCGCGGCCCGGGATCGCCGATATCGTCGAGGCTGCCAGGACGCCCGCGAAGACAGCCTGACGGCCGGTTTACCAGAGACGCATGCGCCAGCGGCTGCGGCCGCCTTCGGCAACGCGGCGCTTGCGCATCTTCGCGTGCAGCGCCGCACGCTTGTCGGCCAGCCATTCGTCGCGGCCGATCCTGACGTCCTCGCCACGCGCCTTGCGCCGCTTCTCCTCGGCTTGCCGGTAGGCGCAGAATTCCTCGTACAGGCTGATCTCGTTACGAAGCTCGCCGAGGACGATCTCGGCGTAAATTGCGTCGTCGAGAAACCCGAGGCCCGGGATATGGTCGGGAATCAGGTCTTCGGGGTCGCAAAGGTAGGCCAGCGCGCTCAACACGTGCCGGCGTTCGTCCTCCGACAGGTTCCATTCCCTGTCGTTGATCATGTCGATGACCACATTGAGCTTCGCCATGCGCGTCGCAATGAACTCGGGCAGCTCGGTTTCCCGCGTCTGCCTGAGCAGGTCGCGCGCCGCCTGCTCGATATGCTCGGCGGCGGTATCGTCTTCGACCGCCGTGCGCGCCTTGTCGACGATGTCCTGGAAACGCGCCAGGTCGTCGTCGCTGAGAGTGAACGTGATGTCGAGAGGCATGCTCGGGGTCCCTGTCGTGAGCGCCTATCCTAAGCCGCCGGGACCGAATATCAAAGCCGGCCGGGCTTGAAAAATAAATGGTTGAGAAACAGGCGGTTACTGCGGAATCGTCGTGCACGGCCGCGACGGTTTGTGAACTGCGCCACAAAACGCCCTGAGACGCGGATCAAAAGCTGCGAAACAGTTCCGGGAATCAAGACATTAGCTTCCGTAGGATCGTGCTCGATATCGTCGAGTTCGAGTACGGCTCCATGAACGTGGATATCGCGTTGTCCATCCTGTTGATCTTCAGTGCCGCCTGCTACGCAATGCTGGGCATGCGCCTGATTGCCGCCAGGCGCGAAGTCGGAAGCATGCCGATCGGCGTGCTTTTCCTGATCATCAGCTTCTGGGTGATGGGCGGCGCCGTGGAACTGCTGTCCGATTCCTTCCTGGTGTTCTCGATCGGCCGTACCGGCCATTTCATCGGCACCGCGTTGCTGCCGCTTGCGGCATTCGTATGTTTCCGCGAGTACGCGGGAGCGTCTACGCCATTGCGAACGATCGTGGTGTTGCTGATCGTGCCGACGGTTTCGATCGCGCTTGCGGCAACCAACCAGTATCACGAGCTCATGTGGAAGCTGCCGGCGGTCAGTGAAAACGGACAGTACCTGACGCGTCCGGACGAATGGGGTCCCTGGTTCCTGTTCGTGCATGCGCCACACAGTTATGCGCTGATCGGTGCGGCGATGTTCACGTTGCTGGTGCACAGCTCGGCGGTCGCGCCCGCTCACCGTCGTGGCCTGTTCCTGCTGGTCGCGGCTTGCGTCGGCCCGCTGATCGCGACGGCTGCCTACGACCTCGGGCTGGGCTCCAACGTGATTTCCTTCGTACCGCTCGTGTTTGCGGCAATGCTGCCGATCTATGTCTGGCTGATCGTCGGTGAGGGCATGTTGGAATTCGCGCCCCTGGCTTACGAAACGGTGTTCCAGAACATGCAGGACCCGGTCGTCGTCATTGACGAGCAGCAGCGAATCATCGGCCTGAATCACTGCGCCGAGACCATGCTGGCGGTCTCGGAGCAGGAAGCGCTGCGCACGCCCCTCGACAAGATATTCAAGGAGGGCGCGACCGTCGTGTTCGAGGCCCTCGAGACGCAGAAGCCGCAGAAGATGATGACGACCACCGGGCGCTTCCTGCACGTGCAGGTTTCGCCCATCCGTTCGGAACGCGGTTCCGTGCGCGGCGGCCGCGTCCTGATGTTCCGCGACGTCAGTGACGTGGAGAAAGCGCAAAGCGAAGTCCGCAAGAGCGAGAAGCTCCTGCGCACGCTGATCGACCACTCGGTAAACGGGGTCATACGCTTCCGGTGGGTTCACGACGAGGAGCCCGGCGGCAAGGGCCTGCGCTGCATTTTCGCCAACGCGGCAGCCGGGCGTTTTCTGAATTCCGTGCCGGACGACCTCGTCGACCTCAAGGCCTCGGAGATTACCCGGCTCGCGATGACGGGCATGGATGCAAATTCCCAGGCCAGCATGCTGGAACTGTTGCGCGAATCGTGCGAGGCGGGCGACAGCGTGGACGTCGAGCTGCTGCAGAACAATGACAACAAGCCGCGGTTCCTGCGCCTGATCTGCGAGCCCGTCGGCGACGATATCGCGGCGACGTTCATCGACGTCACCGACACCAAGGCCAAGGAACGCCAGATGGAGTCGATCGCGTGGTCGGATCCGCTGACCGGCGTGCTGAACAGGCGCGGTTTCGAGCGCGATGCCGCGCAGCGGCTGACGGACAGCGCCGACGACGCGACCGGGGCGTTGCTGTTCATCGACCTCAACGAATTCAAGGACATCAACGACCGCCATGGTCACGTGGTCGGCGACCAGTTGCTGACCATCGCCGCGCAGCGGCTGCAGAAGAGCCTGCGGCCGCAGGACATCATCGGCCGCCCGGGCGGCGACGAGTTCGTGGCGCTCGTGCCCGATGTGTCGGCGGCGGTCGCCGACCAGCTCGCGCAACGGCTGGCAAAGGCGCTCGAGGCACCCTACAACATCGGTTCCGAGACCATGAGCTGCGCGGCGAGCATCGGCCTGGCCCTGTATCCCGCCAATGCCAATACGCTGACGGGGCTGCTGCGCGAGGCCGACCAGGCGATGTACCGGGCGAAAGCGCGCACGCGCGGGGCCGCCGAGTTGCGCCACGACGACCTTCTCGAGAAAGCAATCTGACCCCGCAACGTGATTAAATACAGCGCTCTTGTCCACGGTCACGAGCGCAATGCACGCTACCGCTCTCTCATCCCTGCCCGGCGACGACCCCGTCATCCGGCTTGAAAAACTCAATCGGCGGTACCGGATGGGTACCGATTACATCGATGCACTGGGCAGCGTCGACCTGACGGTCGATGGCGGCGACTTCCTGGCGATCATGGGCCCCTCCGGTTCCGGCAAATCGACGCTGATGAACATCATCGGCTGTCTCGACACGCCGACGGGCGGTAAATACTGGCTGAACGGCAAGCGCGTGTCCGCCATGAACGAGAAGCAGCTGGCCCGGATCCGGAACACGGAAATCGGCTTCGTTTTCCAGACGTTCAACCTGTTGCCGCGAATGACGGCATTGGCCAACGTCGAGGTGCCGCTGATCTATGCGGGAATGAAACGCAGGGAACGCGACGAGCGTGCGAAGGAGGCGCTGGAGACAGTGGGGCTCGCCGACCGCATGTTGCACCGGCCGTCCGAGTTGTCGGGCGGCCAGCGGCAGCGGGTCGCGATCGCGCGCGCGCTGGTTACGGATCCGAGCATCGTGCTGGCGGATGAGCCGACCGGCAATCTCGATTCCAGCACGGGCCGCGAGATCATGACGCTGTTCGACCGGCTGCATTCCGGGGGGAACACGCTCATCGTGGTGACGCACGAAGCGCACGTCGCCCGGCACGCGCGCCGCGCCATTCATCTGAGTGACGGCAATATCGTAAAAGACGAAATGCAAGGAGCGAAATCTTGAGACATTACCTGCCGCTGATCCTCGCGGCCGGGCTTTCCGCATGCGCCGAGGAGCCGGATGCCGGCCCGATGTATGAAAGCGCAACCGCGGACAGGCGCACGATCGAAGTGAGCGTGAGTTCCGCCGGCATTGTCGAGCCGCTGGCTACGGTCGAGGTGAAGTCGAAAGCGTCCGGCGAAGTCCTCGACGTGCTGGTCGAGGTCGGCGATCGCGTGGAAAGGGATACGCTGCTGGTGCGCATCGATCCTCGAACCGTGCGTAACGATCTCGCCCAGCGCGAAGCCGAATTGAAGGCTGCGCTGTCCCGGCGGGAGATCGCGCGGTCACAAATGACCCGGGCGGAAGCGCTGCTCGCGCGGGGCACGTTTACGCAACTCGACCTCGAGCAGGCCGCGCTCGACCTCGCCAATGCCGAGGCCGACGTGGTTGCCGCCCAGGTCAGCGTGGAGAATGCCCGCATCGCAGTGGACGACACGGATGTGCGCGCGCCGATCACCGGCACCGTCATCCAGAAGCCGGTCGAACGCGGACAGGTCATCTCCTCGCCGACGCGCGACGTCGCCGGCGGCAGCCCGCTGATGCAGATGGCGGACCTGAGCGAAGTGCAGATACGCGCGCTCATCGACGAGACGGACATTGGCAAGGTGCGCCCCGGCATGACGGCGACGGTCTCCGTCGCGGCCTACCCGAACCAGCCGTTTCCCGGTGAGGTCGTCAAGATCGAGCCGCAGGCTGTCGTGGAACAGAACGTAACGATGTTCGCGGTACTGGTGTCGATCGGCAATCCCGAAGGCCTGCTGCTGCCCGGCATGAACGCAGAAGTCGACATTTCGATCGCGCGCAGCGAGGACGTGGTGACGATCCCCGTCATGGCGCTGCGTACGAACCGGGACATTGCGTCGACAGCGGCCATACTCGGCATCACGGAAACGGAACTGCGCGGGAAACTCAAGGGCGGCGGCGAACGGGGGGCGGCCGGAGCGGCGGGGCAACGCGGCTCCAGCAGGGAAAGCGGGACGGACTATCGTTTCGGTGGCAATTTCTGGGTCGTCATGGATACGGAAGGCGAGCCCGGGATCCGCAAGGTCCGTACCGGCATTACCGATCTCGACCGTGTCGAGATCGTCGAGGGGCTGGAGGAGTCCGAATCGGTCCTGGTGCTGCCGTCGACCCACCTGTTCGAGGTCCAGCAGGACCTGCAGAACTGGCTCAATCGTCGCATCGGCGTCCCGGGGATCCAGCGCAGTTAACTGCCCATGCTGATTTCGGAGACTTTTCGAATAGCGCTGTCGTCGATTCGCAGCAACCTGTTCCGCGCAGGGCTCACGATGCTCGGCATCATCATCGGCGTCGGCGCCGTGATAACCATGGTTGCGCTCGGCAGCGGCGCACAGCGCGCCATCGACGAACAGATGGCCGCCCTCGGCGGCGATATCCTGGCCGTCGAAACCTCGTTCTGGTTCAGCCGCGGCGTGGCCCGCGACCAGCAGACACTTACCACCGACGATGCCGTCGCCCTCGCGAGGGGCACCCGGCATATCGACGAAGTGGTGCCCGAGATCAACGCCCGGTTCCAGGTGAAATACGGCAACCGCAACATCAATACGACGGTGCTGGGCACCACGCCGAACTACCTGGACGTGCACGGTTTCGACGTGGTGGCCGGGCGCATGTTCACGGTCGCCGACGATTCCGCCCGCAAGCGAGTTGCGGTGCTCGCGGCGGAAGTGCCCGGGATGCTCGACACCGACGCGGCGAGCATCATCGGGCAAAGTATCATGATCCGCTCGATCCCGTTCGAAGTGATCGGGGTGCTGGCGCCGAAAGGCTCGACCGGCTGGCACAACCCGGACGACGATGTCTGGATACCGTTGAGCACGGCGCAGTTCCGCGTGACGGGCAACGAATTCGTCGAACGCATCAGCGTGCTCGTCGAAGAATCGTCGTCGGTCGAACTCGCGATGCTGGAGATCGAGCGCGTGCTGCGGCGTGAGCACGGCATCCTGCCGGGGAAGGACAACGATTTCGCGATGGTCAATCGCAAGCAGTTCGCGGAGTCCCGCCAGGAAGCGACCCAGGTATTCACCTTCCTGCTGGCGGGCATTGCCGGCGTGAGTCTCGTCGTCGGCGGCATAGGCATCATGAACATCATGCTCGTCACGGTGACCGAGCGCACGCGCGAAATCGGCATTCGCAAAGCGCTCGGCGCCACGCGCGGCAACATCCTGCTCCAGTTCCTCGTCGAGTCCATGACGTTGTGCCTGCTGGGGGGCGCGCTCGGTCTCCTGGTCGGTGCGACGGCCGCAACGTTGCTGAACCGGCTGGCCGGCTGGCAGACGGTCGTGACCGCAGAGTCGGCGATGATGGCGTTCGGCTTCAGCGCGGCGGTCGGCGTCGTGTTCGGCATCTGGCCCGCGCGACGCGCATCCCAACTGGACCCGATCGACGCCTTGCGCCACGAGTGAGCCCCGGTCTGCGCACTCGGATGGCCGCTCCGGACGGCGTCCGCCGCGGGTGAATTACGCGCGGTTGCCGGCGTTCCTGCTCCGGGCCAGGGGATTCGCCTGCCGGGCTGATTCTGTGGCAGTCTTGCTGCTCTGAACACAGCCCCGGGGTGCCGGTCAACTCATGAGCGAGCAGAAAGCAGGCAGACTGGCCCGTATTTTCCGGAGCGCGACGCGCATCGAGCCCGACGAGGCCCGGGCGGCGATACTCTCATTTTCGTTCCTTTTCCTGCTGATGCTGGCGTACAACATACTCAAGCCGGTGCGGGACGCGCTGGCGCCGGAGTGGAGCGATGTCGAACTCGCGTCGCTGTGGACGATCAACTTCTTTTTCAGCGCGATAGCCGTGAGCATTTACGGCTACGCGGTGTCGCACGGCAAGCTGAAGAAAGTCATTCCCGGCGTCTATGCATTTTTCGCATTGAGCTTCGTGCTGTTCTACATCGGCGCCAGCACCACCCGGGATGGCGAACTGATAAACAAGGCGTTCTACGTCTGGCTGAGCCTGTTCTCGCTGTTCCATATCTCCGTGTTCTGGAGCCTGATGTCGGACATTTTCAGCCGACAGCAGGCACCGCGTCTTTTCGGCTTCATCGCCAGCGGAGCGAGCATCGGCACCATCGCGGGTTCGGCGGTGGCGCTCGCGCTTGCGACACTCGTCGGCACGCTGAACCTGATGCTGGTTGCGGCGACCATCCTCGTCATGATCCTGCCGATGGTTGCGGTGCTGCGCAGGGCAGCCCGGCCGGGAGGCCCTGCGACCCCCGAGGAACAGGCGCTCAGCGGCAATCCGTTTGCCGGCTTTCGGGAGTTCGTGCGCAACCCGTACCTCCTGGGTATCGGTATTTTCATCTTTTTCTACACGTTCATCGGCTCGTTTGCCTATTTCGAACTCAAGAACCTGATGGCCGCGAACGACCGCGACACGAATACCGCCATCTGGGCCGGCATCAACCTGGCCGTGAACAGCCTGACGATCGTCGTCGCCTGGTTTGCCACGAGCCGCATCACCACTCGCCTCGGCGTCGGCAAGACGCTCGCGCTGGTGCCGGTACTCGTCGCCGCGGCCATGGTGCTGGTATTCATCAACCCGGTGCTTGCCGTGATGGTTGCCGGGTGGGTCGTGCTGAAGGCCGGCAATTACTCGATTACCCGGCCCGGACGAGAGATGCTGTACACGAACGTCAGTCGTGAAGACCGCTTCAAGACCAAGCAGGTCATCGACATCGTCGTCTACCGCGGCGGCGACGTCCTGTCGGGCTGGGCGTTTGCATTCCTTACCACGACAGTCGGTCTCGGCATGGCACCGATCGCCGTGATCGGTGCCGGTGTCGCGCTCGTATGGGCGTGGGTCGGCCTCGGTCTCGGCCGCAAGTACGACGTGGCCATGGCGCAGGACGTGGCATCGGCGGCGGGAGGCGCGCCGGTCGAGGATACGCCGTGAAAGCCGTGTGGATCGTCGATGCAGTGCGCACGCCCATCGGGCGATATGCCGGCGCACTTGCATCCGTCCGCGCCGACGACCTCGGCGCCATCCCGATGGCGGCATTGCTCGAGCGGAATGCCGGGCTCGATCCCGCCGCCATCGAGGACGCCGTCTACGGTTGCGCCAACCAGGCGGGCGAAGACAATCGCAACGTTGGCCGCATGTCGGCATTGCTGGCAGGTCTGCCGGCAACGGTTCCCGCAGCCACGGTCAACCGCCTGTGCGGCTCGGGCATGAACGCGATCGGCAATGCCGCGGACGCTGTGAGCGCGGGCAATATCGAACTGGCGATCGCCGGTGGCGTGGAGTCGATGTCGCGGGCGCCGTTCGTGATGGCGAAGCAGACAACGGCGTTTGGACGTAACGCAGAACTCTATGACACGACGCTCGGCTGGCGTTTCGTGAACCGCAAGCTCGAGGAGCAGTACGGCATCGATTCGATGGCGGAGACCGCCGAAAACGTGGCCGGCGAATTCGGTGTCTCCCGCGAGGACCAGGACGCGTTCGCGCTGCGCAGCCAGCACAGGGCGGAGGCAGCGATCGCGGCGGGCGTGTTTGCCGGGGAGATCGTTCCGGTGACCGTGCCGCAACGGCGCGGGGAGCCGATCGTCGTGGACAGCGACGAACATCCCCGGCCGGGCTCGACGATCGACGGACTGGCGAAACTGAAACCTATCGTGCGAGACAACGGCAGCGTCACGGCCGGCAACGCCTCCGGCATCAATGACGGCGCGTGCGCGTTGCTTATCGCATCGGACGCTGCCGCCAGGCGCCACGGTCTCGAGCCGATCGCTCGCGTGGTCGCATGGGCCGCGGCGGGTGTCGAGCCGCGTATCATGGGCGTCGGGCCGGTGCCCGCATCACGGAAAGTGTTGTCGCTTGCCGGCCTCGACATCGGCCGGATGGACGTCATCGAGCTGAACGAAGCCTTCGCGGCGCAGGGGCTCGCCTCGCTGCGGCAGCTCGGCGTAGACGACGACGCCGAGCACGTAAACCCGAACGGCGGCGCGATTGCGCTCGGGCATCCGCTCGGCATGTCGGGTGCGCGCCTCGTAACGACGGCGGCGTACGAACTCGGGCGCAGGAACGGGCGTTACGCGCTCTGCACGATGTGCATCGGGGTGGGGCAGGGCATCGCAATGGTCCTGGAAAGCGTATGAGCAGGAGAGCGCCGCCAAGTTACGAGACACAATCCCTGCGCGACCTCGAGGAGGTCATTCGCGGGCGGCGCACGATTAACCTTTTTCTGCAGACGCCGGTGCCTGTCGAGCTCGTCCGCGAGGCCATCGAAGCTGCGACGTGGGCGCCCAATCACCACGTGACGGAACCCTGGCATTTCTACCTGCTGGGGCAGGAGACCGTCGAGCAGTGTCTCGACCTGTGCCGCGACATCGTGACGGCGAAGAAGGGTCCGGACGCGGCGGAATTCAAGCGCGAGAAATGGTCCGAAAAGCCGGGCTGGCTGGTTGTTACCTGCAGGCGTTCGGACGACGACTTGCTGCAGCGTGAGGACTACGCGGCATGCGCGGCCGCCATCCAGAACTTCATGCTCTACCTCTGGAAAGCCGGCATCGGCAGCAAATGGACGACGGGCGACATCACCCGCGATCCGCGCTTCTTCGATATCATCGGCAGCGACGCAGACGAGGAATTCGTCGTCGGGCTGCTCTGGTTCGGTTACCCGAAGGTCACGCCCGCCCAGAAGCGCAAGGGCCTCGACGACGTCCTCTCCGAACTGCCGTAGTTTCGGCCGTTCGCCTATAATCCGCCAGATGCCTTCTTTCCTTGCCGAACTCCGCCGCCGCAACGTGCTCCGCGTTGCAGCGGCTTATGCGCTGGTAGCCTGGATCATCATCGAGGCCGGTTCCGTGTTGCTGCCCACGTTCGGTGCGACGGAAGGGATGTTCCAGGTTTACGTGGTCGTGGTAATCATCGGCTTCGTCGTGGCCGTCGTGCTGGCCTGGATTTTCGAAATTACGCCGGAAGGCGTGAAACGCGACAGGGACGTCGATCAGGACACGCGTGTGCGTGCGCGATCGAAGTCCACGCTCAACTACCTCATCATCGGCCTGCTCGCGTTGGCGCTGGGCGTGTCGATCACGTTCAACGTAACGGGTCTTCGTAATGGTGAAACACCGGCCGCACAGGCCGTCACCGAGAAGCCCGCGATCGCGGTCCTGCCGTTCGCGAGCCTCAGCAACGAACCCGAAAACCTCGTTTTTGCCGACGGTATCCACGGCGACATACTCACCCAGCTGGCCAACATCGGCTCCTGCAAGGTGATCTCGCGCAGCTCGGTGATGGAGTACCGCAACACCACGAAGAACGTACGCCAGATCGGAGCGGAACTCGACGTCGGTTCGGTGCTGCAGGGTTCCGTGCAGCGCGTGGGCGACAACGTGAGAATCAACGTCCAGCTCGTCGACGCGAAAAATGACGTCAACGTCTGGGCCAGGACTTACGACCGCCGGCTCACCGCGCAGAACATCTTCGATATCCAGAGCGAAATTTCCGGCGCGATCGCCACCGCGCTGGAAACGACGCTGACGCCGGCGGAGCAGGTGAGGCTGGCGACGAAACCGACTGCGGACTTGCGCGCCTACAGCGCCTACGTCTCCGGTCGCGATAATCTTTCCCTGCGGCGCCTGGAGACCCTGCGCGAAGCGCGTGCGAATTTCGAGCAGGCAATTGACTACGACCCGAACTATGCCGCCGCATATGCGGGACTTGCGGAAAGCGTGCTGTTGCTGGAGAACAACCACCAGGCGTTGCCGAGGGAAGAAGCATTCCGCGTGGCCCGCGCGAACCTGGAAAAAGCGCTCGAACTCGATCCGGGACTGGCCGATGCCTATGCCGTCAAGGGTCTGCTGGAGAGCACCATCTGGCAGCAGACCCGACTGGGCGACGGTAACGCCGAAGCCGAGGCGGCATTTCGCCGGGCGATCGAACTCAATTCCAATCACGCGAGCGCCCACATGTGGTTCGCGATGCTGCGTGCGTCAGAGGGCCGGGATGAAGAAGCCATCGAACTTTACCAGCAATCGATGGAGCTCGACCCCCTCGGCCGCATACCGTATACCAACCTGCCGATGCTCTACGCGCGGCATGGCAAAAACGATGAGGCGATCCGGTTGTGGCTCGAGGCGATGCAGATACACCCGGAATGGCCCATGCCGGAGCTGTACCTGGCACAACACCTGGCGGGGCTGGGCCGACTCGACGAATCGAGAGCCTGGATAGAAAGGGCGACCGGCCTGAGCGAAGACCCTACGGTCGGGCTTCTGAACGTGCGCCTGTACGTGGCGTTCGGCGATATGGAAAAAGCCATCGAGCTTCTGCAAATGCTGCCAGACGATCATCAGGTCGGCAGATACAAGGACGGATTCATGCTGCTCCTCAACGGCGATTTGCAGGGCATGCTGGACTATTTCTGGGCCATGGCCGAAAGCGGCGTGCCCCTCAACGCGAAGGAATTCCCGGCGGGGGCGGTGGCGCAGGTTGCGATCCTGACCGGCGATTTCGACAAGGCACGGGAGTTCGTATTCATCGACGAGCCGATACTCAAGGAAGATGCCGAGCTGCATGTCGACAGGTTTACGATCCCGTCCATCATCCGGCTGGCCTACATCAGCCAGCAGCAGGGCGACAGGGATTATGCGCGGGAATTGCTGACGGCGGCACTGCCGGTCGTTCGGGAGCAGCCTCGCATGGGCTGGTTCGGCCAGGGCTTCCACGAGGTCGAGATCCTCGCGCTGCTGGGCCGCAAGGAGGACGCGCTGGATACACTTCGCGAGCTGGTCGATTCCGGTTTCAGCGGTCCCGTGCTGACGGACCTCTGGTCGATGGAACAGGATCCCTACCTGGCTGTGCTGCACGGCGACCCGCGGTTTACGATGATGCTCGAAGAAGTAAACCGGTCGATCGAGGCGATGTACGAGCGCGTTCTTCGGGCCGAAGGCACGGGCGACTGGGACAGCCTGCGCGCCAGCGTCGAAATTATCTGACGATCTTCGGCGTCAGTCGCGAGCGCGTTCCTCCGGGTGATGCACGATCGGGCCGCCGCAGATCAGCGGCCGAAGCAGCAGGATCGCCAGCATAACGAGCCCCGCGCCGGCGATGATCAGCACGGAATTGCGTAGCGTGCCGTCATAGGCCCACGCGCCCAGGATCGCGCCCGACGCGCCAACGATGTTCTGCAGCGTACCGATGATCGACGATGCGACGCCTGCAATCCGCGGCAGCGGATCGAGCGCGAGCACCATCGCGTTGGAGAGCACGATCGGCACCGCGAAGAAAAACAGGCACACGCAGCCCCAGACCCAGGCAAAAGGCGCGGTATCGAGCCAGGCGGCGATCAGCAGCTGCAGTGATGCCGCCGCCATCAGGGATACGCCGATGCGAATGAGCGGCAGGATTTCGAGGTGCATGACGAGGAAGCGATTGGCCACCGAGCCGGCCAGTATCGACAGTCCGGCACAGGCGAAGATCAGGCCGTATGCCTGGACCGAAAAGCCGTAGATCTCCACCGCGAGTGCCGCCGAGACCGCGATTACGGACATGAACCCGGCGGGCGGCACGACGATCAGCAACAGGCCGAAAATGCTCTGCCGGTGGCGAAAAAATTCCGCGAAGCTCCGCTGCAGTTGCCGCAGCGGATGTCCCTCCGGATTCGGTGTGTGCGTTTCGACGAGGTTGCTGCGTATGCCGATGAGCATGAGATAGCCGCCGGCCGCTATCGCGATGAAAGGCGCCCGCCAGTCCCACTGGGCGACCATCAATGCGCCGATGCTCGGAGCGACAACGGGC
>DATHRM010000228.1:0-1547 GCA_035465295.1 Woeseiaceae bacterium | reverse complement strand
GGCACCCAGCCTGTGCACGTCCATGAACATCTTTGTGTTTCCTCGCGGTCGTTCCTCGACCCCGTCCGTCACTTCGTAGACATTCTGCGGCACGAGCCCATGGGCCTGCGCATGAGCCGCGCTGATCGATCCGGCGTCATTCGCCTCGGCCAGGCAGTACACCCTGGCATTGGTCTCGTCCACCCAGTAGCGGATGAAGTTGACGTCGTAGTCGTCCTGCACGGCAAGGTCCTTCATGTGCGCGTCGGCAACGGCTTCGGCCGTAACGGCGTCGAGTTCGTGAACATCCATGTACAGGCGTTTCGAATCGCCTGCCTCGCAGAGAGCGGGAAGCAGCACGCTTGCCGCGGCGATGGTGTAGATAGTCGATTTCATGTGTTTCTCCAATGATCTAGAAATAGAAGTAGGGGTTCAGCACCCGGACTTCGGTTATCCGGTTGATCGGCAGGCTGTTCTTTTTTGCCGAATTGCGGATGGCCTCCGGGTTGGGGCCGTCGTAGACGCAGAACGTCTTTTTCTTGTCCAGGCTCACGTAGGAATGAATCCAGGTGACGTCCTGGCTCGCGTTCTTCTCCACGACGCCGAGGCAGGCGGCTGCGCCGTCCGGGTCCATCGGTATGTTGAGGCCGTCGGGGAAGTCTCTTTCGATTACATATCTGGGCATTTCTCTATCCTCTGGTCTGGTAAACATCGGCCCGAACGCCTGTTCGGACGATGTGCAGGATAGAGACGGCGGGTTCCGGGCAAATCGGCAGGACTGCCTATTTTTTGCCGGCGGGATACCTATTTTTGATCGACGATACCGAGCTTGTACGCGGCGGCGGCGGCCTCGGTGCGGGACTGCACGCCGAGCTTGCCGAGGATGGCCGACACGTGATGGCTTACGGTACGCGGCGAAATGAACAGGCGCGCCGCGATTTCCGCGTCGCTCAGGCCGCCACACAGCGCTTCAAGAACGTCGAGCTGTCGATTCGTGAGACCGGCCGGGTTGCGTTGCGTGCTGCGGCGCTTCCCTTTGGGCAGATCCCTGACGCCTTTGGCCCGCAGTTCCTTTTGCAGCCGGGCTGCGGCCGGCTCGGCACCCAGTTTCAGGAGAATCCTCAGGGCCTCTTTCTGTGCCGCCACATCTCCCTCGGCGAGTGCGAGGGCAGCCTCGTAGGGGCAGCCGATCGATTGCCAGGCGCGTGCGGCACCCGCCCAGTCGCCGTGTCGCAACAGCAGCTCGTAGGGTTCGGGGAGTTCGCCCCGGACCTCCGATTCTACACCGAGTTTTTTCGCCCACCAGCTCAACTCGCCGACAAACCACGGCTCCTCGAGGCGTGCGGCCCAGTCGCGGGTATCGAGCAGGTCGTCAGCTGCGTCGACGTCCCGGTCCAACAGCCAGGCGCGCTCCGCTTTGGTGGCGACGAGCGGTGCAAAACGCTGCATTTCGTCGGTGTCGGCGATGATGGCCATTGCCTCGTCGATCGTGCTGTCGGCGTCTGCGTCGCCGCGACGCAGATACAGGCGCGCCAGCGCCGATAACGCCGGACTGGTGATCAGCCCTG
>DATHRM010000227.1:0-2180 GCA_035465295.1 Woeseiaceae bacterium | reverse complement strand
TTTACGCCTTCAGCAGGCGTTTATCTAATTCGCATCCTGGGTCGCTGTCTGCAGGGACTCCCGTCCGCTTTCGAGGCGCTCGATCGAGGCGACCATGTCCTCGCAGGAACGGTACTCGATCTGGTCCCGCCGCTCGAAATGGGACACGGTGTTGCCCGCTTTCTCGAGCGTCAGAGTCACACGGTCCCTCGGCGAGAGGCTGACCGGCATGTTCCGCGGCGGTGAGCTATGCAGCTCGACGCGATAATCGCCCTCGGGGAGGTACAGCGGCGTGCCGGATCCCAGCGATCCGCTTGCGATTTCCGTGCTGCCCTTGAAGACGCTGTACGAGGTCGCCACCGTCTGCGCGAGCGCGGCTTTGAGTTCCTCGGCGCTGCCTGCCGTCACGTATCGTCCGCCCGATGCATGGGCGACCGCCTGCAGGCTTGCGGTGTCCTCATCGGCCGCGTTGCCGAGCCCGAAGCCGATCACGTGCACGGTAATACCGCGGTTTCGCAGGTCGCGCGCTGCCTGCACCGGGTCCCCACCGCAGCTTTCGATGCCGTCGGTCACCAACACGACCGCGCGGTCGTCGTCGCGTGCACCGAAGTCCCTGCTCGCCTGCTGGAGAGCGTAGGCGATCGGCGTCTGCCCCAGTGGTCGCAGGCTTTCGATGGCCGCACGAATCGGCTCGCGGTTCCGGTCGGCAAACGGCACGAGCAACGCCGAATCGCCGCAGTCCGCGCTCTCGCTGGGGCTGGTGCTGCCGTAAGCGCGTAGCGCGAGATCGAGATCTTCCGGGAACCAGTAGGAGACGTCCCTCAGGATGTCCTTGGCGACCACCATCTTGGGTTCGCCATCCATGCGCCCCCACATGCTCCGCGACGCGTCCACGACGATCTCGACGGACTTGTCGTCCAGCGACACGACGTCGCGGCCGGATTTCACGGCAGCTACCTCGAGAGCGGCACAGCTCGCATCGCGAACCGTTACGTCGATAAACGATTCCTGGGTTCGCCCGTCGATGCTGGTGGCAAATGCAACGATGCGGTTCTCGCCGGTCTCGAGCGGTACGCTGCCGATAAACGTACCGCCCGCGAGTTTCGCGGGAACCGGCGGCGAACCGTTAACGCTGAGCGTGACCGTGTCCACGCCGGTCGTTCGCAGGTCCAGGAACGCCTGCGGCAGCATGGACGGATCCTCCACCCGAACGAGGCTGCCGCCGGTCGCCCAGGAGATCTCGTCGAGAATTTCCGTGCCCGTCCTGTTTTCGCCGAGCAGCAGCGTCTGGATCGTGACACCCTGGCCGTGCGCCTGGACGGCCGCAGCGTGTGCGGCTCGCCGGTTCGACTGGCCGTCCGTGAAGAGCATGATCACACGCGACGCATCCGGCCGGCCGTGCACCTTGAGTTCCTTCAGTGCCGTCTTGATGCCCGCCGCCAGGTTCGTGCTGCCTGACCTCGGCATATCACGCAGAGCCCGGGCGACCAGCTTGCGGTCCGACGTCATCGGCTGCACGAGTTCGCCCCGGCTGTCGAAGCTCACGACGCCGATCTTGATATCGCTTCGTGGCGACAGGTTCTCGACCAGGCCGATGGCGCCCGCAGAACGATAGTCTTTCGGGTCCGTGCTGCGCAGGCTCGTCGACGTATCCATGACGAACATCATGTCGAGATACTTCACGCCGCCGATGGTCGATGCGACACCTTCGACGTCGACCATTTTCTCGCCGGCGCTCGCGACGAAGTCGGCAGACGGCGACTGGATCTCGATCTGCAGTCCATTCGCGGCGGTTGCCCCGGTACTGATCTGTTGGCCGAAGGCTGGTGATGTGCTGGCGCAAGCCAGGGCTGCGGCCAGGATCGCTGGTTTGTTTCGCATGTCGGTACCTCGTGATAATGCAGCATAGTTCACACGAACGGGCATAATCCGGGAACTACGACACACTTTCGGTATAGGATTCCGTCACTTATGCCTAAACCCCGCGCCGAACCAGGCCATTCGCGCACCCGCTGGAGAACCCCGCTGCTGGTGATCGCGGCCGGCTGCCTCATTGCCCTGCTCGGCTTCGGGGCCCGCTCGGCCTTCGGGTTGTTCCTCGAGCCGATGTCCAGCGCGCGCGGCTGGGGGCGCGAGACGTTCGCACTGGCGCTCGCGGTCCAGAATCTCGTGTGGGGCTTCGGCGTGCCGCTGGCAAGCAT
>DATHRM010000226.1:0-3166 GCA_035465295.1 Woeseiaceae bacterium | reverse complement strand
GAAATCCCCGGCATCGACCGCAGCTACATAGTGCGAGAGCACGCGTGCGACTTCGGCAGGCAGCCCGTCCGGCAGCACGACGAAACCGTATGCCTCGAGGCCACGGCTCAGTGACTCGAATGAAGGGAGCGGTGCGGGGTGGAGCCCGGGTATGGCGTTCAAGGCAGCTCATCAGGCGGCGGTGCGCTAATGTACACCGGAAACCGGCTTCGAACTGCGTTTTTTTGGATGGGCGCCGGCGTCAACTACGAACCACCGGGCTAATCACACCCACCGGAAGATTCGGACGAGATACCGTGATCGATGTCTTCGGCCGGGTCGGCGGTGTCTATGCCGAACCGGACGCGCGCGGGATCGGTTTCTGCGCCATACACATGCAGCGTACCAACCAATGTCCCGTGGTCCGCGGTGTCCCGGGTCCATACGGATCCCGACGACAGATCGCTCGCCCACGTGGCCTGAATGGTCCAGTCCTGGTCCCGTATTTGATCGCCGAAGTGGCCGAGAAGCGCCTTGTGACCGATCCCGGCTGAAACGTCGACACTCGTACTGATCTCGTGGCCAGTCGTCATTTTCCGGACATTCGAGGTCGTCGCTCCATCTGGCGGATCCAGTATCGGCAGCATGTCCCTGAGGTCGCGGCTCCTCTCTTGGACAATCCGCATGCACCCGAGCAGGGTCTTTCGCTCATATTGCTCGAGCGAAACCAGCGTTTGCCCGGAGCGGTCGCTGACGACCACTGCGAGGTTCGTGTCGTCGTTGTCGCGGCAGTATTCAGCCACCACAACCTGATCAGCCGATTGAAAACCCCTTCTGGAAGGGCTGCGCTCGTAGGTTATGTCCTCCCAGCCCTGGTCGGACAACGCGTCCGCCAGTGCCGAATACGCGTCCCGGACCGGCTGACTGGCGCGGTAAATCACTGTCGTCGAGGTCTTCCTGTTGCGACTGCCAATCAGCGCCATATCCAGAGGAACGTCCCGTACCTCGAAGTGCTCGGGGATTTCAGTCGAATACGAAACCGGCGTCGAGCCGTGTCTGCTCAAAAAAGCCCGAACGAACTCGGTATCGACGCAGTCCAGGGGGTCACTCGCGATACCCGGTACGGGTACGACCAGGAGCAGGAAGACGAATCGGTACATTTGAGACCTCCGGGAGAGCCGGGCCGTCCGCGAGACGGCCAGGCGCAGTCATCGAAGCGCCGTACTCCCGATCTTACCGCTACCCGGACAACCGTTACATCGAATGACCGGCATCAGGCGTTCGAATGAATGCTCATGGCGGTGACCGTGAGCAGAATCATGCCCATGCCGACGAGCTGCAGGCCGGCCAGGGTCTCGTTCATGATCGCGACGCCGAACAGCGAAGCGGTAATCGGCTCGATCATCGCGACGATTGCGGCCGTCGTCGGCCTGGTTCCCGCGATGCCGACGACATACAGGATGAACGACAGTCCCGCGCCGAACACACCCAGCGCCACGAACAACGGCCAGTCCGGCGTGCTCAGTGCTGCGACAGCCTCGTTGAAATCGCTTTGCCAGATGAGAATGGCGGCGAGCACCGCGAACGCGATTGTGAGAATCGCCTGTGGGCTGCCGTGCGGTGTTGCAAACTTGAAACCGAAAATGAATATCGCGTAGCACACTCCGGCCAGCAGCCCGGCAACGACACCGATCGGCGTGATGGCAGCCGCCCCGACATAGTAAATGCGTGTAAGTAACACGATGCCAAGCATCACCACCAGGACGGCGGCCGACTTCGACGGCGTGGAAACTTCGAGCTTGAGGGCAAACGACACGATATAGACGTATACCGGTGCACAGTACATGAGCGTGGCCGCCACCGCAACGCCGCCCTCCGCGATGCTTGTGAAATAAAAGGTGAAGTTGCCCGCAACGCCAAAGCCGGCAATTCCCGCCCAGAACCACAGGCGGCGGTTCGCCAGGCCGCTGCCGGCCGGGCGCAACAGCAGCCAGGCGAGGACGAACAGCAGCCCGATCGAGCCGCGGTAAAGCGCCAGCACGAACGCATTCCAGCCTTCCGCGGTCAGGATGCCCCCGATCCCGCCTGACACGCCCCAGCACAATGCCGCCAGGGCTACTAACGACGCACTCTTGCTGGCACCGGTCATCGGCAGATCGGATGCTGGATCAGGCAAGCGCCGCTATCAGCATGATTGCCGTTGCGATAAATCCGACGCTCCAGATCAGCGACCGGACGAGGAAGACCCCGGACGCATACGCAGGCACGTACAACACGCGCGCCCAGAGGTACGCCCAGGCACAGTATTCGGTCAGCTGGCTGCTGGCGTCGCCAAGCGTGACGACCAGCACAGCAATGGTGAACAGGACCAGCCCTTCGAAATGGTTGTCCTGCGCACGCTTCAGCCTGCCAGGCACGCCGGTCGGCTGTTTTTGTTCGTCGCGATTGCCTGCCGTGTAGGCGACGCCGAGTTGCACGTTCACGGGTATCGCCATGACAATGAACTGCACGATCTGCAGCAGGGCGGCGTATCCGAGTACGGTGACTTCGACGGGCATTGGGCTGGTCCTCCTCGAGACGCGGCGCGGCGCCTTTTTCTAAAGGTTGGTGACCACGTAAGAGCCTATCGAAAGATACGGGAGCCCGGCAACAGCCAGCCACCCCGCGCGCCGGGCGGGCCCGAAACGACCCGTTCCCGAAAAAATAATCGGCGGATAGCTACTCGACCGTGACCGATTTCGCGAGGTTGCGGGGCTGGTCGACGTCGGTGCCTTTCAGCACGGCAACGTGATAGGCGAGTAACTGCAGCGGCACCGTGTAAACGATGGGCGCGATCAGGCGGTCCGCGTGCGGCATTCCGATCACTACCACGCCATCCTCCGACTCGATGCCGCTCTCCCCGTCCGCAAACACATACAGCTGCCCGCCGCGCGCGCGCACGACCTGCATGTTGGACTTGAGCTTGTCGAGCAGCTCGTTGTTGGGCGCAACGACGACGACCGGCATGTCTTCGTCGATTAACGCGAGCGGCCCGTGCTTGAGCTCACCTGCGGCATATGCTTCGGCGTGAATATACGAGATCTCCTTGAGCTTGAGCGCGCCCTCCATCGCCACCGGCCACATCGGCCCGCGGCCGAGGAACAGCGTGTGCTCTTTCTCTGCGAAGTCTTCGGCAAGGTGCTTCAGG
>DATHRM010000225.1:0-2851 GCA_035465295.1 Woeseiaceae bacterium | reverse complement strand
CATGCGGCAGTGGCGTTCGCCGAGTCGCTCGCGATCACGCACGGCGAACAGGGCATCAGGGTTTCGGTCGTCTGCCCGCAAGCGGTTGCGACCCGGATGATCGGCATCGAAGACGATGCCGAAACGCTCGACGGCGGCTTCGGCGGCAACGACGTCGACGGTATCCTCTCGCCGGGCCAGGTTGCCGACGACATCGTTGCGGGCATTCACGCGGGCCGGTTCCTCGTGCTGTCGCACCCGCAGGTGCGTACCTACTTTCAGCGCAAGGCCGCCGATCACGATCGCTGGATCGCCGGCATGCAGCGTTTCCGGCGCAAACTCACGGGAGAAGCATAATGAAAACGGATCTGTCCGGAAAAGTGGCGCTCGTCAACGGCGCATCACGAGGCATCGGTGAAGCGATCGCGCACGGTCTCGCGGACTGCGGCGCGAAGGTCGTCTGCACCAGCCGCAAGATCGAGGGTGTGCGGGCGGTCGCCGATGCGATCGTTGCGGCGGGCGGCGAGGCACTCGCACACACCTGCAATGCGGGGGTGCTCGAGGAGATCGACGCGCTGATGACCGTCGTAAAAGACGAGTGCGGCCGCCTGGATATCCTGGTCAACAACGCGGCTGCCAACCCCTATTACGGGCCGGCAACGGATCTTCCGCCCGACGCGTTCGACAAGACTGTCGCGGTCAATCTGAAAGGGCCTTACTATTTCATGAGCGGCGCCGTGCCGCTGATGATCGAGTCGGGCGGCGGGGCCATCGTGAATGTCGCGTCGATCGCGGCGCTGCTGTCGATGCCGGGCCAGGCGGTTTACTCGATGACCAAGGCAGGCCTGATCAGCATCACCCGGTCCTTTGCGCGCGAATACGGCCAGGCCGGGATCAGGGCCAACGCCATCCTGCCCGGCGTGGTCGAAACGAAGTTCGCGGAAGCACTCACCTCCGATCCCGGCGTGCAGAAGTGGCTCAAGCGGCTGCCGGTCGCGAGGGCGGGGCAGCCCGCCGACATGGTGGCCGGCGTTCTTTACCTGGTATCGGACGAAGCCGCCTACACGACCGGCACCACGCTCGTGATGGACGGCGGGGCTACGCTCGGCTAGTCCATGTGGAACACGGCCTTGCCGCGGACGCGGCGGGCCGTGATGGCGCGAAACGCCTCGATGTATTCGTCGAGTGAATACGAGGCCGTGACTCTCGGTCGCAACAGCCCTTCGGCGATCATCTCTGCCATCGACTGCAGGTTCTGCCCCTGCAGGTCCGGGTTCCTCGTTGCCCAGGGCCCCCACCATACGCCCATCGCACTGGCTTCCCTGAGCAGCAGCCGGTTTGCCGGGAAGTTCGGGATTGCTCCGCTGGCGAAACCGATGACCAGGTAGCGCCCGCCGCGCGCGATCGACTGCAGCGCCTGTTCGCCGATCTCGCCGCCGACCGGGTCGTAGATCACGTCCGCGCCCTTGCCATCGGTGATCTCGCGGACAGCGTCCTTGATCGACGTCTCACCGTAGTTGACGGTGGCGTCGGCGCCCGCAGATTCTGCGAAGTCGAGTTTCTCGCGCGTGCTGGCCGCGGCGATGACGCGTGCACCCAGCGCTTTCGAGATTTCCACGGCGGTGATGCCTGTGCCGCCCGCGGCGCCGAGGACGAGCACCGTCTCGTCTTCCCGTAAACGGGCATGCTGGCGGAGGGCGTGATAGCTCGTGCTGTAGGTGATCGTGAATCCCGCTGCCTGCCCGAAGTCGAGGCCGTCGGGAATGGGCATCGCAAGGCCTTCGGGAACGGCACAGCGTTCCGCGAATGCACCGGTCGCGGGCGTAACGATGACCCTGTCGCCGACCTCGAAGCGGCTGGCGCCCTCTCCGAGCTCCGCGACGACTCCGGCCGCCTCGTGCCCGGGAATGAACGGTAGCGGCGTCCTGACCTGGTACTGCCCGCCGACCACGAGCACGTCCGGGAAATTCAGCCCGGCGGCTTTTATGTCGACGAGGATCTCGCCCGGACCCGCAACGGGATCGTCAACGTCTTCGATGACCAGGTCGTCCGGGGATCCGTACGCCCTGCAGACGAGCGCCCGCATCAAACGACCTCGAACAGCGACGCTGCACCCTGTCCGCCGCCGATGCACATCGTGCAGACCACGTACTTCACGCCGCGGCGTTTGCCCTCGATCAGGGCGTGGCCCACCATGCGCGCGCCCGACATGCCGTACGGATGCCCGATCGATATCGCACCCCCATCCACGTTGAGGATGTCGTTCGGTATACCGAGCTTGTCCCGGCAGTAGAGGACCTGCACGGCGAACGCCTCGTTGAGTTCCCACAGGCCGATGTCGTCCATCGAGAGGCCGGTGCGCTCGAGGAGCTTCGGCACGGCAAACACGGGTCCGATGCCCATTTCGTCGGGCTCGCAGCCGGCGACGGCGGTGCCGCGGTAGATGCCGAGCGGTTCGAGGCCGCGTTTTTCGGCGACGCCGGCCTCCATGACGACGGTTGCGGATGCGCCATCCGAAAGCTGGCTCGCGTTGCCGGCGGTAACGAACCCGTCCTCCCTGACCGGCGGCAGTCCCTGCAGTCCTTCGAGGTTCGTCGAAGGCCGGTTGCCTTCGTCCTTCTCCAGTACGACGTCCTCGAATGTAATCTCGCCCGTCTCCTTGTTCATGACGCCCTTGTTCGACGGCAACGGTACGATCTCGTCGTCGAAGCGCCCGGCCTCCTGCGCCGCTGCCGTGCGCTGCTGGCTCTGCAGCGCGTATTCGTCCTGCGCATCGCGGCTGACCTCGTAACGCCGCGCCACCACCTCGGCCGTGTCGATCATCGGCATATAGATGTGTTCGTGCATTTCGAGGAGACGCGGATCCTTGGCG
>DATHRM010000224.1:0-2372 GCA_035465295.1 Woeseiaceae bacterium | reverse complement strand
CGGCCACTCGCTGAATGTCGCCGACGACGGGTCGTAGACGCCGAGCCGGCCCCTGGCGTAGTCGACGTACCAGACGCGGCCGTCGCTGGTGATTGCGAGGCGCCGCGGACGTGCCTCCTGCCGCGGCAGGTCGATCTCGGTTAGTTCGAGGGTCGCCGGGTCGACGTGTGCGAGTTTATGTGTGCCGAACAGCGCGACCCAGATCGAACCGTCGGGAGCGACCCTGATCCCGTAAGGACGTGAACGTTCGGTCTTCGACGGGATGAGGTCGACCTTCAGCGATTCGACGTTCAGGCGCCCGATCATGTTGCCTCCCTGGACCGTAAACCACAGGTTTTGCTCGTCAGTGTCGAATACGAGCGTGTGAGGATCCTTCGCAGCCGGATCGGGCATCGCGATCTCTTCGATGTCGCCGGTGAATGGATCGTAGCGACCGATCAGGGCGTTGCGGTTGCCGGCGTACCAGACGAGACCGGCCGAGTCGACGACCAGGTTGTGCGGGCCCGACCCCTCTTTCAGGTCGACCTTCGTGAATTCTTCGCTGTCGACGTCGAAATGCGCGATATAGCCCGTGCGCTGGCCGACGAACCATACGGAGTCGTCATTTTCAGCAAAGGGATCGCGCGGCCGCGACGATTCATAGGGCACCTGCCACTCGTCGATCTCGACGGTATCGTCAGCCGTCGCAGAAAGTGCGGGGAGAACCAGGTGCAGTAGCAGAAAGGGAAAGCACTTGTTCATGTAACACCTCTCATCTTCGTACGGTTCTGGCATGGGAGCCGCGGCCTCAATTGTCCGGCTCTATCGCTGCGGCGTCGGGCACGCCCTCGGACGACAATTCGACGCGCAGGGCACGGAGCAGGCCGACCGCGGCGACAAGCAAGAAGACGGCGATCGGCAGTCCAGTCGCGAGTGACGCGGAACGCAACGCCGTCAGGCCGCCGGCATAGAGCAACACGGCCGCCACGGTGCCTTCCGCGACGGCCCAGAAAACGCGCTGCAGGCGTGGCGGATTCGGATGGCCGCCGGATGTGACCATGTCGTCGACGAACGAGCCCGAGTCCGACGACGTAACGAAAAAGACGATGACCAGCAAGGTCGCGAGCGCCCAGGACAGTTGTGTAAAAGGAAGGGTATCGAGGACGGCGAACAGTGCCAGCGCCTCGTTGTCGCGCACCAGGTCCGCAACCGAGCCGCCGCCGTTGATCATCGTGTCCAACCCGGTGCCGCCGAGGGCCGCAAACCAGATGAAACTGCCCAGGGTCGGGACGAGAAGCGCGGTGGCCAGGAATTCGCGAATCGTGCGTCCTTTGGACACGCGCGCCACGAAAACGCCCACGAACGGCGACCAGGAAATCCACCAGCTCCAGTAGAACAGCGTCCATCGTTCGTGCCAGCCGTCGGTGCCGCCCGGGTTGGTGTCGAAACTCATTGCCGGCAACTTCTGCAGGTAGCGACCGATTCCCTCGAGGAACACCTCGAGAATATAGACGGTCGGTCCGGCGACGAGGACGAGGGCAAAGATGACGGTCGCGAGACCGATATTGAACATGCTCAGGAAACGGATGCCGCGATGCAGTCCGGAGACCACGCTGATCGTCGCCACGGTGGTAATGCCGGCAATCAGCCAGAGCTGCGACGCCAGGCCCTGGGGCATGCCGAACAGCCGTTCGAAACCGGCGTTGACCTGGATGGCGCCGAGACCAAGCGACGTGGCGACGCCGAACAATGTGCCGACGGTGCAAAGCACGTCGACCGTATGGCCCGCGAAGCCGTAGATGCGCTTGCCGAGCAAGGGGTACAGCAGCGAACGGGGTGCGAGCGGCAGGTCGTGGCGAAAGTGAAAGTAGGCGAGCGGCAGGGCAAGAGTCGCGTAAATGGCCCAGGGGTGCAGGCCCCAATGGTAGTAGGTATAGCGCATCGCTTCGCGAAGCGCCCCGGGCGAGCTGCCCTCTGCATGCGGCGGGTCGAGGTAATGCAGCATCGGCTCGGCGGCGCCGAAGAAGACGATGCCGATGCCCATGCCTGCGCTCAGCAGCATGCTGAACCAGGCGGCATAGCTGAATTCCGGGCGCGAGTCGTTGCCGCCGAGGCGTATGTTCCCGTAGCGGCTGACCGCCAGCCACAGGGAAAAACCGAGCAGCGTCGTCGCGGCCAGGATGTAGAACCAGCCGAACGTTTCGACGATGCTCGACTGCAGGCTGTCGAACAGTGCCTGGGCGGTGTCGGTGTAGATTGCACCGAAAGCAACGAATGCGATCACGACCGCGGCGGCGGGAAGGAATACCCACGGCTCCATGCCGTGACTGAAGCGTCGGAAGAGTGTCTTTAGCTCCATGAGCCAGACTGTATCATCTGCCTGGATAATGCCC
>DATHRM010000223.1:0-5295 GCA_035465295.1 Woeseiaceae bacterium | reverse complement strand
CGTATATACCGCCGTGTATCCGCTGTAGTTCAATTTCATCTGGATGAACGGTGGATCCTCAAGGGGGGTATGTCCGGCAATGAGCCCATTGAACGATCGCCTCGGCCGGGAACGGCACACGATTGCGAAAATGGTCGAAATCTACTGCCATGCTCGCCACGAGCACCCCGACGCCGCCTTGTGCGCAGGCTGCAAGGAATTCCTCGACTACGCCGATGTACGGCTCGAAAAATGCCCGTACGGCGCCCGGAAGCCCACCTGCGCCAACTGCCCGATTCACTGCTACAAGGCAGGGCAAAGGGCGCGCGCGAAGATGATCATGCGTTACGCCGGGCCCCGGATGTTGTTCCGGCACCCTTACCTCGCGATCACCCACAAGCTGGATAGTCTCATTGCTGCGAAACATCCCAGGGAACTGACGCGCGAGCAACGGGCCCGCCTGAGAAAAAGCTAGACAGTCAACGCCAGGGGGTGGCGTCATGGGCATTTATGAAGATCACGTGCTGCCGCACCTGATCGACCTTGCCTGCTCCACGAAACCGACGCGCAAACAGCGCGAGAAGATCGTCCCTCTGGCGGAGGGCGACGTGCTCGAGATCGGCTTCGGCAGCGGGCTGAACCTGCCTTACTTTGATCGCGGCAGAGTTCGCAGGATTTTCGGCCTCGAGCCTTCGGAAGGCATGCGCCGGAAGGCACAGCCGAACGTCGACGCCTCCGGACTCGACGTCGAATTCATCGACCTGCCGGGCGAGGAGATCCCGCTCGAACCCGGGAGCGTCGACACCGTGCTCATGACGTTCACGCTATGCTCGATCGATGCGGCAGAAGCGGCGCTCGAAGGCATGCGCCGGGTCCTTAAGCCCGGTGGACGCCTGCTGTTCTGCGAACACGGCAGAGCACCGGACGCCGGCGTACGCCGCTGGCAAAACCGGCTGAACCCGGCCTGGAAGCGCGTCTCGGGGGGCTGCAACATGAACCGCGACATACCCGGGCTCATCGCGGGTAGCGGTTTTCGCATATCCACCGACGAGCGCATGTACATACCCGGCCCGAAGATCCTTTCCTACAATTACTGGGGTACGGCAAAGCCCTGAGCCGCCCCGGCCTCTGTGATACGGACCGCTGAGGATAGATGTCCAGGTCGGGGGACGCGCCTCTATTGCGCGGGTTGCCGGCGCTTCGAGACGCGCTCCTGCGGGGGTGATTTACATTGTAGGAGCGGGCCTGGGACCGCGACGTGTTGCGCATCGGCAATCGAGCGCGCTGGTACTGGTGCCCGGGGCCGGACTCGAACCGGCACTCGATTGCTCGAAGCGGATTTTAAGTCCGCTGCGTCTACCAATTCCGCCACCCGGGCCGCAATTCGAATTATCAGTTATCGACTGTGCAGTCACAACACTGACTGCGCTCCGTCATTCCGGATACAGGGAGATCTCGACGCGATTGTTGCTCCCGGCAATATCATTCCACGCAGACGCGGTGAGCCCTGCCGACGTCACTGGATAATCCAGTAACGGACTGGAGTTTCCGTAGGAGATGATTTCGTAACGCACCGCGCCCTCGGTCCGGACGCGAGCGGTGTTGATGAAATTCGCGAACGCCGCGGATTGGCGCAGACCCATCTCGTAGGCTTCACTGGGACCGAATCCGACCTGGTCGCACTGATCTGCAGGCGTATCCGGTGGCGCGAGTTCGTAGCCGTCGGGTCCGCCGAACGTCATGCAGAAATTGCCGACATGCGACTCGATTCTCACCACTCCCCGGAAGTCGAGCGCCGCCAGGTGATTGGTCAGTTCCTGCAGCACCGACAACCGAAAATCGCCCATCGGTATCTCGTCAAAGTCGTAGTGCGCAGATTGATTTGCGGCCCATTCGAGCGAGTTCAGCGCGGCCATCCTCGCGTCCTCAAGCGACAGCCGATACTCGTTCAACTGCTGCCGTACCTCGAAGGAATCCTGCGACGCGTTCGCCTGGCGCGCTTCGAGCGCCTGCTTCAATTCGGCATTGTCACGCTGCAGTTCCCGCCAGCTGTCTTCGCGATACCAGAACAACAAGGCGAAGATCACGGCCAGGACACCGAAGACTCCGGCAGCAGCCTGCAGCCCGTATTTCGGAGCGTCGCTTTGCGAAGGCGCGTCTCGGCTTTCATCGTCGTTTCTCGGCGGCCGTACGCGGTCGGCAACGCTTCGTGCAATCTGCTCCTGGCTGTCGACGAGCTCTCGGCGCAGGATTTCACGCTGCTGATCGAACAGGTTCTCGATCATGTAGCGGAGATCTTGGTCGAACTGCTCGAGGCTCGGGTACTCCCCGGTCTTCACTTTTTCGTCGACGCGATCGCGTTTCTCGCGGGATTCCGCGTCTTCGCCGATGATGCGCAGCGACTGCAGCACTTTCGACACCTCTACCGGCTCGAGCTGCTTTGGCAGCACGCCGAGCGCGCCAAGCGCTCGCGCCTGTCCGACGTACAGCTCACCCTTCTGGGCCGTGTACATCATGATCGGGATAGTTGCGGTCGCGGGGTTGTCCTTGATCGCGGACACGGCTTCGAGACCGTCCATACCCGGCATTTCATGGTCCATGAAGATGATGTCGGGGCGAGACTCGCTCAGGTATTCGATCGCGTCTTCGGCGGATTCCGCAGTATCGACATCGAGATCATGCGTCTCGAGGATTTTCCTGAGCACGTTTCGTGCCGTCTTGGAGTCGTCGACGACCAGAGCCGTTTTGCGCAACGATTTGCCCCCTTCTCCGCTTCGCGAGCGATGTCGCGGCCGCCCGCGCGTATGCGAACGTGCGGGTGATTATGTCACGACTGGAGGGAACGTGCCGGTCGGATGTCGAGGGCGAACACCCGGGAAGGAAATGGAGGCTAGGGTCGGAATCGAACCGGCGTCCACGGCTTTGCAGGCCGCTGCATAACCACTCTGCCACCTAGCCTCGGGGGTAAACTACCACAGGACGCGCAGGCGACGCAGTATACAGGCACACCGGGCAGAATCAATTTGCGGTTTCCCGAAGCGGGACCTTTCTCTTCCTTACCTGCATAATCGGCAGATGCACAGGTTCGTTCCCGCTCTTCTGCTTCTGCTCGCCGGGTGTTCGCCGCCCGACGCACCGGACGCGATGTCGATCGAAACGCTCGCCGTTCCTGCCGGCGTCGATGCGGCGGGGCCGCGCGTCTCCGGGGGCGCCGGCCGGCCGCTCGTCCTGAGCTGGATGGAACCGGACGCAACCGGCACGACGCTCCGGTACTCGACGTTTCGTGATGGCGGCTGGGCGCCTCCGCAGAACGTCGTATCCGGCAAGACCATGTTCGTCAACTGGGCCGACATGCCGTCGGTCACGGCGCTTGCAGACGATCACTGGGCCGCACACTGGCTGGAAATGGCCGGTCCCCTGACCTATTCCTACCACGTCGTGATGGCGCAATCGTTCGACGCGGGGCGTACCTGGTCAGCGCCCGTGAAACCGCATACCGACGGCACGCCCACGGAGCACGGCTTCGTCTCCGTGTATCCCCACGACGGCAAAGTCGCCGCGATCTGGCTCGACGGCCGCAAGACCGGTGGCGAACACGGGGGCGAGCCGCAGGCGACCGGCATGACCCTGCGCAGCGCGACCATCGACGCCGACAACGAGCTTCACAACGAGCAGGAGATCGACGGACTCATCTGCGATTGCTGCCAGACGGACGTCGCGATTTCGGCGGAGGGGCCGGTCGCCGTATACCGCGACCGAACGGTGGACGAGATCCGCGATATCTACGTGGCCCGGCACGTCGACGGCGGCTGGCAACCCGGCGTAGCCCTGCACGACGACAACTGGCGGATTGCCGGCTGTCCCGTGAACGGGCCGGCGGTCGATGCGCGGGGATCGGCCGTTGCTGCAGCCTGGTACTCGGTCGCGGACCAGTCACCCGTGGTGCAACTTCGATTCTCTCAGGACGGCGCGGCAACCTTCGGTGCGCCCCTGAAACTGGCCGACGACGGCGCGCTCGGCCATGTCGACACCGTCATGCTCGAGGACGGTTCGGCCGTCGTGAGCTGGCTGCAGGCCGCCGCCGGTGGCCGCGGCAAGCTCGTCCTTCGCCGCGTCACACCCGGAGGTGAAATGGGGCCCGTGTTCGACGTGGCGAGCGACGCGCCCGCGCGGTCGGTGCCGCAAATGGCGGTCGCCGGTAACCACCTGGTACTGGTCTGGACGGACGCGCGGGAGGACGGCAAGCGTATTGCGAGCGCCCGGATACCGATCCTTTCGGTGCCGTCGGAGTGATTCGGCCCGGCAATTATTCGCGGGCCGGGGGCCAGCCCCTGCAGCCGGAATGAAAAAGGCCGCCTTTCGGGCGGCCTTTCGCGTCTGGAGCGGGAAACGAGGCTCGAACTCGCGACCTCAACCTTGGCAAGGTTGCGCTCTACCAACTGAGCTATTCCCGCGGAAGGGCGGAAATTGTAGCCCCTCGAGACCTTCTGTCAAGGCAAATCAGCTGGTTTCAGCCGGTATCCGCATCGTCCTGGTCCGCCAGGATGAACGGCCACGCGGCTTTTAGGTAAAAGAACATGGACCAGATGGTCATGACCGCAGCCGCCACCAGCAGTACGAAACCGACGGTATAGATGGGAATCCCGAACAGGTCGTGCTGGTAAACCATGAACGCTATGCCGAACATCTGCAGCGTCGTCTTGACCTTGCCTGCAAACGACACCTGGACGTTGGCGCGCTCGCCAATCGTCGCCATCCACTCGCGGAGCGCCGAAATCGTGATCTCCCGGCCGATGATGATCATCGCGATAATGTCTTCGAACCAGCCCGACTGCGCCTGCACCAGCATCACCAGCACGATCGCGACCATCAGCTTGTCGGCCACCGGGTCCAGGAACTCCCCGAACCTGGACGTCTGGCCAAACCGTCGCGCCACCCAGCCGTCGATAAAATCGGTGATCGCCGCGATGCCGAAGAGGATGGCCGCAATCGGACGAGCATCCGGAATCGGGCTGTAGAAACAGATGACCACGGCCGGAATCGCCGCGATGCGAAACAGCGTCAGGATATTGGCGAGGTTGAGTTTCACGTGCGCGGAAGCCTTCAGTGCTGGCCGTCGATGTGCAGGTCATTGTATATGGTTTGCGCCAAAGTACGACTGATGCCGCGGACTTTGGCGAGGTCGTCGACGCCGGCACCCATGACGCCCTGCAGGCCGCCGAACTGCCGGAGCAGTTCGCGCCGCTTTTTCGGGCCGAGACCCGGTATCTGCTCCAGCCGTGAGGTATTGCGCGCCTTCGCGCGCCGTTGCCGGTG
>DATHRM010000222.1:0-10614 GCA_035465295.1 Woeseiaceae bacterium | reverse complement strand
TCGGAATGGTACCGGGAGGGCCGTGTGCCTCTGCATACGCTGCGCGCCGATATCGATTACGGGCTGGCGGAGGCTCGTACGACCTACGGCGTGATAGGCGTGAAGGTCTGGATTTTCAAGGGTGAAGTTTTCGACAAGCCGGAAGCACAGCAGGCGGAAGCGCCTGAGGCGGCAGCAGGCGCACGTTCCTGAGAACGTTCGCTTTCCGAGGTGAGATAGATGTTACAGCCCAAACGTACAAAGTTTCGCAAGCAGATGAAGGGCCGCAACCGCGGTCTGGCACAGCGCGGCAGCACCGTGTCGTTCGGCGAGTATGGTCTCAAGGCGACCGGGCGTGGACGCATGACGGCTCGCCAGATCGAGGCGGCGCGCCGTGCGATGACCCGCCACATCAAGCGTGGCGGCAAGATCTGGATTCGGGTGTTCCCCGACAAGCCCGTCACGAAGAAGCCGCTCGAAGTGCGGCAGGGCAAGGGTAAGGGCAACGTCGAGTACTGGGTCTGCCAGATCCAGCCTGGTCGCGTGCTCTACGAGATGGAAGGCGTGACCGAGGAGATTGCGCGCGAGGCGTTTCGCCTGGCTGCCGCAAAGCTGCCTTTCAAGACCGAATTCGTAACCCGGCAGGTGATGTGATGCAGGCGAGCGATCTGAAAAAGAAGTCCGTGAGCGAGCTGAACGAAGAGTTGGTGGCGCTGCGCCGCGAGCAGTTCAACCTGCGTATGCAGCAGGCGACGGGCGAGCTGACGCATAACCACGAACATCAGCGTGTCCGCAAGGACATCGCGCGAGTGAAGACTGTTCTGAACGAGCTTGCACGCTCGGCAGGTGAAGAAAAATGAGTGAAGACACGAAAAAGGCGCAGCGAACGGTCGTCGGGCGCGTCGTGAGTGACAAGATGGACAAGACCGTCTCCGTCGCCATCGAACGTCTCATCAAGCATCCGGTGTACGGCAAGTACATCCGCCGGACGAGCAAGGTGCTGGCACACGATGCCGCGAATGAGTGCAAGCCCGGGGATCGCGTTGCGATTTCTGAGTGCAGGCCGATTTCCAAGAACAAGTCCTGGGCCGTGGTCAACATCGTTGAACGCGCAGCGGACAGGTGAGCGAAGGTAGGCAGTCATGATTCAGATGCAGACAGTCCTGGAAGCGGCAGATAACTCGGGTGCGCGCCGCGTTCAGTGCATCAAGGTACTGGGCGGCTCCAAGCGCCGTTATGCGAACGTCGGCGATGTGATCAAGGTCAGCGTCAAGGACGCGATCCCCCGCGGCAAGGTCAAGAAAGGCGAGATCTATAACGCCGTGGTGGTCCGTACTCGCAAGGGCGTAAGGCGCAAAGACGGCTCGCTGATCCGTTTCGACGGCAACGCCGCCGTATTGCTGAACGCGCGCCTCGAGCCTATCGGTACCCGTATTTTCGGACCCGTAACGCGCGAGCTACGTACGAACCAGTTTATGAAGATTATTTCGCTGGCGCCGGAGGTTCTCTAGGCGCGCTGACTGTAGGAGCGGTTCTCGAACCGCGACCCGCACAAAGGTTTTGGATTAAGCAATGAACAAGATCAGAAAAGGCGATGAAGTCATCGTAAAGACCGGCAAGTCGAAGGGCCAGCGGGGCACCGTGATCGAGGTCTTTCCGGACGGACGGGTGCTCGTGGAAGGCGTCAACGTGGTTAAGAAGCACGTCAAGCCGAACCCGAACATCGGTGAGCCGGGCGGCATCCAGGACAAGGCGATGCCCCTCGATCATTCGAATTTGATGGTCTTCAACCCGAAGAGCAAAAAAGGCGAGCGTGTCGGCTTTCGCGTGAACGATGACGGATCCAGGGTCCGTATCTTCAGGCAAAGCGGCGACGTCGTAGACATTTAAGAGACTTAAGACATGTCAAGGCTACAGGAAAAGTTCGAGAACGAGCTGATGGGCGAGCTCCAGCAGAAGCTCGGCCTGGAGAACCCGATGGAGGTGCCGCGCATCACCAAGATCACGCTGAACATGGGCGTGGGTGGTGCGATCGCCGACAAGAAAGTGCTCGAGAGCGCTCGTTCCGACATGGAAAAGATCTCCGGGCAACGGCCGATCACGTGTAACGCGCGCAAGTCGGTGGCGGCATTCAAGATCCGCGACGGCATGCCGATCGGGTGCAAGGTCACGCTGCGGCGCGAGCGCATGTACGAGTTCCTGGATCGCCTGGTGAACATCGCCATACCGCGTATTCGCGACTTCCGCGGGCTGAACCCGAGAAGTTTCGACAAGCAGGGCAACTACAGCATGGGCGTGCAGGAGCAGATTATCTTCCCGGAGATCAACTACGACGAAGTTGATGCCATCCGCGGTATGGATATCACGATTACGACGACGGCTCGCAATGCCGAAGAAGGCAAGGCCCTGCTGGAGATGTTCAGCTTTCCGTTTAAACGGTAACTGCGAGCAATCGCAGGAGCGCTTCCCGAAGCGCGACAAACGAGGACAAATAGAAACATGGCTAAAAAATCAATGATCCAGCGCGAAATCAAGCGAGCCAAGCTCGTGGCGAAGTACGCCGAGAAGCGCGCGGAGCTGAAGGCGATCGTCCGCAACGTCAATAGCACGGACGAAGAGCGCCGCGCCGCGCAGGCCCAGCTCAATGCGATGCCGCGCGACGCAAGCCCGACGCGTCAGCGCAATCGTTGCTCGATCACGGGACGTCCGCATGGTGTGTATCGCAAGTTCGGCCTGGGGCGCAACAAGTTGCGTGAGGGCGCGATGAAGGGCGAGATACCCGGCTTGACCAAGGCCAGCTGGTAGAAGGACGCAGATAATGACGATGACAGATCCGATTTCCGACATGCTGACGCGTATTCGCAACGGCCAGAAAGCGCGGAAAGTCAGTGTTTCGATGCCTGCGTCCAAGGCCAAGGAGGCCGTGGCCAGGGTGTTGAAGGACGAAGGCTATATAACGGGCTACTCGGTTGCGGGTGACGGTGCCGAAAAGGAGCTGAGCGTGGAGCTCAAGTACTTTGATGGCGCCCCGGTTATCGAGAGCATCAAGCGTGCGAGCCGTCCCGGTCTGCGCATCTACCGCGGCAAGGAAGACCTTCCGCAGGTGCTCGGCGGGCTCGGCATTGCAATCGTGTCGACGTCTGCCGGCGTGATGAGCGATCGCGAGGCGCGCGAGAAAGGTATTGGTGGAGAAGTGCTCTGCATCGTTTCCTGATGCTGTGACACTCCGAGACGAGACGTAACGATGTCAAGAATTGCAAAAGCACCGGTCGAGCTTCCTGGCGGCGTTGAATTCAGCCAGAGCGGCAACGTTGTCACCATGAAGGGCAGCAACGGCACGCTCACCATGGAATTGAACTCCGAGGTCGAGCTCTCCCGGGAAGACAACGCGCTGATGGTCAAGCCGCGCTCCGGCTCGCGTTTCAGCACGGCGATTGCCGGCACGATGCGGGCATTGCTCGCCAACATGGCGAAAGGCGTGTCCAAAGGCTTCGAGCGCAAGCTGGAGCTTGTGGGTGTCGGTTATCGCGCGCAGGCGCAGGGTAACAAGCTGAACCTGACGCTGGGTTTTTCGCACCCGGTCGTTCACGAAGTGCCCGAGGGCGTGACCGTGGAAACGCCCAGCCAGACCGAGATTATCGTGAAGGGCGCCGACAAGCAGAAGGTCGGCCAGGTCGCAGCGGAAATTCGCGGCTATCGTCCGCCGGAGCCCTACAAGGGCAAGGGCGTTCGTTATGCCGATGAGCGCGTAGTGATCAAGGAAGCGAAGAAGAAATAGCCGTAGGAGCGGTTCTCGAACCGCGAAACACAGAGCAGGACGAAAGACACGATCATGAAACTGGACAAGAAACAAAATCGTCTGCGCCGGGCTCGCAAGGGTCGCGCCAAGATCAGCGAGCTGGTAGTGAACCGGCTCAGCGTGCATCGCACGCCGCGGCATATCTATGCGCAGATTATTGCGCCGGATGGCGGCACGGTTCTGGCCAGCGCGTCGACCGTAGAGCAGGAAGTGCGCAAAGGCGTGAAGAGCGGCGGAAACGTCGAGGCAGCGTCAATTGTCGGCGCTCGAATCGCGGAAAAGGCCCGCGCAGCCGGCATCGACACGGTTGCGTTCGATCGTTCGGGTTTTCGATATCACGGGCGCGTGAAGGCTTTGGCCGATGCAGCGCGCGAAGCAGGGCTGAAATTTTAATAGATAAGGATTGTTGACGGCCAAAACACCGTCAGGACCAGACTATGGCAAGAGTTGAGCAAGCACAATCGAACGATGACCTGATCGAAAAACTGGTCACGGTTAATCGCGTGGCCAAGGTCGTCAAGGGCGGCCGCCAGTTCGGCTTCACGGCGCTGACGGTTGTCGGCGACGGGCAGGGCCAGGTCGGTTTCGGCTACGGCAAGGCGCGCGAAGTGCCGATTGCTATCCAGAAGGCGATGCAGAACGCGCGCAAGAACATGATAGCGATCAACCTGAACCACGAGACCCTGCAGTACGCGAAGAAGGGCCGTCATGGTGCCACTCGCGTTTATATGCAGCCGGCCTCGGAAGGTACCGGTGTCATCGCGGGCGGCGCAATGCGCGCCGTGTTCGAGTGCGCCGGCGTTCGCAACGTGCTGGCCAAGAGTTATGGATCGCGTAACCCGATCAACGTGGTGCGCGCGACGATCAACGCGCTGTCCGGGATTCACTCGCCCCAGGCGATCGCGGCGAAGCGCGGCAAAAAGGTTAAGGAAATCGTCGGTTGAACCCGGCGGGTAGAGCAGAGACAGGATCATGGCGAAGCCAAAAGAATTGAAAGTGACGTTGGTCAGGAGCAAGCACGGTCGGCTGAAGAGCCACAAGGCCTGTGTTACCGGTCTCGGACTGCGCAGGATGCACCAGTCCGTGACTGTGGCCGATACACCCGAGAATCGCGGCATGATCAATCGCATCTCGTACATGATCGCGGTAGAGGAAGTCTGACATGCGACTGAATGAACTGTCGCCCGGCAAGGGCGCCAAGAAAGCCGGCAAACGCCTGGGCCGCGGTCATTCCGCGGGCCAGGGCAAGACGAGCGGCCGTGGCCAGAAAGGCCAGCACGCGCGCTCGGGCGGCTACCACAAGGTGGGCTTCGAAGGCGGCCAGATGCCGTTGCAGCGGCGCCTGCCCAAGGTCGGTTTCCGTTCGCGGAAGGCGCACCTGACGGCTGAGCTCAGGCTGCACGAGCTGGCGATACCGGAGGCCGAGGTCATCGACCTGGACGTACTGAAGAAGCTGAACCTGGTGCCGGCATTTGCGACCCGGGTGAAAGTGATCAAGTCCGGAGAACTCGACAAGGCGGTGACGCTGAAAGGCATCGCCGTGACGAGGGGTGCCCGCGAGGTCATCGAAAAGGCCGGCGGCAAGATCGAAGAATAGAACTAAGGCAACGTAGGAGCGCCTCTCGAGGCGCGATAACAGGAATCAGGAACGAACGTGGCGAAAAAGCCCCAACAAAATCCGGCGGACATCGCGAAAGCGGCAGGTAAACTGGCCGAGCTGAAGACTCGTCTGCTGTTCCTGGTCGGCGCGCTGATCGTGTTCCGGGTAGGTACGTTCATACCCGTGCCCGGCGTCGATCCCGTTGCGCTCAAGGACTTCTTCGACCAGCAATCGGGCAACCTGCTCGGCCTGTTCAACCTGTTCTCGGGCGGCGCGCTGTCGCGTTTCGGGCTGTTTGCTCTCGGCATCATGCCGTACATTTCGTCGTCCATTATCATGCAGATGGCGAGCCACATCGTGCCCAGCCTGCAGCAGCTCCGGAAAGAAGGCGAGCAAGGCAGGCGCATGATCATCAAGTACACGCGCTGGGGCACCGTGGCGCTGGCCAGCTTCCAGTCGGTCGCTGCCGCGTCGTGGCTGCAGAACCAGGCGGGGCTGGTCGTGAACCCGGGTCCGAGCTTCCTTATTACCGCGTGTATCACGCTCGTCACCGGAACGATGTTCCTCATGTGGCTGGGCGAACAGATCACCGAGCGAGGCATCGGCAACGGTATCTCGATGATCATTCTCGCCGGCATCGTCGCCGGAATGCCCGCAGCGATCGCAGGAACGGCCGAACTTGTGCGCAACGGCGAAATGTCGCCGGCCACGGCGATCCTGATGTTCGTCGGCGGCGTGGCGGCGATCGTGTTCGTCGTATTCATGGAGCGTGCGCAGCGGCGCATCACCGTGAACTACGCAAGACGGCAGCAGGGCCGCAAAATGTACGCGGCGCAGAGCACGCACTTGCCGTTCAAGATCAACATGTCGGGTGTCATTCCGCCCATTTTCGCGTCGTCGATCCTGATGTTCCCCGCGACCATTGCACAGTTCTTCGGCCAGTCGGCCGAGCCGAACGCCGTGCAACGGGCGCTGCAGACGATCGGCGCCAATCTCGGCCCCGGACAGCCGGTTTACGTGCTGCTTTACGGAGCCATGATCATATTTTTCTGCTTCTTCTACACCGCGCTGATGTACAACTCGAAGGACACCGCGGATAACCTGAAGCGGGCCGGGGCGTTTCTGCCGGGCATCAGGCCGGGGGCGCATACCGCCGAATACATCGATCGTGTACTGACACGGCTGACGTTCTGGGGATCGATTTATATCGCCGGCGTCTGCCTGTTGCCCGAACTCGTGCGGATGTTCTACCCGAGCATGCCGTTCAGCTTCGGCGGTACCTCATTACTCATTCTCGTCGTCGTGACGATGGACTTCATGTCGCAGATGCAGGCGCATGCAATGAGCCATCAGTACGAGGGCATGATGCAGAAAGCCAACCTGCGCAATTACGGCAGGGGTGGTCAGCTACGATAGTGGTTGCTGTCAGCGGGGTACAGACCGCAATAGCAACCGAGCTACGATAGTGGTTGCTCATAGCAACCCGGTTACGTTGAGCATAGGGCTCACGGGAGAACGCTCATGAAAGTAAGAGCATCCGTCAAGAAAATCTGCAGGAACTGCAAGATCATCCGTCGCAACGGCGTTGTACGAGTGATCTGCACTGACGCGCGCCACAAGCAGCGTCAGGGTTAACAGATACGGCAGTCCGAAAGAACGCCAGGAATTAGTCGAGGAAAGATTAGTGGCACGTATAGCAGGCATAAACATACCGCTGAACAAGCACATCGTGGTCGCGCTGACGTCGATTTACGGAATCGGCGACTCGCGCGCTAAAAAGATCTGCGAGGCAGCGGGCATTGCGCCCGAGACTCCGGTCAAGGACCTGGCGGAGCCCGAAGTGGCGAAGCTCAGGACCGCGGTTGCGACGTTTACGGTCGAGGGCGACCTCCGCCGTGAAACCTCGATGAATATCAAGCGGTTGATGGATCTGGGCTGCTATCGTGGCATCCGTCATCGCCGCGGTCTGCCGCTGCGTGGACAACGCACGCGGACGAACGCCCGCACCCGCAAGGGGCCCAGGAGACCTATTAAGCGATAGGACCGCCCTTTTGGGCTTACTACCGCCTCTTGTAGATAACCATTTACCTAACGAGTCTTTTTTGAGATGGCAGAAGCAAAGAAAAAGAAGGTCAAAAAGCACGTGGTGGACGCGATTGCGCACATCAATGCTTCCTTCAATAACACGATCATCACGATCACGGACCGCCAGGGCAATGCCCTGTCGTGGGCGACGGCGGGTGGCTGCGGTTTTCGCGGCTCGCGCAAGTCGACGCCGTTTGCAGCGCAGGTTGCCTCCGAGAAGGCCGGCCGCACGGCACTCGACTTCGGCGTGAAGAACCTGGACGTGCGTGTTCGTGGGCCGGGCCCGGGTCGCGAATCCGCGGTACGCGCCCTGAACGCCCTGGGTTTTCGTATTCAACACATCGAGGATGTTACGCCGATTCCTCACAACGGCTGCCGCCCGCCGAAAAAGCGGCGCGTATAGAGGCTAACAATGGCAAGATATTTAGGACCAAAGTGCAAACTGTCCCGCCGCGAAGGCACGGATCTGTTTCTCAAGAGCGGCGTGCGGCCGCTCGAATCGAAGTGCCGGCTGGAGATTCCGCCGGGCGGCGCGCCGCAGCGCAGGCCACGCCTGTCGGACTACGGCCTGCAGCTTCGTGAGAAACAGAAACTGCGTCGCATGTACGGGGTGCTCGAGCGCCAGTTCCGCAACTACTACAAGCGTGCCGCGCAGCTGAAAGGCTCGACGGGCGAGAACCTGTTGCGCCTGCTGGAAGGGCGCCTGGACAACGTCGTGTATCGCATGGGCTTTGCGTCCACGCGCGCCGAAGCACGCCAGCTTGTCAGCCACAAGAGCATCGAGGTCAATGGGCAGGTTGTGAACATTCCGTCCGCACAGGTGAACGCGGGCGACGCAATCAGTATTCGTGAGAAGGCGAGGAAACAGCTTCGCATTCAAAGCGCTATAGAAATCGCAGGCCAGGTTGGTCTGCCGGAGTGGGTAGAAGTCGACGCAAAGAAAATGTCCGGGGTTCTGAAGTCGTTGCCGGACCGGGAGGATATCCTGCCGGACATCAACGAAAACCTCGTCGTCGAGCTCTACTCCAAGTAAGTCAGGAGGGATTATTCCCATGCAGGAATCCGTATATGAGTTTCTGAAGCCGCGCGTCGTCAAGGTGACGCCGGTCAATGACCTTCAGGCGAAGGTCACCATCGAGCCGTTCGAGCGTGGTTTTGGCCATACGCTGGGCAATGCGCTGCGCCGAATCCTGCTGTCGTCCATGCCGGGCGCGGCGATCTCGGAGGCGGAGATCGAGGGCGTGCTCCACGAGTACACCAGCATAGAAGGCGTGCAGGAGGACGTGGTCGACATCCTGCTCAACCTGAAGCAGGTGGCCGTGCGCATGAACGCGCGCGATAGCGCCGAGCTGCGGGTTTCGAAGAAAGGCCCGGGCCCCGTGACCGCCGGTGACATCCAGCTCGATCACGACGTCGAGATCATGAACCCGGATCTCGTCATCGCGAACCTGACCAGCGCCGGTGAACTGAACATGCTGCTCAAGGTCGAGCGCGGCCGCGGCTATCGCCCCGCAACCCAGCGCCCGACGTTCGAGGAACAGGCCGGCCCGATCGGCCGCCTGCAGCTCGATGCGTCGTTCAGCCCGGTGCACCGTGTCACCTACAACGTCGAAGCGGCTCGCGTGGAACAGCGCACCGACCTCGACAAGCTGCTGATCGACATCGAGACCAACGGCACGATCGATCCCGAGGAGGCGATTTGACGTGCGGGCAGCATCCTCAAGGACCAGCTTTCGGTCTTCGTAGATCTGCAGGGCCAGGAAGAAGGTACCGGCGCGCAGGCACAGGACCAGGTGGACCCGATCCTGCTGCGGCCGGTCGACGAACTCGAGCTCACGGTACGTTCGGCAAACTGCCTCAAGGCCGAGAACATCATGTACATCGGTGACCTGGTTCAGCGCACGGAAGTCGAACTTCTCAGGACGCCGAACCTCGGCAAGAAATCACTCACCGAGATCAAGGAAGTGCTCGAAGGGCACGGTCTCGGGCTCGGCATGCGTCTCGACAACTGGCCGCCGGCTAGCCTGCGCCCGGAACACGAGCTCGCTATCTAGGAAAGGACAGAGAAATGCGCCATAGAAAATCCGGTCGTCGACTGGGTCGCAACAGCCCGCATCGGAGAGCCATGTTCCGCAACATGGCGACCTCGATGGTGAAGCACGAGACGATCCGTACGACGGTGCCCAAAGCCAAGGAGCTGCGTCGTGTCATCGAGCCGCTGATCACGCTGGCGAAAGAGGACAGCGTGGCCAATCGCCGCCTGGCATTCGATCGCCTGCGCGACAAGGAAGCCGTCGGCAAGCTGTTCACGGATATCGGTCCGCGCTTCAAGGACCGGCCGGGCGGCTACCTGCGCATTCTCAAGACCGGGCCGCGCCCGGGGGATGCCGCACCGATGGCCATCGTCATGCTGACCGAGCAGGCCGCCGAGGCGAAGGCAGCTGCCGAAGAATAAATCGCACCTTATTGTAGGAGCGCGCCTCGGCGCGCGAAAAGAAGCCGGGCAGTGCCCGGCTTTTTTCATGGTGGCGACGCAGGCGGTTGTACACTGTCCAGGAACGACCGCAACCCGCCGAGGTAGTTTTTCTCGTCGCGAAGAAAGGCATCGTTGTGGGTCCCGCGGATCTCGACGAATGCCCGCGGCCCTGTCGCCGCCGCGAATATCGCCTCGCCGTGACGAAACGGTACGATCTCGTCGTCGCGGCTGTGAATCACGAGAACCGGGCAGTCGGCCTGGCGCACGAACTCCTCGGCCGGGTGTCGCAGACGGCTCAGCCAGCGCACCGGCAGCCATGGATAATATTCCGCGGCAATATCCGGCACCGATGTAAACGACGACTCGACGATCAGCGCCAGCGGACGATGCCGGGCAGCGAGGTACGCCGCGGCGGACGCTCCCATGGAGCGGCCGAAAAGGACGATATTGCCTCCCGGTATATCCTCGGTCTCCGTCAGGTAACGCCAGGCGGCTTCCGCGTCGCGTTAGATACCCTGCTCGGTCGTGCGCCCGTCGCTCTGGCCGTAGCCGCGATAATCGATGATCAGAACGGACAGGCCGAGCTGAAGGAACTGGCGAATGGACTCCAGCCGATGCGAAATGTTGCCGGCATTGCCGTGAAAGAACAGCAGTACGCGATCGGAGTCGCCGGGG
>DATHRM010000221.1:0-21495 GCA_035465295.1 Woeseiaceae bacterium | reverse complement strand
GTCCGTTGTGCGGCCGAACGCGGCGCAAATCATCGAGGAACAAAACGCTGCGGCCGCCGCCGACCCCAACTACGTCCGCGAGCGCCGCGTCGCCGTGCTGATCAAGGACCTCGAACAGGAAGCCTGTTTCATCCTCATGATCTGGGCGCTCGCGATCATGGGGTACAAGGCAGTCAGTATCACGCGCGAGCGCCGCCTGCTCGACGTCGACCTCGTGCCGGTTGCCGATGGCATGCGAATATTGCCTGAGGACACCCGCGAGTTTGCGCGCCAGGTGCAGCAGCTGCCCGACGAGCAGCAACGCATGTTGCTGCCGAGGGCCTTGCTGAACGCCCTGCGGCGATTCAATTCCACGCACAGCATCCAGGATGTGTCGAGCAGCACGAACACGATCTGCGAGTCCGAGGCCGAGCGGCTCGAATCGGAGCTGTCGATGATCCGCTACATTTCGTGGGCGATTCCCTCGATCGGATTTATCGGCACCGTGCGCGGTATCGGCGAAGCGCTGGCGCAGGCGGACAAGGCGGTGCAGGGCGATATTGCCGGCGTCACCCAGAGCCTGGGCGTCGCCTTCAACTCGACTTTCATCGCATTGCTGATCAGTATTTTCCTGATGTTCCTGGTGTACCAGCTGCAGCTCCTGCAGGAGCGCTTCGTGTTCGACACGCAGGCCTACTGCGACGACAAGCTGATTCGCCACATGAGAGCGGACTGATCGCCGCGCGGAGCGACCCGTGTCACTGCTTGCTGCACATATCAACGACGCCGGGATCTCGGTACTCAGCGCCGAGCGGCTGCTGTATCGCGAACCCGGTTTCGCGCTTCTCGACGACGATGAACTCACGACGGGCTCGAAGGCGTTCCAGAATGCGCGCATCAAGCCGCGCAGGATCCACAATCGATTCTGGTCGGAACTGACGACCGACGCATTGCCCGAGCGGCCTTTCCAGCACCTGACCGCCGCGGATCTCGTAAGTCGGCAGCTCGAACAGATCTGGAACGCCGTGGCCGCGTCGGGCGACCGGCTGGTGGTCGCCGTACCGGCCTACATGACGGGCGATAATCTCGGCCTGTTCCTCGGCATTGCAAATGAACTGGGTGTCCCCGTCGTCGGCCTGGTCGACGCCGCCGTGGCGGCGACACGCCGGGAATACCAGGGGGCCGTGCCCGTCCACGTGGATCTCGGCCTCCACGTCGCGACGCTGTCGCGCCTGCGGCAGAACGGCCAGGTGCAGCTCGATCGCAGCGCCGTTATCGAAAGCAGCGGCACGCTGTCGCTGTACGACGCCTGGATCCGGGTGATTTCCGACGCTTTCGTACAGCAGTCGCGTTTCGATCCGCTGCACACGGCGGAGACCGAACAGCTGCTGCTGGATCGTCTCGGCGAATGGCTTGCCGGCGCGTCGTCCAGTGACAAGCTGATGCTCGAGATCGAGTACCGGGGCATTGCACACAGCGCCGAGCTCGAATGCCTCGACCTGATCTCGGCCGCGGGGCCCGTCTACCAGCGGATCGCCAGCCAGCTGCGCGCCATATACCGGGCCGAAGAGACGCCGGCAATCCAGCTGAGCGATCGCGCCGCGCGCATGCCGGGCCTGGCGGATATGCTGGCCGCGCGCGTCGGCGGCGACATATTTTTGCTCGAACCCGGCGCCACGGCGCGCGGCCTGCTCACGCGCTGCCGCGACATGCAGCGCGGCGACGGCGGCGTGACGCTTATCCGGCAGCTGCCGTGGGACCAGTCGGCCGTGCGCATCGAGAAAGACGAAGCGCCCGCAACCGCCGGCCAACCCACGCACCTCCTGTTCGAGAACACGGCCTATCCGATCGACGGCCGCAGCCTGCTGATGGGCTCGCAGCCCGTGGCCGGCGAACGCTGGATCGACCTGCGCGGCGACATGCCCGGCGTATCGCGGCGGCATTGCTCCGTCGAGCGCAGCAACGGGCAGTGCATCGTGCAGGACTACAGCCGCTACGGCACGTTTCTCAACGGCCACAAGATCGACGGCTCGGCCGTCCTCCAGGTCGGGGACATCGTTCGCCTGGGCAGCCCCGGCTACGAGTTTCGGGTCATCATGACGGAGCCGGAAGATGGCTCGTAAGCGCCGGCAGTTCGAAGTCTTCAGCATGTCGTTCCTCGACTGCATGAGCTGCGGTTTCGGCGCCGTCATCCTGTTCTTCATGATCATCAATGCGCAGGTGAAGGAGTCCACGGAAGAGGACCCGACCGAGTTGATGGCCGAGACGAAGCGTCTCGAGGTCGAGATACTGGAGGGCCGCAAGAACATGGTGCTCGCCAAGAACACGATCGAGACGCTGGAGGAAGAGAAACAGACGGCGGAGGGCAAGATCGCGGAGATCATCGCGCTGATCAAGGAACTGCGCGAAGAGCTCGCCGAGTACGACGACGAGACGGTCGCCAAAATCGAAAGGATCGAGCAGCTGCAAAGCGACATCAAGTCGCTGGAGGAGGAGGTCAAGCGCCTGCTCGCGCTCAAGGCCGAGCAAGAAAACCAGGGCGCGAGGATCCGGGAGTTCAAGGGCGAAGGCGACCGCCAGTACCTGACGGGGCTCAAGCTCGGCGGCGACCGCACGCTGATCCTCGTCGATCGCTCGGCCAGCATGCTCGACGATACGATCGTCAACATCATTCGCCGGCGCAACATGTCGGACGAGGACAAGCTGCGCGCGGTCAAATGGCGCCAGGTGGTGGCCAGCGTCGACTGGCTGACCTCGCAGTTCAAGCCGGGCAGCAAGTTCCAGATCTACATGTTCAATAACGAAGTTGAGCCGGTCATCAAGGGCAGCGACGGTACCTGGCTCGAAGCGGACGACGGCTCCAAGCTGAGCGAGGCAATACGCGTGCTGCGCCGCACGACGCCCGAGAACGGCACCAACCTGCGAGCCGCCTACGAGATTGCCGCGAAGCTGACGCCGCGCCCGGACAACATCATCCTGCTGGTCGACGGCCTGCCGACGATGATGGAGTCCACGACCAATCGCCGCATGGTGACGGGACGCGATCGCATGAGCATGCACGGCCGCTCGATCCGTGAACTGCCGAGCGGCATCCCGGTCAATATCCTGTTGTTCCCGATGGAAGGCGATTACGACGCCGCCATTGCGTACTGGACGCTGGCCTACGGCACGGGCGGTTCGTTCATGGCCGTCAGCCGCGACTGGCCGTAGGACGATGGAGCACCCGTGAGCAAAAGACGTCGCAACGTTGAGGCATTCAGCCTGTCCTTCCTCGACTGCATCTGCTGCGGATTCGGGGCGATCATCCTGTTGCTCGTGTTGTCGAAAATCTACGAGCCGATGATCATCGAGAAGACCCAGGACGACCTCGAATCCCTGATTGCGCTGCTGCAGCAGGAGCTCTTCGATATTCGCGGCGAGACGGCGGTACTGAACCGCGAGCTCAAGGACGTGCGCGAGCAGACCTCCGATACGAAGATCCAGCTCGCCCGGCTGCAGCAGGAACTCAACACGGTAAAGGGCCAGTACGAAGCGTCGCAGGAGGAGTCGGATTCGACCATCGACGAGGGCGCGCTGGCGTCGGCCAAGCAGCGCCTGACCGAGGAAATGCGGCGCCTGCAGCCTTATTACAAGCGCGCCGACGACGATGCGGTTGCGGGTATTCCCGTGGACAGCGAGTACATCATCTTCATCATCGACACGTCGGGCAGTATGCAGCAGTACAACTGGGACCGCGTGCAGCGGAAGCTCACGGAGACGCTGGACGTCTATCCGCAGGTCAAGGGCCTGCAGATCATGAACGACAACGGCAACTACATGTTCTCGCAGTACGCGGGCAAGTGGATCCCCGACACGCCGGGTCGCCGCGAAGCCATCAAGAACACGATGCGCCTGTGGCGCCCGTTCAGTGACAGTAACCCGGTCGACGGCATCATTTACGCTATAAGCACGTACTGGTCGCCGGAAAAGAAGATCAGCATCTACGTCTTCGGCGACGAATTCAGCGGCCGCTCGGTCGAAAACGTCGTGCGGCAGGTGGACACCGTTAACCGTACGGATGCCGAAGGGAACCGAATGGTCCGCATTCACGCGGTCGGTTTCCCGTTCCTGTTTCGCGGCGGCGGCAATATCCCGCCGACCGCCCACAAGTTCGCGCAGCTCATGCGCGTGCTCTGCGAGCGCAATGGCGGCACGTTCGTTGCGCTGACGCACTGGGATCGCTGACCGCGGCAACCGCACTTTTCGCCATAGTTGATCGGCGGATTTCCATTGCACGGGCCCGCGTGCAACGCTTTTGCGCGTTGTAATCATCCTGTCGACGGCCACGAGGGTGGCCGCATTACACGAAGGAGATTGCAATGCGTAAAACGATTTCAGCGATCACGGCTCTCAGCCTCGTCACGATGGTGCCGGCCGCCGCGCAGGCGGCGGCATCGAAGCAGGAGAGAATCGGCGTCGGCGCCGGTGCGCTTGTCGGTGCGGCTGCGGGCGGGCCCGTGGGATTGATCATCGGTGCCGCTATCGGCGCGGGTATCGGCGACAACATGGAGCAGAAGAGCGACAAGATCGAGACGCTGTCGGCCGAGCTTGCCGCGTCCCGTACCGAGGTCGCGCGACTCGAGCGCGATATCGACAGGATGGACCGCGATCTGGACACGCTCAGCGCCGAACTGCAGCAGATGCAGCGGTATTCGAGCCCGGAAACGGCCGGCCTCCTGGCGTCGGGCATCGTAACGGACCTGCTCTTTCGCACCGACGAGGCGGTGCTTGCCGACACCACCGGCAGCCGGTTGCACGAGCTCGCCACGACGCTGGCCGCGATGCCCGGCATACACGTGCAGCTCGACGGCTTCGCGGACGAGCGCGGCGACGAGCAGTACAACCAGAAGCTCTCCGAGCAGCGCGTCGAGTTCATCCGCGACCAGCTCGTGGCCGCCGGCGTGGACGCGTCGCGAATCACGGCGACGGCCCATGGCGAGTCACCGGCCCAGGACGACACCGTCGACAGCTACGCACTGGAGCGCCGCGTGAGCCTGAGGCTCTATACGGATGACGTGACGTCCGTCGCCGCCAACCCCGATTAAAGCGCCGGCTGAATTTCCCCCGACTCATCGCGAGTCCCTGCCTCGCCGGCCCTTCGGGGCCGGCTTTTTTTTATTCGCGGTTCGAGAACCGCTCCTACAGGCAACCCGCAGGAGCGGGCCTCGGCCCGCGATCCCGGCGCGAGACCCCGGATTGTTTTATAGTTGCACCATGACTACCGACCTTGCCGACAAACACTGCAAGCCCTGCGAAGGCGGCGTGGAGCCGCTGCAGCCGGAGCAGGCAGCCGAACTGATGAAAGGCCTGCACGGCGACTGGTCGCTGAGCGACGATAACCTGCAGATTTCACGGCGCTTTTGCTTTTCCGCGTACAGCCGTACGCTCGCGTTCGCCAACGCGGTTGCCTGGATCGCCATCGTCGAAGGCCACCACCCGGTCCTGACCGTCAGCTACGGCGAGTGCGTCGTGGGCTACACGACGCATGCAATCGACGGGCTCTCCGACAACGATTTCATCTGTGCGGCCAAGATAGACCGCCTCGCTGCCGACACTGAATGATCGACATTGCGGCGATCGAAGCGGCGGCTTCGCGGCTCGAGGGTGTCGCCGTCCGCACGCCACTCATCCGCAACGACACGCTCGATCGTGCTGCCGGCGGCTCGGTGCTGGTGAAGGCCGAGAACCTGCAGGCCATCGGCTCGTTCAAGATTCGCGGCGCGTACAACCTGATGAGCCAGTTGACGCCGGAGGAAGCCGCGCGGGGCGTGGTGGCGTTTTCGTCCGGTAACCACGCACAGGGGGTGGCGATGGCCGGCCGCCTGCTGGGCATACACGCGGCCATCGTGATGCCCGAAGATGCCCCGCGGGCAAAAATGGATAACACCCGACGTCTCGGTGGCGAGGTCATCACCTACGACCGGTATTCGGGCGACCGGGAGGCGATCGCGCGCGAGATCGCCGCGGAACGCGGCGCGTCGCTGGTGCCCTCGTACGATCATGAGGACATTATTGCGGGGCAGGGCACCGTCGGTCTCGAGATTGCAGAACAGGCCCTCGAAATGAAGTTGCCGCCCGACCAGGTGCTGATCAACTGCGGCGGTGGCGGCCTGTCGGCCGGCAGCGGCGTGGCGTTGAAAGCGCGGCTACCGCATGTCTCCGTGCGTACGGTCGAGCCCGAGGACTTCGACGACACCGCCCGCTCGATAGCCGCCGGCAAACGCATGACGGTGGCGCCGGGCGCGCGTTCGATCTGCGATGCCCTGCTGGCCGGTTCGCCGGGCGAACGCCCTTTCGAAATTCACCGGCGGCTCTTCGACGGCGGCCTGACGGTCAGCGATCGGGAAGTTCGCGATGCCATGCGTTTCGCGTTCCTGAATCTCAAGATGGTCGTCGAACCCGGCGGCGCCGTGTCCCTCGCCGCGGTGCTCGGCGGCAAGGTCGAAACGGCCGGGAAGACCACGGCGATCGTGATCAGCGGCGGTAACGTGGACCTCGACGAGTTTGCGGCGATACAGGCGCGCGCGGACTGAAGCTAGGGCACCGAGGCGGCGGCCGACACGGGTTGCCTGCGCATGCCCGTAATTTGGAGCCCGCGTTGCCGGCGTTTCTGCCAGCCGTCCAGCCAGGTAACGATGCGCTCGACCTGTTCCACGTCCTTGCGGACGCGCGACGGCTGCATCTCGTGAACGCCGATCCCCTGTTCGGCGGCGTGCACGAAGTTCTGGCTGTCCCTGAGTACCGCAATAATGGGAATCCCCAGCGAGTCGAGAAATCGCATGAGCTTGGCGAGGCTCTTCGTGTTCTTGCGCGTGCGATTGGCGACGACGGCGAGTTTCTGCTCGTTCCGGTTCACCTTGGCGACGAGCAGCAGGTCCGCAATGGTCCTCGACGCAGCATGCGTGTCCATCATCGACGGCAGCACCGGTACCAGGATGGACGATGAATCGCGCGTCAGTTCCCGCAGATCGTCGTGATTGATGCCGGCGGCGGAATCGACGAGGAGGTTGTCGGTCTCCTCGGGCACCCGCAGCTGCCAGCTGCGCGTGGCATGCATGGTTCGCCTGTACGCGGCGACGCCGTGAATTGCGGGCCTGTCGCCGGGCCGGCGCGTCAGCCAGGCCATGGCCGACCCCTGGGGATCAAAATCCATGATCGCCGGGGAAGCGCCGCGAGCCGCGTAGCAGGCGGCAATATTGGTGACGAGCGTCGACTTGCCGCAACCCCCCTTGGGGTTGAGGATGATTATCCGGTTCAGGTTTTCTCGTCGCGGCGTTCTCAGCATAGCCCGGTCACCGGGTTCCTTAATGGTGTTAATGTCGCTCAGCCGGAGCCGGCTGTCCTTGCGCCGGTTCACATAATACCCGAGCCCGACAGTAACGGGAACGCGTCAATGGTCGGCTTTCAGGACCTTTCCGGGTAGGTGTCATGGCAGGAGAGCGCGTCCCCGCTGCAGGACCATTCGGCGCGCGAGCCGGCGAAGATCCTCGCCTGCGGTTCGATACCGGGCTCGTGATCGAGTGACCCGGCCGGCACCACGGCGATCCCGCCGTCATATATTCGTGGCAGCGGGCTGCCGCAGACCGAGCAGAAAACCGCCGTGAAACGCTCGGCTTCCGGGACCTTGTAGCTGCGGATGAGCGTCTCGCCGGCTGTCCATGTGATCGAGTTCAGCCGCAGGATGATGTTGCTGGCGTGCCCGCTGCCGCTGGCCTTGCGGCAGCGCTCGCAATGGCAATGGTAGAAGCGCCGCGCGTCGCCCTGCAGTTCGTAGGCCACGGAGCCGCAGAGGCAGCTGCCGGATAAAGCGATATCCCCCATGATCTCCCCTCCCGGGTGCGTCGGGAACACGAGGATAGCAGTCTTCTTCCGCCGCATGGCGGCGGCGGGCTTACCTGAGGTGCGAGCGCTTGAAGTGGCGGGCTTCGCGCAGCCAGCGGCAGGTCTTGCAGTAACAGGTCTTCTTGTGCCGGTGTGTGGCCCTCAGGTAGTCGACGGCCGTCTCGAGCGCGTCGACGAGCTGCTCGACAGTCGCGTCGTCGAGCGAGCGAGTGCGTTGCTGGTCCAGCCAGCGGCATGCCGAGCCGAAGCGGCACTCGGCGCATTCCTCGATGAACGCGTTGTAATGACTGCCGTAGCGACAATTCGTGAAATCGACATCGCGTTCGAGCATCCAGCGCGGATATTCGAGGAGGTCCGTGATATAGCCCGTTATTGTACGGGTCTTATTGGTCTGCGTGGTCATGGACGGATCCCGAGCCTGACCGCTTAGGCTAGCAAGGGCGTCCGGACGGGTTTATGGGGGAATCTACGTATCGCTTTCGCGGGCTCAGAACATCTCGCTGGGACCGGGTTGGTCGCCTTCCGGCTTGCTGCGGCTCTTGATGAAGGCGCCCGTAATCATCTTGTCATAGGACATTCCCGGGCCCACCATCGGATATACGCCGGCTTCGGGATCGATGATGACTTCGAGGAAAGCCGGGCCGGGGAACGCCATGAACTCGGCGACGACCGCCTCGATATCGTCTTTCCTGTCCAGTTTTTTCGCATACTCGAAGCCGTCCGCTTCGGCCGCCTTTACGAAATCCTTGCTGTGCAGCGACTTGTCGCTGGCGGCGAGGCGGCTGTCGTAATAAAGCTTCTGCCACTGGCGCACCATGCCGTCGCCATAGTTGTTCAGGACGACCACCTTGATCGGCAGCTTGTACGTTGTGGCCGTCTCCAGTTCGCCGAGATTCATGCGCATGCTGCCGTCGCCGTCGATGTCGATGACGACACGATCGGGCTGGGCAAACTGGGCGCCGATTGCGGCGGGCAGGCCGAAACCCATCGTGCCCATGCTGCCCGAGGTCAGCCAGAGCCGGGGTTCGCGATAGTCGAAGTACTGTGCGGCCCACATCTGGTGCTGGCCGACGCCCGTCGAGATGACCGCTTCGCCCTTCGCGTGCTTGTTGATTTCCTCGATCACCGCGTAAGGCTGTATCCGTTCGCTGTCGCGATCGTAATTCAGGCAGTGCTCCTCCTTGAGGTGTGCAATCTCCGCGTGCCACTTGTCGAAGCTCTTGCTGAAGCCGATACGACGGCCGTAGGCCAGCAGTTCCGTCAGGTCGCGTTCGAGCAGGCCGACCTGGTGCCAGTCGACCCGCTTGACCTTGCCGATCTCGGCGCTGTCCACGTCGAAGTGGGCGATATGTCTCGCATTGGGCGCGAAACGGACCGGGTCGCCCGCCACGCGGTCGTCGAAGCGTGCGCCGACGGCAATCAGGAAGTCGCAGTCCTCGACGGCATAGTTGGCCGAGGCGAGTCCGTGCATGCCGAGCATGTGCAGCGCCAGCGGGTGTTTCGTGTCGCTGGCGCCGAGCGCCATCAGCGTCGTCGTGACCGGGATGCCGTACTCCGACGCGAGCCGCCGCATGGACTTGGCGGCATTGGCGTTGATCACGCCGCCGCCGGCATAGATCAGCGGCCGGTCCGATTCTGCCAGTATCGTAAAGAAGCGTTCGCAGGCTTCGTCGCTGAGGCGGTTCTCCGTCACTTTCTGCAGGCGCCGGCGGTACCCGGTCAATGGCAGGCTGCCGCCGCCCATGAAGGCCCCCTGCCAGTTCTGCACGTCTTTCGGGATATCGACGACGACCGGGCCCGGGCGGCCGGTGCGTGCGAGTTCGAAGGCGCTGCGCACGGTGGCCTCGAGACGTTCCGGGTCGGTAACCAGGAATACGTGCTTGGCCACGGCGCCCATGATTGCCGAGACAGGCGCTTCCTGGAACGCGTCTGTGCCGACGGCGCTCCGCGGCACCTGGCCGCAAATGACGACGACCGGCACGGAGTCCGCCATGCAGTCGCGGACGGGGGTGACGGTGTTCGTCGCGCCCGGGCCGGACGTCACCATGACGACGCCGACCTTGCCGCTCGCGCGGGCGTAGCCGGACGCCATGAACCCGGCGCCCTGTTCGTTGGCGGGAACGATCAGCGGCATCGGCGAGCGCCCTTCGCCGCCGTGCAGTTTGTTATAGCGAAACACGGCGTCGTAGGTCGGCAGTATCGCGCCGCCGCTGTAGCCGAAGATCGTGTCGACGCCTTCATCCGCCAGCACCTGCACCACGATATCGGCGCCGCTCATGATTTTTCCTGCCAGGGGATGACTGCTCGTGCGCTCTGCGCTGGCCTGTTCGCTCACCGTTCTGCCGCCGCTCTTTGATTCACAGGTTCGCATCGAGTGTTTACTAATTTTTATTGCATTGCAATACTCGGTCTATTGCGCCGCCGACCCCACGTTCGGCGGGTGAATGTAGTTTCAAACGTTTCTTTTTTGCGGGGATACCAGGCGATGCGACACGCGATATCCGTACTCTTGGAGAACGAGGTCGGCGCGCTCACGCGCATGACCGGCATGTTCTCGAGCAGGGGCTACAACATCGAGTCCCTGAACGTTGCACCCACCAACGACTCCACCGTATCCCGCGTGACGCTCGTGGTGTCAGGCTCCGATGCGGCGATCGCGCAGCTGAATGCCCAGCTCGCGAAGCTCGTCGACGTCGTCAATATTCACGACATGACGCTCGGCGAACATTTCGAGCGCGAGCTCGCGATTATCAAAATGAAACTGGCGAGCGACCAGCTCGGGCGCGCTGCCGAACTGGCGAAGAAGTTCGGGGCCGAGGTGCTCGACGACGATGCGTCCAGTTACACGCTGCAGCTTACGGGACGTATCGCCGAAGTCGACGAGTTCGTAGCCGACGCCGCGGAAATCGGGCAACTCTCTGCGGTCGCCCGCAGCGGCAGTGTCGCGGTATCCAGGGGCGAAGTAACGTTGTCTTCCTACGACCGGAACCATCGACTGTCCGGCTGACACGATGAGCCAGCTCGCCGTCGATGATTTCCACCGGGTCGTCGTCAAGGTCGGTTCGTCGCTGCTGATCGGCGATGACGGCCGGGTCGGGCGGCGGTGGCTTGCCGGGCTGTGCGAAGACATCGCGGATTGGCACGCTCGCGGCCACGAAGTGCTCGTCGTGTCGTCCGGCGCCATTGCCATCGGCAGTACGGTGCTCGGCATCAACAAGCGGCGCGCCAGGCTCGAGGACCTGCAGGCGGCGGCCGCGGCAGGGCAGGTGCAGCTGGCGCATGCCTACCAGGAAGCGCTGAACGAATACGGGATCACGACGGCGCAGGTGCTTCTCACCCCCGAAGACACGGAGAACCGCCGCCGCTTCCTGAACGCGCGCGGCACGCTGGGCCGGCTGATCGAACGTCGCGTGGTACCGGTCATCAACGAGAACGACACGGTCGCCACCGAGGAAATCCGTTACGGGGATAACGACCGGCTGGCCGCGCGCGTCGCGCAGCTGGTCATGGCGGACGCGCTGATCCTGCTGTCGGACGTGGACGGCTTTTACACGGCGGACCCGGCCGGCAATCCGCAGGCGGAACATATCCCGCTCGTCACGGCGATCACCGACGAGATGCAGGGCATGGCGGGAGAGACCCGTTCGGACATCGGCAGCGGCGGCATGGCGACGAAGGTCCAGGCGGCACGCATCGCGACCCATGCCGGGTGCGCGACGATCATCACGAGCGGCGTCGTGCAGCGTCCGCTCAGCGAGCTTGCGGCGGGTGGCCGGTGCACGCTGTTCCGCGCGCCGGGGACACCCGCGGCGGCCCGCAAGCAGTGGCTTGCCGGTGTTCTCGAGGTTCGCGGCGAGTTAAGGTTGGACGATGGCGCGTCGCAGGCACTGCGTAACGGCAAGAGCCTGCTGCCGGTCGGAGTGGTTGAAGTGCTCGGCAATTTCCGCCGCGGCGACGTCGTGACGCTGGTGGACTCGCGCGGCCGCGAGCTGGGCCGGGGTCTCGCGGAGTACTCCTTCGACGAGGCGTCGCAACTCGCAGGGCGCCAATCGGAAAGCATCGAATCCGTGCTGGGTTACCGGGGCCGGGCGGTAATTGTGCACCGCGATGAACTGGTGATATTCGATCGTGATGACGGAAAACCGAATGCCTGATGCGCTGTCGCAGACGATGGATTCCCTGGGCCGCCAGGCTCGGAGCGCCGCGCGGGCGCTGGCAATGGCGAGCGGGGACATGCGCAATGCCGCGCTGCGCGCCGCCGCCGCCGAATTGCGCACGCGCCGCGCCGAGATCCTCGAGGCGAACGCGACCGACATGCGCGACGCGCGCGAGCGGGACCTCAGCGCCGCGATGCTGGACCGGTTGATGCTCGATGACAGCCGCATCGAAGGCATGGCCGCGGGACTCGAGGCAATCGCCGGCCTGGCGGACCCGCTGGGTCGTGTCATGGCCGAGTGGCGGCGCCCGAACGGCCTGGAGATCCAGCGCGTTGCCGTCCCCCTGGGCGTCATCGGGATTATTTACGAGAGCCGGCCCAACGTCACGGCGGATGCCGCCGGCCTCTGCGTGAAATCGGGCAATGCGGTGATCCTGCGCGGCGGCTCGGAGAGCTTCCATTCCAGCCGGGCCATTCATGCCTGCCTCGTGTCGGGGCTGGAGAAGGCGGGTTTGCCGGCCGACGCCGTGCAGATGGTGCCGACCACGGACCGGGCGGCGGTCGGGTACCTGTTGTCGTCGATGTCGCAGTGGGTCGACGTCGTCGTGCCTCGCGGCGGCAAGAACCTCATTCGTCGCGTGCAGGAGGAAGCGCGCGTGCCGGTAATTGGCCACCTCGAAGGTATCTGCCACGTCTATCTGCATGCAGCGGCCGATGCCGATATGGCGGCTGAGATCGCGGTCAATGCGAAGATGCGCCGCACCGGTATCTGCGGTGCGGCCGAAACGCTGCTGGTCGATCGTGAGGTGGCGGCGAGGCTGTTGCCGGGCGTGCTGAGGGCGCTGGCGGACGCAGGCTGCGAAATTCGTGGCGATAACGATGTCGTGGGCATTTTCCCGGACGCGGGGGAGGCGGCCGAAGACGACTGGGGCACCGAGTACCTCGACGCGATCATTTCCGTACGGGTGGTCGACGACATCGATGCGGCGATTCGCCACATCGCGGAATTCGGCTCCGGCCACACCGAGTGCATCGTTACCGATGACGACGCCGCGGCTGCGAAGTTTTTCCGCGACGTAGACAGCGCGATCCTGTTGCAAAACGCGTCGACGCAGTTCGCCGACGGCGGTGAATTCGGCATGGGTGCCGAAATCGGTATTGCCACGGGCCGCATTCACGCGCGCGGTCCCGTCGGTGCGGAACAGCTGACGAGCTACAAGTACGTCGTCCGCGGCAGCGGCCAAACCCGGCCCTGATGACGGCCAGCCCGCGGACCTGCGACGTAGCCGTGATCGGCGCCGGTATCAACGGCGCCGGTATTGCCCGGGACGCGGCGCTGCGCGGCCTTTCGGTCGTGCTTTTCGACAAGGGCGACGTCTGCAACGGCACGTCCTGGGCGTCCAGCCGCCTGATCCATGGCGGTCTGCGCTACCTCGAGTACGGCGAGATCCCGCTCGTTTTCGAGTCCCTGCACGAACGGCGCCACCTGCGCCGCATTGCGGGTCACCTCGTCAAGCCGCTGCGCATCTGCATTCCGATATACCGCGGCGCAAAGCGCGGGCCATTCCTGATCAAGCTCGGCTTGCTGGGCTACGACCTGCTTTCCTGGCGCAAGCCCCTGCCACACCACAAGATGCTGAGCGAGGACGAGATTCGGGCGCGCGAGCCCGGGCTGCTGCAGGAAAGCCTGCGCGCGGCCGCGTGCTACTACGATGCGCAGGTGACGTACGCCGAACGCCTGGTACTCGAGAATGTGCTCGCGGCGCGCGCCGCCGGCGCCGAGGTCATGACGTACTCGGAAGTGACAAGCATCGGCGTTCGCGGAGGCACGGTCGTATCGCTGACTTGCGAAGATGCCGTCACCGGGCACCAGGCACAGTTCGCGCCGAAGACCGTGGTCAACGCGGCAGGGCCGTGGGTCGATTCGGTGCTCGGCCGGACGGGGCAGCGAATGCCCGAGCTCATCGGTGGCACGAAAGGCAGTCATATCGTCGTGAGCCCGTTTGAAGGCGCGCCGCGGGATGCGTTTTACGTGGAAGCGGAAACCGACGGCCGGCCGTTTTTTATCCTGCCCTGGAACGGGTTGTTCCTCATCGGTACCACGGACATTCGCTACGACGACGACCCGTCGCAGGTTCACGCCAGCCGCCAGGAAGTGGATTACCTGCTGGAGGAAACCAACCGTGTTTTTCCGGCTGCCCGGTTGAGCGTTGGCGACGTGCACTACGCTTACGCAGGCGTCCGGCCGTTGCCGCAACGAACCCACGGGCCCGAATCGGCGATAACCCGCAGGCACATCATCAAGTCGCATCGGCGCACCGCACAGGGACTGTTCTCGATCGTCGGCGGTAAACTGACGACGTACCGCAATCTCGCCGAGCAGACGGTCGACAAGATCGGCAAGGCACTTGGCCGCCGCCTTCCGGAGTGCCGGACACGCGACACGTTGTTACCGGGAGCAGGGGGCGTGGAGGACGCTCGCGAAGCGCTGGCCGAGTATCCCGGCCTCTCCGAGCAGGGCATCGAGCGGTTGCTGCGCATTTACGGCGGACGCGCTACTGGTATTGCAGCCGTCGCCGAACGAAGGCCCGAGCTCGCGGGCTGCATCGACGAGGGCGCAACGATCCCCGCGGCGGAGGTCGCATTCGTGATCGGTGAGGAACTGCCGAGAACGCTGACCGACATCGTCTACCGCCGCATGATGATAGGCCTCGATGCCGACCAGGGACGGCCGCACTACGCGAGGATCGCCGAACTTGCAGCCGCCGAATTCGGTTGGGATGCCGCCCGCCTCAACAACGAATTGCGCACGCTGCAGGCCACCGCCGACGCACTCCGCAATTGGGGTCGGACCTAGTCAGGTTACTGAATCCAATAAGATTTCTTTCTTTTTTTCGCTGTTTTTGGGGCTTATTCCGGCCATTTTGCAGGGTAAATCGACCGAGTTATGACATTGACGCTTTGCGCCCGATCACCTGCGGATGATTTGCACGCCAAAATGCCGTGATTAAGGCTCTTTTCTTGTGCAAAAACAGGCATTATTCGTTTCCTGGCAGCAACTTACAGTGGTCCGACCCCGCAAGCTCGACGGTGAGACCATGGCGGCCGTGTCGCAGTTGCTGGACCGCGCCGGGGAGAGTCTCGGCTCAGGCAAGCGGGACCGCGGACTGGCGAAAGACCTCGAGTCCTTTGCCAGGCGCCTCGACGAAAAATCCGGCGACGCCGATACCGTCACGCGTCGCGCGCGGCTTGCTGATACGCTGCACGGTATCGCCGCGCGGCTGCGCTGACTTCAGCTGCGCGTCTTCGCGACGATCGTGTGGCCGCGGTGTTCCGTGCGGTGGTCCACGGTGTAGGGCAATACCTCGAATATCTCGCCGGCTTCGTGACGCTGTTTCAGGTTGATCCAGTACTCGGGCGTCAGCAGGTCGGCGTGATGCTCGAGGAACGCCTGCTTCGCATGTGGCTTGAAGCCGAGAAAGTCGACGAACTGTTCGGGAAAAATGTCGTGCGGCCCCACGTAGAACCATGCGCCGGGACGCATCTCGTCGATATCGTCCTGCGGATCCGGCATGCGCCGAAAGTTACAGTCGGTTACGAGACACAGCTCGTCGTAGTCGTAAAAAATGACGCGCCCGTGACGCGAGACGCCGAAGTTCTTCAATAGCAGGTCGCCGGCGAATATGTTGCTGAGAGCGAGGTCCTTGATCGCCTGGCCGTATTCGATCGCGGCGGCTTCAGCCTGTTCCTCGGTGGCAGATTCGATGTACAGGTTCAGCGGTATCATGCGGCGCTCGATGTAGGCATGCTCGACGACCAGGTCGTCGTTTTCGACGCGGCACGTCGAGCCGCATTCTTCCAGCAGGTCGTGCAGCAACTCGGGGTCGAAACGCCGGCGCGGAAATCGCAGTCGCCGGAACTCCTGGGCATCGACCAGGCGCCCGGCCCGGTCGCGCATGAATACCAGCTTGTATTTTTCCATGACGTCGGCGCGGCTGCCGGTCTTGGGGTAGTCGAACCTGTCCCGTATGACCTTGAACACCACGTCGTAGGAAGGCAGCGTGAAGACCTCCATGACCATTCCCTTGACGCCGCGGGCTCTCGCGAAAAGATCGTGCGAATTGCGCAGGTGTTCGAAAAACAGGCGATAGCGCTCCGTCTTTCCCTGCTTGGCGCGGCCAAGCACCGTGTAAATCTCATCCATCGGTTTTCGCGGCATCAGCCGCTGCAGGAATCCGACGGTTGCGCCGACGTGCTCGAGGTCGACGTGAAAATACGAGCGCGTGAACCCGAACAGCATGCTCACGTCGTTGACGGACAGGATCACCGCGTCGGCGAAAATGCCGTCACCGGAGTTCCGGAAAGCGATGACCAGGGGCGATACCCAGTCGTCGCCGCCGATGCGGCCGACAATGAATGCCCGTGTTGCGCGATAGAAGATCGGCGCCAGCAGCTCCACCACTTCGAGGTCCTGCTGTGCGTTGTTTTCCCTGCAATAGGCGTCGATCTCCGCCGCCACGAAACGGATCGTGCGTTCGCGGTCCCGGTAGGGGACGCCAAAGCTGAAGTCCGAGAGAACCTGGTCGATCAGGTATTGCAGCGCGCCGCGATTGAAGTAGGTGCGTACGTCTTTCTCGTCGAGCGGCTTCTCGTCGAGAATGACGTCCTCCGCGATGAACTCCAGCCGCGGATCGACGCCCACCGTGTTGAACAGGCGCCGCGAAATCGAGCTGAAGAAGGTCTTGAAAAAGGCGTTGTCGGGGTATTCGCGGATGAGCTCGGCGTAACGTTCCTTGACGGCTACCCAGAACGCCTTGCCCTTTTCCGACTCGTCGACGGTCGTGCCGAGCTCGGCGAGGGCGCGGCTGACCGCCTGGTCGTAGAGCTCGATGCGCGCGACGGCGTTCGTCCGGCCCTCCTGCCAGTCACGCTCTTCGAAGCAACGCGCCGCCCGCTGCGTCAGCGCGCGGAAATCCGCGTTGTAGCGGAGGAACGCGTCGACGAGTTGCGCTGCAATCGCATCGACTGCAGCGGGCGAGTGCGCCGGCTCATCCATCCCGAATGGCTTACATGTTCGAAATCAGCGCGTCGCCGAATTCGCTGCACTTGACCTTTGTCGCGCCTTCCATCAATCGTGCGAAGTCGTAGGTCACGGTCTTCTTGCCGATCGTCGTGTCCATCGACTCCAGCAGGAGGTCCGCCGCTTCCGTCCAGCCCATGTAGCGCAGCATCATTTCGCCGGAGAGTATGAGCGAGCCCGGGTTGACGACGTCGAGATTCGCATACTTCGGCGCCGTGCCGTGTGTGGCCTCGAACACCGCGTGGCCCGTGGTGTAGTTGACATTGCCGCCGGGCGCGATGCCGATACCGCCGACCTGCGCAGCGAGCGCGTCGGACAGGTAATCGCCGTTGAGGTTCATCGTCGCGATCACGTCGAATTCCTTCGGCCGCGTCAGCACCTGCTGCAGCGTGATATCCGCGATGGCGTCTTTGACGAGAACCTTGCCATCGGCCAGCGCCGCATCCTGTTCGGCGTTTGCCGCTTCCTGGCCCTTCTCGGCCTTGGTGCGCTCCCATTGGTCCCACGTGTAGGTCTTGTCGGCGAATTCACGCTCGGCAAGCTCGTAGCCCCAGTTGCGGAAGGCGCCTTCCGTGAACTTCATGATGTTGCCCTTGTGCACGAAAGTCAGGCTCTTGCGGCCGTTCGCGATGCAGTACTCCAGCGCCGCACGGACGAGACGTTCCGTGCCTTCCTGCGATATCGGTTTCAGGCCGACGCCGCAGCTTTCGGGGAAGCGGATCTTCTGGTATTCGGCCGGGAAATTCTCCTTGAGGAGCTCGAGGAATTTCGCATTCGCCTCCGAGCCGCGCTCGAACTCGATGCCCGCGTATATGTCCTCGGTGTTTTCGCGGAAAATCACCATGTCGACATTTTCCGGGTTGCGCACGGGCGACGGCACGCCGGTGAACCAGCGTACCGGGCGCAGGCAGACGTAGAGATCGAGCAACTGGCGCAGCGCCACGTTGAGGGAACGGATGCCGCCGCCGATGGGCGTGGTCAGCGGGCCCTTGATCGACACGAGATACTCGCGGCAGGCCGCGATCGTTTCGTCAGGCAGCCAGCCGCCAAAATTGTCGAAGGCTTTCTGACCCGCGTAAACCTCCATCCAGTGAATCTTGCGCTTACCGCCGTACGCCTTTTCGACAGCTGCATCCAGGACGCGTACGGTCGCGCGCCAGATGTCCGGGCCCGTGCCGTCGCCTTCGATGAAAGGCACGATCGGGTTGTCGGGGACCTGCAGGTTGCCGTTGTCAATGGTGATGCTCGCACCGCCTTCGGGCGGTGTCGGTGCTGCGTCGGCCATAATTTGCTCCGCTTTTTCTGGTTGTGTCGGGCCGCTCGGGAAGCGGCGGGGCGCATATTATGAGTGATTTGCCCGCCAGTCCCAAGGGAATTGCGGAAAATCACTAGAAGCGGTGGCGAAACTCGACGAACAGCTCGCGTCCGCGGCCCGGAAAGTAGCGGTAGTTGCCGAACGCGTAGTCGGCGCGATCGGCAATGTCGGTATCGGCGAGGTTGTTGAGACGTGCCGCGATCGTGAGCCGCCGTGTGGCCTCGTACGCCGCGCGCAGGTTCAGGAGATCGTGGCCCGGGTAGTCGAAGCGGTTCTCGGCATCGATAAAGTAGCGCCCCATCGAAACCCATTGCAGGGCTGCCCGGAAACGTCCGCCCGCGTCATAGCCGAGCTCCGCACTGCCCATCCAGCGCGGCGCCGTGTCGACGTCGCGCCCGGATACGAACGACTCGCCGCGCGCTGCGACCGTATCGAAATCGTAGCGGTGGCGCGCGTAGGTCGCGTTGACCTCCAGGGTCCAGGCGGGCGCGAATTGCCAGTCGATCGCGGCCTCGATCCCGTCATGACGTGTGCGCGCGCCGTTCACGTTGAACCCCTGTGCATCGCGAAACACGCTGTCGCGCTTGCGCATGTCGAAGACTGCAACGTCGACGGACACGGAGTCGACATCGTGCCGCAGCCCCAGCTCCACGCTGTCGAGCCGTTCCGAATCGAGATCTGCGACTTGCTGGCCGCTCTGCAGCCGGTAAAGCTCCGTCATCTGCGGCGCCCGGAAGCCGCGAGCGGCGACCAGGTAGAGAGAGGTTGCCGGCGCCAGCCGGTAGTTCAGCGACGCTTTGGGGGCGAAATTGACGAAGCTGTCGGTGCGGTCGGCAGGACGCGTGTACAGGCAGCCACCGAAGCCGCAGGCAGTACCGTCGTCGCGGGTGTTGCCGTCCAGCATGCGATTGTCGTAGTCATAATGCGTGTACTCGGCGCGCAGGCCGATGCCGAGCGTGAGCGTACCGGTGAGCCCGAAATCGGCCTGCACGTACGGCGCGACGCTCAAGCCGCCGACCTCGAAGTCGTAGTGCAGGCCTTCCGGCCGCGTCTCGACCAGGAAAGGGGAACCCTCCGCGGGTCCGAACTGGGTCTCGGTGAGCGCGACCCGGCTCCATTCGATGTCCAGGCCGGCGACGGTCGTGTGGCGATCGCCGGTGAGCGTGAACGCCGCCATCGCGCCGGCACTGGCATGGCTGTTCTCCTCGAGCGGCTGGCCCGGGAGAAAATGCTGCAGGAACCGCATGTCCGAGTGGCGCAGGAAAGGCCGCACATCCACGGCGAGCCGCGATGTCGATCGCGACCAGATGCCGTAAAGCCGCTGGCTCGATGCGTCCCGGAAAGCCTCGGGGTTGGGATTGCTGCGGTTCAGCGCCGGGTCGCGGTACGCATCTTCGCCGATGATAAACCCGGCCGTCTCCTGGTCGAGATCGGTGGCGGTAAAGGCCGACCGCAGTTCGCCGTCCAGGAATTCGTTCGTCGTGTTGACGTGCAGCTTGAACTGGCGGTAACCGGAGTCGTCACGAAAGCCGCCGTCGTCGCTGAACGTGAAACCGGCAAAATGCGGCGACCCCGGATCGGCCGGTAACTCGGCCTGCAGCCTCAGGAAGCGGTTGGCGCCGACTTCGACGATACCGTTCCCTGGTGCGCGGCCGTCCTGCCGGGGCATGAGCACGTTGACGATGCCGTGCAGGGCGTTCGAGCCGTACAGCGCGTTACCGGGGCCGCGAATCACCTCGATCGATTGCGCCTGCTCGGTATCGATCTCGAACATCTGGTTGACGTTACAGAAACCGGTCGGCCGGATCGGAATGCCGTCCTCGAGAAACAGGAATCCGCCGCAGGAGCCGGCGCCGGTCAGCACGGGCGAGCGAATGGCGGTCAGAAGTTCCTGGCCGCTGCCGCGGCTGACCCAGACGCCCGCGACGCGGGTCAGCAACTGGTGAACGTGCTGGTGCCGGACGGCGTCGACGAGTTCGCCGTCCAGTTGTTCGATATTGCCCGCATAGGCCAGCGCGGGCTGCTCACGGCGCTGGCCGGTCACCACGATCTCGCTCAACGTATCGTCCGCGCCAGCCGCCGGCGAGGCGCCGGGCGCCGCGAGCATTATAATCACAGCCAGTCGGATCGGAACGAACAACGAGGGCCCCTGTCGATGAATCAAGTAATGCCGCAATGGCGGCTGGTGATCCTGTGTGCCGCGTTGTCGTTTGCGGCGGCAGCCAACGCGGGCGATGCGCTTCAGGCAAGGGATGGTACGTCATCCGACCGGTTGCGAGTAGGACTGGTACTCGGCGGCGGCGGTGCGCGCGGTGCCGCGCACATTGGCGTGCTGCGCGAACTCGAACGCATGCACATACCGATCGATGCCATCGCCGGAACGAGCATGGGGGCCATCGTCGGCGGCCTGTACGCATCGGGGATGAGCGTGGCGGACCTCGAGCAGCTGGTCGCGGACCTGGACTGGGCGGACGCGATGTCCGACGAGCCGGAGCGCAGCGACCTGAGATTCCGCCGCAAGCAGGATGCGCGGGACTACCCGATCGACCTGGATATCGGCCTCGAGCGCGGCCGGCCCAATCTGCCCCTCGGCGTGGTGCAGGGCCAGAAGCTCGATCTCCTGCTCCGCAAACTCACGCTGCCGGTGTCACACGTCGGGGACTTCGACGATTTGCCGATACCGTTCCGCGCGATCGCCTCGGATATCGAGACGGGCGAGATGTACGTCATGGAGAGCGGCGATCTCGCGCTTGCGATTCGCGCCAGCACGTCCGTGCCTGCAGCCCTGGCGCCCGTCAGGATCGACGGCCATTTACTGGTCGACGGCGGACTCGTCGGCAACCTGCCCGTCGATATCGTTCGCGAGATGGGCGTCGACGTCGTGATAGCCGTCGACGTGGAGTTTCCGCTGTATGCGCCTGACGAGCTGCAATCGGCGATCAGCATCTCCGAGCAGATGCTGACGATCCTCATCCGCAGGGAGACGCTCCGGCAGATCGAAAAACTCCGCGAAGATGATGTGCTGATAAGGCCGCAGCTCGGCACTTTCGGCTCCACCAATTTCGGCGAGATCGTGCAGGCGAT
>DATHRM010000220.1:0-10640 GCA_035465295.1 Woeseiaceae bacterium | reverse complement strand
TTCGCGGGCGCGTCGCTCGACGGCTGCGGCGCACCTGCGCTCAGCGCCCGCTCGGTAACCGTGGGCAGCAACGTTGACCTGAGAACGGCCTTCGGGAATCGTTTCGACGCCAAAGGCGAAGTCGGCTTCGCTGCGGCCCAGATTACCGGCGACCTGATGTGTGACGGTGCGCGGTTGTGCAATCCCGACGGGCGTGCATTGCACTGCGAAGACCTGAAGGTGGAGTCCGTGTTCCTGACGATTGACGATGCCGCGAACTTACCGTTCGAAGTTCGTGGCAGGCTCAATTTTCTGACGGCCGTGATAGGCGGCAGCTTCTTTATGACCAATGCGAGAATCGCACCCGGTCCCGATTACCAGGGCCTGCTGCGCAAAGGCGGCCCGATTGCGCTGAACCTCCAGCAAGCACGCATTTCGAATGCACTGGCAATCAGCAACATCGGCGCGCTCGAAGACGCATCAGGACCATTTTCGCCTGCCGAAAAGCCGACACCGGTGCGCGGCTGGTTCCTGCTGACCGGCGCGCAGGTCAATGCCATTCTGGACAATACCGAGACCGGCTGGCCCGCGCCCGGCTTTCTCGACCTGGAGGGTGCGACCTACGAACGCATCCGTCATGTGGGCGGCGGCGACCTTACCGGTAAGCGCATCGCATGGTTGCGCCGCCAGTTTCCGGATGGAGTTCCTACCCAGGCCAGTTTCCGGCCGCAACCGTACGAGCAGCTGAGCGGCGTACTTCGCCAGCACGGGCTCGCCCGGGAGGCTAATTCGATCGCGGTCGAAAAGATCCGCATGCGGCTCGCGGCAAGAGTAGACCGTCCCTGGGCGCGGATTTTCCCGAACCTGCTGATGCTGGTGAGTCAGCACGGCTACTCGAGCAGTCGGGCGGTGCTGTCGTTTCTTGTTTTCGTGTTTCTGGGCACTCTGATGTATGCGACGGCGCTGTTTGCCTTCGGACAAGCATTCCTGCCGGTCGAGAGTGACCCGGAACCGGTCACCTACGAGTTCGCGTTCGGCCTGGCCCAGACCACCGCGGAACGTGGTTGCCCGGGGCTGCACGTCATGCACTATGCGCTCGACGCCGCGTTGCCGGTAATCGACCTTTCGCAGGACCTGCGTTGCCGATTCACGCCGGAAGGGCCGCTGCGCTGGTTCTGGCTGCTGCTGCACAGCCTGTACGTCATTACCGGCGCGGCGTTGTCGGCCATCGTCATCCTGACTCTCACGGGTGTACTGCGCCAGGATTGATCTTGCCGAATCCCGGCGGACCCCGGGGGCGCGAATGTTGGGGTCGGACCTGCTTATCTATTTGTTTCCTAAGAAGATTCGGGCTCAATTCGCCTCTTATAGTCGGTTAAACCGTCGATTTGAGTATCAAAAAAACACGATTTAGCGGACAGCCTGCTTTACGCTTTTTGCGCTCGAAATGCGCTGATTAGGTCGATTTCAAGGCCGGTTTTTCGCAAAAAAACGTTTGATTAGAAGTGGTTACGCTGGTCCGACCCCGTTCAGTGTCTGCCGACATAGAACAGGGCGATCGTCGCAATTCCTGCGATAAGCAGCACGAACTGCTTTACCGAATCCGGGACTGTCTGCTGCTTGTGCAGGCTCGGAATGAGATCGGCCGTGGCGATGTAGATGAAGCTTGCCGACGACAATCCCAGCACATAGGGTACGGCCTGCTGCGCGCCTGAGAGCCAGAACCAGGCGAGTATGCCGCCCGGCAATGTCATCGATGCCGATAACGCATTCAGCATCAGCGCTCGGGAGCGGCTGTAGCCGGCATCCAGGAGGATGGCGAACTCGCCGACCTCCTGGGGTATCTCGTGCGCGATGACTGCCAGGGCGGTTGCGATACCGAGCGGAATCGAGGTCATGAACGCAACGGCGATGATTACGCCATCGACGAAGTTGTGCAGCGAATCGCCGAACAGAATCAACGGCCCCGCGCGCGCACGCGCATCGTCCGGTTCGTCATGACTGTGCCGCCACAATACGAGCTTTTCGAGCACGAAAAAAAGCACCATGCCCGCGAGCACGGATGCCATCACGGTGTGGGCTGGCGCCCGGCCGAGCGCCGCGGGAATCATGCCGAGAAATGCCGCGCCCAGCAGTGTGCCCGTGGCGTAGCTGACCAGCGACGGAATCATGAAACGCCGCACGTCTTCCGGAAACAGCAGGAACAGGGCGGCGGCACCGATGGCGCCAAGGCTGCCGAGAAGGCCGAACCCTATGATCCATGCAAGCATCGGGAGGTTTTAACAGATTTGCAGGTCGCCCGGTACGGGGATCCGGGCAACCGTCATTGCGTTTCCGCTACGCAATGCCTAGTAGTAACTCAGATCTGTAGCCTTACCGCTGAAAACCCGGTACGCGTATACGGAATAGCCGACGATAACCGGCAGCACGATAACCGCGCCCACGAAGATGAACATCAGGGACTCCGGCGCAGAGGCCGCCTCCCAGATCGTGAGCTTGTCCATGACCACGTACGGAAACAGGCTGTAGGCAAGCCCGTGGAACGCGAGCATGAAAATGGCCACGGTACTCGCAAACGGTATCCACTCGGTATCGCGCAGATCCTCGTCGAGCTTCGCGGGAAGCCGGGAAAGCGACCGGTAGGCGATCAGGAACGTCACCGCCGTCATCGCCGGTATCGGCCACAGCACGATGAGATTCTCGAGGCCGAACCACTTCTCGTAAATTCGCTGGCTGATCAGCGGAGTGGCGAGCGAGACGCCAGCCACGCCGATCGCGAGCAATACGATCGAGCGCTTCGCCCACGTTATTGCGCGGCGCTGGAGATTGTCCGTCGTCTTGATAATCAGCCAGGTCGAACCGAGCAGCGCAAAACCGGATGCCATGCCCAGGGCGATCAGGCAGGCAAACAGGTAACTCCAGAGGTCGTGGGTAAAACCGGTGACGAAGCGCCCGAGCATGTAGCCCTGCGAAAGTGCGGCAAGCAGCGAGCCGGCGAAAAACGCCCTGTCCCAGGTCGCCTTGTGTATGTCCCTGGCCTTGACCCTGAAGTCGAAGGCAACGCCGCGAAGCGTGAGGCCGACCAGCATCAGCGCGACGGGCAGGTAAAGTTCGCCGAGCACGATGCCGTGGGCGACCGGGAAGGCAACGAGGAGTATGCCGATGCCCAGGACCAGCCAGGTCTCGTTCGCATCCCAGAAAGGCCCGATCGAAGCGATCATCGTGTCTTTCTGCTCGTCGCCGTCGCCGAGCTGCAGCAACAGGCCGACGCCGAGGTCGAAGCCATCGAGAATGACGTACGCGAGAATCGCGAGACCCATGATGATCATGAACGCCAGCGGCAGCCAGCCCGCGGCGGTCGCGAGATCCGGTGCCTGCTCAAGCATGCCCACCCTCCGTAGCGGCTTTACCGGCCAGGACCTTCGGGCCATGGGCCGTCGGTTCGGAGGACTTGGAGTCGGCCTCCCCGGCCTGCCGCGCCAGGTAGAAGACGACCGTGATGTAGGACGTAATCAGCACGGCATAAAGAACCAGGTATAACGCAAGCGTGAGGCCGATGTTGCCCGCCGAAACGCTGGTCACGGCATCCGCCGTACGCAGCACGCCCGTCACGAGAAACGGCTGGCGCCCGATCTCCGTCGTGTACCAGCCCGCCAGTACGCCGACCCAGCCTGCGAAGGTCATGGCAACGAAGGCCTTGAGCATTAACGGCGACAAACCGTTCCTGCGCTTGAGCGACCAGGCGGCCGCCCACGAAATCAGAAGCATCAGGACACCGGTGCCGACCATCACCCGGAACGACCAGAACACGGGGACGACCGGAGGATGCGCCCCCGGAAATGCGTCGATGCCTTTCACCTCGCCCTGCATGTCGTGCACGAGGATCAGCGAGGCAATCCCCGGCAGTTCGATCGCGTATTTGTTGCTTTGAGTCTCGGCATCGGGAAGGCCCAGCAACACGAGCGGGGCACCGCGCCGCGTTTCCCACAGCGCTTCCATGGCCGCTACCTTGGCCGGCTGGTGTTCGAGCGTATTCAGTCCGTGAAGATCGCCCGTGAAGATCTGCAACGGGGCCAGTACGGCGGCCATGATGATGCCAAGGCGCAACGCCGCCTGCACGGCCGGCGTGATGTCGTCACGCAGCATGCGATAGGCGGAAAGGCCGATGACCAGGAACGCCACCGTCAGGAAAGACGCGAGCATCGTGTGAATGAAGCGATACCCGAAAGACGGGTTGAATATCACCTCCATCCAGCTCGTTACGTGCGCGACGCCGTCGCGCATTTCGAAACCGGTGGGCGTGTGCATCCAGGAAACCAGCGCGAGAATCCAGAATGCGGAGAGGCTCGTGCCCACCGCGACGAGCGCCGTGGCCACGGTGTGCATGCGGTTGCCCACGCGCTTGAAGCCGAACAGCATGATGCCGAGGAAGGTCGCTTCGAGGAAGAAAGCCGTCAATACCTCGTAGGCCAGCAGTGGTCCGGCAATATTGCCGACCGTGTTCATGTAGCCCGGCCAGTTCGTGCCGAACTGGAAGCTCATGGTGATGCCGCTCACGACCCCGAGTGCAAAGGTCAGCGCGAAGACCTTCACCCAGAAGCGGTACGCATTCATCCATTTCTCGTCCCCGGTCGCGTTGAATCGCAGCTTGAAGAACAGCAACACCCAGGCAAGGGCGATGGTGATCATCGGGAACAGGATGTGAAAGCTGATGTTTGCAGCGAACTGCAAACGCGACAGCAGCAGTGCGTCCGCCATCGTTCAGGTCCGGCCGGTCAGCCGCTCGGTTTGGCGGCGGGCTGAAACCCGAAGACCTTGTGCATGATCATGGCTGCGGGACAGAAGCCCGTGAACGCCTGCTGGAACAGGTTGGCGCCGACGAACACCGTGAGCCAGACGAAGCCGGGATGGACGAAATAGGTTAGCGCGACCGACAGCAACACCATGAAGCCGGCGAAAGCCTCGACCGCGTGTTCGAGAGACATCGTGCGATTCATAGAAAATTCCCATATTCGGATAATAACAGGAAGGCGCTCATTATATTAGTTGTTACTAAATTAGTAAAGCCTGTAATACTATGTTATCGCCGCAGTCCGGCAACGCGCCGCCGCAGCGATTATGATAAGCCATCGTGCCGCTGATTCGCCGAGGCCGGAGTGCCACGATTCCAATCAACCATCACGCTGAAGGACGCCCTGTGCAGCGAAGGCGAACTCTGAACCGGCACAGGCGGGGCAACGCGGCGGCACGATGCCTGCTCATGGCCGTCACCGGCCTGTATTTCGCATCGCCGGTCTCGGGCGCGCCGGGCGACTTTCCGCACTGGAACGAGCAGGGCTGCAGCCGTTGCCACGGCGAGGGGCCGCCCACGATCATCCTGGATTACGACGACGACGCGATGTGCGGAACGTGCCATGAAAAACCCGATACGACGTCGTGTCGCCATCCGAGCAATGTCGCCGTCGGCAACTCCGGCTCGGTATCCGTGCCGGAGGACTTCCGCAGTTCGATTCGCGGCGGCAGGATCGTCTGCACGACCTGCCACGATCCCCTCGTGCAGTGCCTGGGCGACAAATTGGCGCCGTACCTGAATCCCCGGTTTCTGCGCGGCGGCCCGTTCCGGCAGCCCGATCAGGCGTGCCTGCGGTGTCACGACAGCGCGTACTACGCGAAATTGAATCCGCACGTTCGGCCGACGGGCGCGCAGACAGAACAGGACGTCTGCCGTTTCTGCCACGAGTTTTCCGGCGGCAGGATATCGGCAACATCCTGGTTTCGGATCGACGTGTCGATGCAGTGTCTCGGTTGCCACGCCGTTTCGCCGCACCCCATGTCGATGATCCCCGGCAGCGGCATCGACAGCTGGAATCATCTCGTCGTGCCCGGCGAGAGCACGATGCGCCAGATGGGCGTGACGCGGGAGCGAACCGGCGCGAGGTTGCCGGTGGAGCCGGGCACCGGGAAGATTACCTGCGCGACCTGCCACGATCCTCACGCAAAGGGTGTGGTTGTGGGCGATCCGCCGTATCTGGACAGGGCCAGGCTGCGGCCGAATGCGCGGTGCGAGGATTGCCATGAAAAATAGCGAATCGCGCAGACGGGGAGTGCTGCCGTGGCTGTTCGGGCCGCTGCTGATGGCCGGCACAGGCGCGGCCGCCGTCGCCGACACTGCGGCTGTCCCGACGCTCGGCGCGCAGACGCTGCAGGACTGGCACGACAGCGGAGGCGTGCCGTTCTCGCTGCCGACCGACGTTGCCACGGGTGTGAACGGGCAACTCTACGTCGTCGACAGCGGCAACGACCGGATCGTCGCAATCGACGGCACCGGCACCGTCGTGGCCGCCTTCGGCAGCACAGGCCGCGGCGATGCCGAACTCGACGGTCCCGTGGGCGTCACCGTTGACGGCACCGGCCGCGTCCATGTCGCCGATCGCGGCAATCGCCGGATACAGGTCTTCGAGAAAGACGGCACCTACGCGTATCCGGTGCCTCTCGTCGTCGGCGATACGCGGATCGAACCCGTGGACGTCGCCGTGAACAAGGAGGGCACCGAGTTATTCGTGACCTCGGCAGACAGGCACGAGGTGATCGTCTTCGATTGGAAGGGAAACGTGCTGCGGCGCTGGGGCGGGCGCGGTGACGAACCGGGCCAGTTCTTCCACCCGGCAACCATCGAAATCGCGGCAGAGAGGGTCTACGTCGTCGACGTGCTCAACGCGCGCGTGCAGTGTTTTTATCCCGACGGCAGGATCGTCAGGGTATTCGGAGAGCGCGGCGCGGGGCCGGGGACGCTGTTTCGACCCAAGGGAATTGCCGTCGATTCCTCGGGCCGCGTGTTCGTCAGTGACAGCTATTTCGGCGTCATCCAGGCTTTCGAGACGAGCGGTGAGTTCCTTTACGCCATCGGCGAAGCCGGCAAGCCGCAGGTGTTCGAGGTGCCTGTCGGCATGGCCGCTGTCGAGGGAGATATTGCGGTCGTCGAGATGCTCGGCGGATCGTTGAAGCGGCTGCAGCTGGGGTCAGCGCAGTGACCCGCTGGATCGCCGCATTTCTTCTGGGCAGCGCCGCCGTCTGCACGGCGCCGTCCGCTGTTGCCGAAATGGAGCCCGAGACGGCCGACCAGTTCGAGTGTTCCGCATGCCATACCGAGCGCTTGCGGGAGTTCCGGCGCCGCGGCGCCGCAACGCTGGTGGCGCACGAGCCGACGCCGGATCTCGATACCGGGCGCCAGGATGCAGCCAGTGCGCCGGACATGTGCCTGTCCTGCCACGACGGATTCGTGATGGACTCCCGGTCGCTGTGGAAGGCAGGGCACCGGGGCCATCCCGTCGGCATGGTGCCGTCGGACAGCGTGAATCTGCCGGTAGCCGGCAACGAGCCGGTGTTCCCGATGAACGACGACGGCCGGATGTATTGCGGAACCTGCCATTCGCCGCATTACCACGGGAGCGCGACCACGGCGCCGCCGCCATTCATGCGAGTCGGACTCGAGGACGGCAATCTGTGCCTCGCCTGTCACCGCGACAAGAAGAGCGTTGCCGACAGTGATCACGCGCCGCAATCGTCGCGGCGCCGCTCGGCGGAACCCGACTACGCGGAGCGGGGTACCTGCACGCGCTGCCACGTAGCCCACGATGCCCTGGGACCGGTCATGTGGGCCCGGGAAACAGGGAACGCGAAGACAGTGGCCGATGCGCTGTGCCACAGTTGCCACGAGGGCGACGTGGACCGCTATGAGCATCCGCAGATGATCGAGGCGTGGTCGGACGACCTGCGCTCGGGCCTCGTCGCCGATGATGGTGCGCCGATGCCGGTGTTCGACCAGGACGGAAGCCGGGCGCTGACGGGCGTCATCGGCTGCCCCACCTGCCACGATGCCCATCGCCAGCGGCCCGCGGGGCTGCCGGACGAGAGGCCGGGGCTGTTTCTGCGCCGCGCGCGGTCCGAACAGATGTTGTGCGCGGACTGCCACGGTCCGTCGAGCGTGCGTCGCTACCAGTACTTTCACTCCGCGGTGTCCCGCAGGCGATAATGGCCGTGTGAAAACACACCGTAACAGGCTGGTCCTGTTGGCTGCATTGCTGGGTATCGCGGCGATTACCGTGTTCGCCTGTTACCCGGGGATGTCGGCCGGCTTCTATTTTGACGACGCGCCGAATCTGCTGGCGGTCTCGACCTATCAGCGTAACGTGGTGTGGGGAGACCCTGTGAGTTTTCACCGCGATGTCGCGCAAAAGAGCCCCGAAAAGTTCCGGCAGCAGTACACCCTGGGAACCGAGCCGGGCATGCGCGGGATGTTCGACGAAGCCAGGATTGCCCTGGCGCGGGCGTTGCGTATCAGGCCGGACGGCTCCCGGGCCCATAACCAGCTGGGCAACGTCTACCTCATGACGCATCAGCCGCGGCAGGCGGAGCGGTATTAGCGCCTCGCCGTGAACAACGATCCCCACAATGCGGAGGCGCTTTTCAATCTTGCGGGGGTATTGTTGTCACAAGGCCGCTACGAGGAACGGCGCGATGTCCTGGAGCAGCTCATCCGGGTCGCGCCGCCGTACCTGGAAGAACAGAAGCAGTGGGCGCTGCGGCAACTGGGGCGGTGAATCAGGCCTTCCTGCCGAGCCGCCTGTAGATGCGCACCGCGATTTCCTCGGCCGCGAGCATCACCATCACGACGACAATGAACGCGACGACGCCGTGCAGCGGGCCCGAAAACAGCACGTCGTCCCCGAACGCGAAATCGATGGCGCCCAGCATGACGAACTTGGAACCGAACAGGATCAGCCACGCGGTGAAAAAACGCATGAACCGGGCAAAGCCGCCGGCCTTCGCATTGAAATAGCCCGCAACCCTGTGTTCCAGCACGAGCGTCGCTTTCAGCAGTACCTGCAGCAGTATCGCGGCAAGCACGGACACGGAGAAGGGGTCGACCGTTACGAGCGCCCAGAACTCGTCGAACAGGTTGAGCACCGTGAGGTCGATCAGGACCGCCACCAGGTAGCGCACGAACAACTTCTGCGAGTTGTTGATCTCCTCGGTTAAAGCAATGCCCCGGACTTCTTCTGCCATCGTTATTCCCGCCTGTTCGTCGAAGCGCGTTATTGTAACGGCAACGCGCTCAGTCGCGCTCGACGATCATGATGGTCAGGCGGCTTATGCATACGAGCCTGTCGTCGGGGTCGCGGATCTCGATGTTCCACACGTGTATGCGGCGGCCGACACGTATCGGTGACAGGGTGCCAATGACGTAGCGGCCCTCGGGACCCGGCCGCAGGTGATTGGCGTTGATCTCGACGCCCACCGGCGTGTGCGTCGAGGGATCCTCGATGCACAGGATCGAGGCAAGGCTGCCGAGCGACTCGGCGAGCGCGACCGAGGCGCCGCCATGAAGGATGCCGTAGGGCTGGATCGTGCGCTTGTCGACCGGCATCCGTACCGATATCCAGTCGTCGCCGATGCCTTCGATCGTGAGACCCAGGTGCTCCAGCAGCGAGCCCTGCATCGTCTGCTGCAGCCGCTCGGCGTCGTGTTCCTGTTTCCAGAGCATTACAACGACCCGCCTGCGGGCGTCTTGACCGGGTCTGCGGGTCGTGGCGGCAGCGTGCCCGGGTTGGTGCGCAGCCGCTGCAAAGCTTCTTCGATGGCGCGCTCGAGCTGCGGATCTTCACCCCGGAGCACGGCCTCGGGCGGGTTATCGATCTCTATGTCCGGTTCGACACCGACACCTTCAATCGCCCACTGCCCTTCTGCCGACGCCGTTGCGAATTGCGGTACGAATACCGTGCCGCCGTCCATTAGCGGTCCGAGGTTGGTGATGCCGATAATGCCGCCCCAGCTCCGTTTGCCGATCAGCGGGCCGAGTTCGAGGGCTTTGAATGCCGCCGGAAAGATGTCGCCGTCCGACGCGGAATCCTCGTCGAGGAGAGCGACGAGCGGGCCCGTGAAGACGACGTTGGGATAAGTATCCAGGTTGTCGACGCCGCGGTCGTAGCCCATGAATACGAGATCGCGCGCGAGCCGGTTGATAATCATCTGCGAAACGTTGCCGCCGCCGTTGCCGCGCACGTCGATGATCATGCCCTGTTTCCTGACCTGGCCATAGAACCACTTGGTGAACTCGTAGATACCGGCCGGACCCATGTCCGGAATATGCAGGTAGCCGACCCTGCCGTCGGTTTCGCGCGTCACGCGTGCACGATTCTGCTCCACCCAGCGCAGGTAAAGCAGGTCGTTCTCGCTGGCGATCGGGTTGACGAGCACGGTGCGGCGATCCTTGTCGCGCGCGTTGCCGGCAAGCGTCAGTTCCAGCAACCGCCCGCCCTGTCCCTTGAGGAGCGAGTATGGGTTGATGCCGGCGCGCAACGCGCGCCCGTTGATCGCGAGCACGTAGTCGCCGGGCCGGGCGTCGATACCCGGCTCGGTCAGCGGCGAGCGGTACTTGTCTTCCTGGTTCTGGCCGGCGTAGATGGTGCCGATGCGGTAAAGACCGGCCTGCTCGTCGAGCTGGAACGTCGCGCCGAGCAGGGCATCGTTCGATCGCTCGGTACTGGCCACGTCGCCGCCCGCGATATAGGCGTGACCCACGTTCAGTTCCGCGATCATTTCGCCGATCAGGTAGTTGAGGTCTGCGCGGTGCGCGACGTGCTCGAGCAACGGCCGGTAGC
>DATHRM010000219.1:0-5444 GCA_035465295.1 Woeseiaceae bacterium | reverse complement strand
TCTGATGGATACCGTGCAGCTGCGGCTCGGGGAGGTGCATGGTGCTGTCGCCGCGACGTGGTTCCTGCACGGGGACGGCGCATGAAGCGTCTCGCTTGCCAATGCGGGCAGACGGTGTACTTCGAAAACCAGAGTTGCGCCCGGTGTGGGCGCGCGCTGGCGTTCGATCCCGCCGCGCTGGCCATGGCATCGGAACCCGAGCCCGGAGCCGGACTGCCGTTTTGCCCGAACCGCGCCAGCGCCAGCCGCTGCAACTGGCTCGGCGATCCGGCCCTGCCCTTTGGTGCCTGCATTTCCTGCAGCAGCAGCGAGGTCATCCCGGCACTGTCGAAACCCGAAAACCGCGATCGCTGGCGCAAACTCGAGCAGGCGAAACGCAGGCTCGTCTACGACCTGCTCAGCCTGGGGCTCCCGGTCGACTCGTCACGGCTGCGGTTCGTGTTCAAGGAAGACCAGCGCACCAACCCGGACGTCCACGAGCAACACGTGAATATCGGTCACTCCGAGGGGGTCATTACGATCAACGCAGCGGAGGCCGACGACGTCTACCGCGAGCAATTGCGGCAGCTGATGATCGAGCCTTACAGGACGCTACTCGGTCACTTTCGTCACGAGGCAGGCCATTACTACTTCGACCTGATGCTGGACGATGAATTGCGGACCGAGGCCCGCCGCCTGTTCGGGGACGAGTCGGTGAGATACGACGAAGCACTGAGAAGCCATTACCAGAACGGCCCGCGCCCCGGGTGGGAACAACACTACATTACGGCATACGCGAGCGCCCATCCGGCGGAAGACTGGGCGGAGACCTTCGCGCACTGGCTGCACATCCGCTCCGCGCTCGAAACGGCGGATGCGAACGGCCTGACCAGCGTGTCCGATAGCGAAGACTGGCAAAGCGCCTTCATCGACCTGGCTGTGCGGCTCAACGACGTGATGCGGAGTCTCGGCCTCGGCGACGCCTACCCGTTCGTCATTACCGCAGCGATCGGCGAGAAGATCGATTTCGTGCGCCGCACGATCGTCCGCTTCACGGATCGACTAAACGCACCTTCTTCTGCGGCAAACTGATCGGCGGCAGCTGCTCGAACGCCAGCCGCAGGTTCTCCGCCCAGGCTTCGCGCACCTTCCGAAGATACGGATCGTCCTCGCCATAGACGATATGGGTGTGTGAGCCGGGCGACCCGGCGGTATAGATCATCAGTTCGATCGGGGGACCGACGCCGGCGTTGCTGCGCATCGTCGAGTCCATCGATACGAGCCCGCAGAGCGCCACGGTCTCGAGCGGCGTATGGATATCCACGATGCGGTCGAGAATCGGCTTGCCGTACTTCTGTTCGCCGATTTGCACGAACGGCGCGAGTTCGGTCGGAGAGAAATAATTGCCCTGCGCGTAGATGTGGAACAGGGCGTGTTCGGCGTCGCCGATCTTGCCCCCGAAAATGAAGTCGGCGTCGGGCGAGAAGCCGGGCGAACGGTCCCGTTTCGCGTACTTCGCCTGTATCTCGCGGCTAATGTCGCCGACATAATCCGCCGCTTCCCGGATTCTCTTGACGGTAGCGAGACTGCGCACTTCTTTCTCGCGAACGTCGCGGTGCAGCCTGGCGACCACGGCCTGGGTGGTGGCCAGGTTACCCGCGCTCAGCAAGGTAAAGAACCGTCCGGGGATGTCGGTGAACGGGTGCATCTTGCTGAACGTGCCGAGCTGGTCGATGCCGGCATTCGTCCTGGAATCCGAGACGAATACGAGCCCGTCGGTGACGGAAGCGGCGAGGCAATAAGTCATGAAGCTAGCTTAGCGCTGCGACGGCGCCAATGGAATACGCACAACGGTGCGGCTTATGGTTGTTATCGCGGCAGCGTATGATGGTGTTTCTCACCTGCTCCACGGAGGCACGTATATGGAGGCAGCAAAAGAGGAACTACCGGCAACGCTCGAGGAACTGCTGAGTTCGGGTCGTGCCGAGGACGTCGAGGCCATGCTCGACACGATGCATCCGGACGAACTGCTGCACGAAATCTATGTGCTGGCTCCGGACGACCAGCGCAAGCTCCTCGCGCTCTTGCCGCCGGAGCGCGCGGCTTCGTTGCTGGAGAGCGTTTCCGACGCGCACGCCGCCGACCTGATCGAGGCAATGCCGACCGAGCATTCGGCGCCCATCGTCGAGGAGCTTGCCAGCGATCACCGCGTCGACGTGCTTGCAGAACTGGATGCCGACGATGCCGAGGCGATCATCGCGGAACTCGCCGAGGAGGACGCGGACGAAATCCGCGAGCTGATCACCTACGCGCCGGACCAGGCCGGCGGACTCATGATGACCGAGTTCGCCTCCTACCCGATGTCGCTGACCGTGCGCGAGGTCGTGGAAGACCTGACTCGCGAAGACATCGACTACCACCTGTTGACCGTTCACTACGTCTACGTCGTGGTAAGAAAGCGCAAGCTCAAGGGCGTCATCCGGATACGCGACCTCGTGGTCGCCGGCCTCGATCGCAAGATCGGTGAACTCGCCAAAGAGGCCTACACGGTGCCGCCGGATGCGAGCCTGGACGAGCTCGATCACTTCTTCGACGAGCACGATATCGCCGCCGTGCCGGTGGTCAATACGCGCGGCATGCTGCTCGGCATCGTGCGCCGCCGTGCCGTTCTCGAGGCGCTGGCGGAACGGTCCGAAGCCGCCAGCCTCAAGGCGGCAGGCATCATCGGCGGCGACGAGCTGCGCAGCATGCCGGTCAGAGTGCGCTCGGCACGCCGGCTGTCCTGGCTCAGTATCAACATCGTGCTGAATATCATCGCCGCCAGCGTGATCGCGTTTTACGAAGATACGCTGACCGCCGTCATTGCACTGGCAGTATTCCTGCCGATCGTTTCGGACATGAGCGGTTGTTCGGGCAACCAGGCGGTAGCGGTGAGCATGCGCGAGCTGACCCTCGGCGCGGCGCTGCCGCGAGACGTCCTGCGAGTGTGGGGCAAGGAGGCGAGCGTCGGCATTATCAACGGTCTCGCGCTCGGCCTGTTGCTCGGCCTGGCCGCGTGGCTCTGGAAAGGAAATGCGGTACTCGGGCTGGTTGTCGGCGCGGCGCTTGCGATAAATACCGTCGTCGCGGTTTCGATCGGCGGCACCGTGCCGCTATTATTGAAGCGTTTCAAGTTCGACCCGGCGGTCGCATCCGGGCCGCTGCTGACGACGGTGACCGACATGTTTGGTTTCTTCCTGCTGCTCAGCCTGGCGAGCCTGGTGTTGCCGGCCATCACATGAGCAGGGCGCGTCTCGCCATTGCGGGGACTCTGCTTGCGGCCCTGGCGGCTTGTGCGAGCGTGCAGCCCCTCGAACGGCCGCATCCCGTAGCGTTGCCGATGCCGCCGGAGGTGGCGGAGCGCTTCGCGTACGAAGCCGGGGAGGTGAAGGCGGCGCTCAGCCTGATGAGAGAGAACGCGACGTATCGCGTCTTCGACGGCGAGTTCGCCCCGGCCATTGCCGGCAGCGACGATGACTCGCCCATCACGTTCGAGTACTACGAACAGGTCGGCGGGAAACCTGCGCCCGTCGTCCTCGTGCTGCCGATACTCAATGGCCAGAAACACGTTGTCAGGCCCTTCGCGACCTATTTCGCGAGCAATGGCTACAACGCCGTGATCGTGGATACCGTGCAGCGCAAGACGCTGCTCGAGGACATGCTCGAGCCCGAAACCGCGATAAGGCGCACGGCCATCCGTCACCGCCGCGTGCTGGACTGGATAGAAACGATGCCGGCTATCGACCGGGACAGGATCGCGGTTTTCGGCGCAAGCCTCGGCGGCTTCAACGCCCTGTTCCTGACCGCGACCGATGCACGCATAGGGGCGTCCGCCCTCGCGCTGGTGGCGGGCGACCTGCCGTTCGTGCTGACGAACTCGTCGGAGGGCAGGATCATCGACGCGGCGGACGGCGCGATGGAAAGCCTGCAGACGGACAGGGACGGGCTCAGCAAGTACCTGGACGAGCACATTCTCTCGGATCCGTTGTCGCTCGCCCGCCACGTCGACCCGGCGCACGTGCTTATGGTACTCGCGAAGTTCGACGACGCCGTGCACTACGAAAAGCAGCTCGAGCTGCAGGCGGCGATGGGCTATCCCGAGTCGATCACCCTGCCGACAGGCCACGTTTCGACGGCGGCGTACCTTTTCTACCTTCGCAGCCGCGTGCTGGATTTCTTCGATCGGCAGTTCACGGGCCGGGAGCGACACCCGGTCAGCGCGCCGTGATTGCTCGCAGGACATTGCTGCTGGCGGCGTCGTTGCTGGGGGCCGCCTGTGCCACATCGCCCGGGGAGGAGCCGCCTGGTACGGACGAGCAGGTCGTCGATGCGCCCGTGCCCGTCTCCGTCAAGGAGCGCCGGCTGCCGGAGCAATGGGTCGGGGAAGTCCCGGTGACCGCGGAACCGGTCACCGACACGGAACTGCTGCTCGACCGCACCCAGGCCACGGTCGAAGACGTCGTGACGAGCACGGCGCAGACGGTCGATAATATTTTCGGATCGGCGGACGTCGAGGAAGAAGCGACCGTCACCCGCGGGCGACTTTCCGTCGGCGGGCAGTGGGATCAGCGCGACGGCCTCAAGGAGCGCATTCGCCTGAAGGCGCGTTTCGGGCTACCGGCGGTGAACAAGCGCACCAGCCTGCTGCTCGGCCGCGGCGACGTCGACGATTTTGTCGACGGATCGGCCGACGACAATATCGATACGCTGCCGGACCGGTTCAACGACTTCCAGGACGAGGACTGGCTCCTCGGCGTCGGCTACAGTCGCGACACGACACTGAGGCGCGGCTGGTCCTTCGGCGCGGGCGTGCGATTGAAGACGCCGCTCGAGCCGTTTGTGCGCGCCACCTACCGCTGGCACCGGGCGTTCGGCGAAGACTGGCTGTGGCGGGTGGAGCCGCGCGTGTTCCTGCAGAACCAGCGCGGTGCCGGCATCTCGATACAGAACACGCTCGATCACGTGTTCAGCGAGAACTGGCTGCTGCGTTCCTGGTCGATCGCCGTCGCGGAGGAAGACGTCGAGGGCGTGTCCTGGACGACGAAGCTGGTCGCCTACCAGAACCTGTCCGAAAAAAGCGCGATGTCGTATGCGGCCTATTCCACGGGCGAGACCGACCACGAGGTGCCGGTCCGGGACTACGGCGTCGAGCTGAGATACCGGCGGCAGATCTCCCGCGAATGGCTGTTTGTCGAGCTGTTGACCTTCGTGAACTGGCCACGCGAATTGTTGATCGAGCAACGCGAGCGCAATTTCGGCGTGGGTATCGAATTCGAAATGCAGTTTGGCGACTGGCCCGGAAGGTCTGCGCAAAAGCAGGAGCAGCAGTAATGGATGCGAGATTATGACTCGAGCGTTTGTACGGGTAATCGCGCTGGCCGTTGTCCTGGGCATTGCCGCCTGCTCACAGGATCACGCCCCGCCGG
>DATHRM010000218.1:0-2968 GCA_035465295.1 Woeseiaceae bacterium | reverse complement strand
AAGCCACCGAGGAGGCAACCCGGGTTCTGCAATTCACCGATCTGGAGCTCGAATCGAAGTCCGGTACCGCCGCGGACCTCGAATCCCTGGCCGTGCTGCTCTGCGACGAGGCGGGCCTGATGCCGGCGCACTACAGCAAGTTCGAGCGCGGACTGCAGGCGGCCGGGCTGGAGATGGATGCGCTGCTCGGGGAAACGCAGGCGGCAGCGATCGGTGAAGACGGGCCGGTGCTGACGCTCCTGTTCCGATTTCTCGAACAGCAGCTCGAGATCATTCGCCGGCAGCGCCCCCGTGCGCTGGAGGGCATCGACCCCGAGGGCGTTCACCAGATGCGCGTCGCCACGCGGCGAACGCGTGCAATCATGAAAACCTTCAGGGAAATGCTCGGCGATGCAAGCGTCGCGAAGTTCAACGCGGAGCTGCGCTGGCTGGCACGGAACCTGGGCCGCGCGCGCGACGCAGACATCATCGAACGCCGCGCAAAGGAGGCCGGCGAAACGGACGCGGCTCATTACACCCGGTTTCTCGAGCAGGAGACGATAAAGGCCTACGAACATCTCGTTGACGCGCTGCAGAGCGAGCGATACGCCGCGCTCGAGGACGATCTGCAACAGTTCGTCTCCGCGGGGCTGGCGGCCGCGATGCAGGAACGATTCGGGAATCTCAGCATTGCGGAATGTGCACACCGGTATATTCACTCGGCACTGGCTACGTTGCTGGCGCATGGCGACGCTGTCGATGCGGATGCGCCGGCGCGCGAACTGCACAGGCTGCGTATCGAGGCGAAACGTTTTCGCTACCTGCTCGATTTCTTCGGCGCGGTACAGGCCGACAAATGGGCGCAAATGACGGAGGCCGTAAGAAACCTCCAGGACGTGCTCGGCGAACACCAGGATGCGATTACCGCGCAGGCCCATCTCGCCGACTACATCGCAACGCTGACGGACGCGGACGCGGGCGGAGACGTGCTATCGTCGACGGCGCGCCTCATGCGGACGGAAGCCGGGCGGATCGCTGCCAGCCGGCAGCAGTTCGACTCGACATGGTCCGAATTCCGGGAACTGGCTTCGCAATACGTACATCCCCGCGTTGTGGTCGCACCGTGACTGCATCATAAATAATCGTGCAGAAATGACGTCGGGAGGCAGTCATGAGAGCGCCCATTCCAGTCGACGACAGGCGATACCTCGTCGTTGTCGCGGATGAGTATCGTGTCGTCTTTTACGCGCGCGATACGATGACCGGCCCGCTACGCAAGCTGCGCACCTTCACCAACGAGACAGCCCGAAAAAAGACGGGAGAACTTCTATCCGACCGCGGCGGGCGCAGCTTCGATAGTCACGGCCAGGGCCGCCACACGATGGGAAGCGACCGGGACGCACCGCTGCAGCAGGTGGCCAGGACGTTCGCGAAAGACATCGCAGACGTCATCGCGGCGGAGTTCCACAAAGGCAATTGCCGGGGTTACGCGGTAATTGCCGCGCCGCGCTTCCTCGGCATGTTGCGCCAGGAATTCGCGAGCACGGTCAAAGAAGAGCCCTACGCCAGCGTCGACAAGGACGTTGTCGGCCAGGACGAAACCGTCATCGAGAATCTGCTCGAAAACGCCTGAGCGCCGCGCTCACCAACAATTCGTTGTCCTCGAAACTATTTACGGGTGAATTGCGTATACTCGTGGCGCTCGTTCACACAACAATAACATGTAATTTCTGTATCAACTTTGGAGAAATGAGGGTTAACTATATGAAAAACAGGATTTTTGCGACCGTTGGACTCGTACTCTTTGCGGCGCTCGGCAGCACGTCGGCCCTCGCCCAGGACCACTCGCGCGGCTGGGAGCAGACGGGGCACATCGTGCAGGTGACGGAAGTTCACACCAAGGACGGCATGTTCAACGCCTACATCAACGACCTCAGCAATGTCTGGCGCAAATTCCTCGAGGCCCAGAAGGAGGACGGCGACGTCATCCGCTACGGCATGTACAGCAACGCCAACCCCCGTGAAGGCGAACCGAACCTGTATCTCACGGTCACGTTCAAGAACTGGGCGGCGTTCGACCGCGGTGTCGAGTACTTCGAGAAGCTCGGCGCACAGGTACTGGGCTCTACCGAAAAAATGCGCGAAGCGAATATCGATCGCGGGGAGCTGAGGACGATCGGCAGCACCTACGTCCTGCAGGAACTCACGTTCAAAGACTGATCGATTTCTGATCGCCTGCCCGGGAGCCCCTGCCCGCCAGGGGCTTTCTTATTCTGGGGCCGGGTATCGCGCGAACCACGCCAGTATGTTATCGACCTTGGCGATCAGCTGTGAGGGCCGTTTGGCGATGCCATGCGATGCTTCCGGTATGCGGATAAGCGCGGTGTCGACCTTCTGCAGTTTCAGGGCCTGGTAGTACTGCTCCGATTCGGGCATTGGCGTGCGATAATCCGCTTCGCCCGTAAGCAGCGCGGTCGGCGTCGTTACAGCGGCGACGAGCGACAGCGGCGAACGGCGCCAGTACGCATCGGGATCCTCCCACGGCAGCGCCGGAAACCAGTGCTGCGACACGAAGTGCGTGATGTCGGAGGCCAGTGTAAAGCTGGCCCAGTTGATGACCGGCTTGGCGACGACCGCCGCCCTGAACCGGTCCGTCTTGCCCACGATCCAGGCCGTCAGCGTGCCGCCACCCGACCCGCCGGTCACGTACAGCGCCTCTTCGTCGACGAAGCCGCGCGCGATGACTGCGTCAACACCCGACATCAGGTCGCGGTAGTCGTCACCGGGATAGTCGTGGTGTATTTCCAGGCTGAATGCCTCGCCGTAGCTCGTCGAGCCCCGCGGATTGGCGTAGAGCACGACGTAGCCTGCCGCCGCATAGAGTTGCACCTCGGCGGAGAAATGAGGCCCGTACGCGGTGTGCGGGCCACCGTGAATTTCCAGGATCAACGGGTACTTCCGGGCGGCATCGAAACCCGGCGGATATACG
>DATHRM010000217.1:0-1584 GCA_035465295.1 Woeseiaceae bacterium | reverse complement strand
GACTGGTCGAAGCCGACGGCGGCGATGAGGTTCATCGTGGCCTCGAAATCCCTGTCGGTTTCGCCGGGAAAGCCGACGATGAAATCCGAGGACAGGGAAATATCGGGACGCACCTCGCGCAACCTGCGGATCTTCTGCTTGTATTCGAGCGCCGTATGGCCGCGCTTCATCAACGCGAGAATCCGGTCCGAGCCGTGCTGCACCGGCAGGTGCAGGTAGTTGGCGAGTTTCGGCACTTCCGCGTATGCCTGCACCAGGCTGTCGGTGAACTCCACCGGGTGCGAGGTGGTAAAGCGGATGCGATCGATGCCGTCCACGGCCGCCACGTAATAAATGAGCGTCGCAAGGTCGGCGATCGAGCCATCGTGCATCGGCCCCTGGTACGCATTGACGTTCTGGCCGAGCAGGTTGATCTCACGCACGCCCTGGCCGGCAAGCCGCACGACCTCGGCAACCACGTCGTCGAGCGGCCGGCTGATTTCCTCGCCGCGCGTGTACGGCACGACGCAGAAACTGCAGTACTTGCTGCAGCCTTCCATGCACGACACGAACGCGGTCGGGCCCTCGGCACGGGGCTCGGGAAGCCGGTCGAACTTCTCGATCTCGGGGAAGGACACGTCGACCACCGAGGCACGCCGGCTGCCCGCGCTTTCGATGAGCTGCGGCAGACGGTGCAGGGTCTGCGGACCGAACACCACGTCCACGAACGGCGCGCGCCGCGTGATGCCGCCGCCTTCCTGGCTCGCAACGCAGCCGCCGACACCGATCATGACGCCGTCGCGCTTTTCCTTGATCGCCCGCCAGCGGCCGAGCTCCGAAAACACCTTCTCCTGGGCCTTTTCCCGGATCGAACAGGTGTTGACGAGCAGCAGGTCGGCCTCCTCCGGGATGTCGGTCAGTTCGAAGCCGTGCGATTCACGCAATACGTCCGCCATCTTGTCCGAGTCGTACTCGTTCATCTGGCAGCCGAACGTCTTTATGTAGAGCTTTTTCGCCATAACCGGATTCTACACGCTCCGACCGACGACCCCGAAATCGCCAGCCGGGCCGGTTACTGTTCAACCGAAGTAAAGCGCAGCGCAGCGAGCCATGTGGGCGAACAGTACCCGGCCCGGCTGGCTCACCTCATGAACCCCATGCTCTCCAGCTTCAGCATGACGCGGTGCGCGGCGAGGTCGGGCGAAATGTCCGCCGTATCGATGACCATTTCCGGATTCTCGGGCACCTCGTACGGATCGCTGATACCGGTGAATTCCTTGATGATCCCGGCCCTTGCCTTCGCATAGAGCCCCTTGCGGTCGCGGTCTTCGCAGACCTCGAGCGACGTGGCAACGTGGATCTCGACGAATCCGCCGAGCGGGCTGATCATGTCGCGCACGGTACGGCGGGTCGACGCGTACGGTGCGATCGGCGCGCAGAGCGCGATACCGCCGTTCTTCGTGCTCTCGCTCGCGACGTAGCCGATGCGGCGGATATTCAGGTCGCGATGCTCCTTCGAGAATCCCAGCTCGCTCGACAGGTTCTTGCGCACGATGTCGCCATCGAGCAGGCTGATGGCCCGGCCCCCGGCTTCCATCAGCTTCA
>DATHRM010000216.1:0-7944 GCA_035465295.1 Woeseiaceae bacterium | reverse complement strand
GGCCGCCGCACGAACACGTTCGTATCCATGACGGCATGGCTCATGCCGGCAGCGAGGACGCTCAGGTGATAGCCGATAAGTCCCATGTCGTGCGTGAGCGGCATCCAGCTGAGGCTCGTATCGTCCTCGTGCCAGTGCGCGCCCTCGACGATTGCGCGGATGTTGACGCACAGGTTGGCGTGCGTCAGGCACACGCCTTTCGGGTCGCTCGTTGAGCCCGACGAGTACTGGATGAATGCGAGGTCGTCCGGCGACGCGTCGTGAACGGTACCGCTTTCACCGGCCGTGACGTCGCTCATCAATGCCGACCGCGACTCGAGAATCGCCGTGATGTCGTCGAGTTCGTGCGCTTTGGAGAACTCGAGCAGGCGTTGCAACAGGTCCATCTCGGTAAACAGCGTGCCGCGCTCGAGCTGGCCCAGGATCCGGAACAGCTTGAAGCGATGCTCGTCGCTGATGCCGACGGCCACCGGCACAGGCACGATGCCGCCGAGCATCGCCGCCCAGTAAGCGACCACGAAATTCAGGTTGGACTTCGAGAATATGACGAGCTCGTCGCCGGGCCGCATGCCGCGAGCCTGCAGCGAGCCCAGCAATGCCAGCGCGCGCTCCCATAGTTCTTCGAAGCGAATGACGGTCTCGTCGTTCTCGCCGTCGATGAAGCGTATCTCGCGGTCCCTGCCGCGCGCCTCGTCGAGAAGCTGCGTTAATGTTGCGTAGAGTTTCATGCGGTCCTTGTTTCAGGTTGCAGCCGGATGTCGGACGCCGAACGCAGGTTCACGGCGAGTTCGAGCCCGGGGTCTTTTTCGTCTACCCGAATCATACGGAATCTCGGCAGCAAAAGGCCCAGGTGCACTTTCATTTCGAGAAATGAAAAGTACTCGCCAAGGCAGCGGCGCGGACCCAGTGAAAACGGAAAATAGGGCCGCTCGTTCTTCGGCAGCCTGTCCTCGGCGAATCGATCGGGGTCGAAACGCTCCGGGTCCGGCCAGAACTCGGCCGTGCGATGCAGAATGAAGGGCGAAAGATAGATGTCGGTATCGTCTGGCACGTCGAATGCGTCGAGTTCGTCGTCCTCGCGCGAACGGCGGGTAAACAGCCATACCGGCGGATAGAGGCGCAGGGTCTCTTCGAGTACCTGCTGCGTGTACTGCATCCCGGCAAGGGAATCCGCGCTGACTGCCGAGACGCTTGGGATGATCCTCTGGCTCTCCGCGATAATCCTGTCTTCGACGTCCGGGTGGCCGGCGAGCAGGTACCAAACCCAGTTCAGCGTATTGGCCGATGTCTCGAAGCCGGCGACGATCAGCGTGATGAGTTCGTCCAGCAGTTCGCTGTCGGTAAACGGAACACCCTGCTTGTCGCTTGCGTGCATGTACATGGACAGGAAATCGTAGGTGTCCGCGTTGCCGGCGTTGCGTCGCGCTTCGATGATCTCCAGCAGCAGGCGCCGGAGATTGCGCGCTTTCATCACGACGCTCAGGTCGCGCGTCGAGTCGCTGGCAAGAAATGCGAATGGATTCTCGCCCTGTGCGAGCAGCTTCGACTCGTAGTCGTCCCCGAAGATGCTCATCAGGATCAGCTCGAGCGCGAAGTCGCTGGTCTCCGCCGTGATGTTCACGGGCTCGCGCTTCTCGGCCGCGGCGGCCCACCGCACCGCCCTGTTGTCGCAGCACTGCACCATCACCTTGATGAGGCGATGCACGTTCTGGCGGCTGAACGCCGGCTGTATCATCGTGCGGGAGCGCCGCCAGACATCGCCATCGCTGACGATCAGGCCGTTTCCCAGCAACATCTTCACGCGCTCGAAACCCGGCCCCTTCACGTACTTGCCGTGCCGTCGAACGAGAATCCGCCGGACTTCGGCCGGGTCGTTGATGAAATACGCGAGCCGGCCGTTGCGGCGCATCATGCTGACGATATCGCCATACTCGCCGCGAACCCGCAACAAGGTGTCGAGCGTTTCGGGATCGATCCCCAGGTGTACCTGTTCGGACGGCCCCGGCGGCCTGCGAACGGCTGAACGGGCTTCAGTCATCGGATGGGAGAAGGCCTCCGGCCTGCAGGAAAGCACGCGCATTCTACATTGACCGGCGCTTGACCGATACTGCAAACTGGCTGCGCACCGTTTCCGGAAGTTTCATTGAAAGACAAACCACCCGTCGATTTCGATTCCGTCGAGTCGCGCCGTAGCAGCGCATCGATGCGTCGTATGACGCTTGCGCGGCGCAGCTACTATTATCTCGGCCTGCCGCTTCTGCGCTTCATCAACTGGGCGTTACTCAAGACATACCGTTTTCAGCCCGTCATCGGCGAAGAACATGCCGAGGCGCTGCTCTCGACCAACACGGTCTCGGCGCCGTGTTACTGGCACCAGCACCATGTCGTCTGTTCCGCCTACATGCGGAGCTGGCTGCGCCGCGGCTACAAGCTGTGCTTTCTCATTTCGGGCTCTGTCGATGGCGAGGTGCCCGAACGCATCGCGCGATCCTGGGGGGCGGAAGTCATTCGCGGCTCGGCCAACCAGAGTGGCGCGCTGGCGCTCCGCGACCAGCAGCAGATGCTCAGGAAGGGATACTCGATCGTGACCACCGCGGACGGACCGCGGGGCCCGAAATACGAATTCAAGTCGGGCACGGTACTGATGGCGCGAATCGCGGGCGTGCCGATGGTGCCCGTCGCCTGCGCCGCCGATCGCGCCTGGTACCTGAATCGCTGGGACGACTTCATGATTCCGAAGCCGTTTGCCCGCGTCGTCGTTGCCGTGGGCGAACCGTACCTGGTATCCCGGGACGTGAAGCTCGATCAAATAGAGCCGCACAGGCTGAACGTTCAGCGTAGAGTCATGTCTCTAATGGAACAATGCGAGCAAGCACTGGACCTGAAACCGGGAAACTCTACGTGACAACCATGCCCCTACGACGACTGCCGCTGTATATCGCGTTCCTCTGCCTGCCGTTAATGGCAGCGGCGGCAACCGTGCCTGTCCGCGCCGAGCAGGCGCTGGTCCCCTATTTCGCCGAGTACAAGGTCCGGATAAGCGTGCTCAGCGGACGGCTCACCACGGAACTCCGGGCCCACGCCGACGGCTACGAGGCCATCCACATCATCGAGCCCCAGGGGCTTGCGAGCGTATTGAAGAGCGGCGAAATCAACGAAAGTTCGAGGTTTTCCGCATACCCCGGCGGCGTCCGTGCCAGCTGGTATCGATCGGAGGATTCGCTGTCGAGTGACGAGACCAGCGCCGAGGTGACGTTCGACTGGTCGGCCAACGAGATCTCGGGCACGGTCAACGACGAGGACGTGCGCATCGCGCTCGACGGCATCGTCCACGACCGTGTCGCCATCCAGTACCAGCTGATGCATGACCTGCTCAACGGAGCGCCCGACGAGCGCTACGTTCTTTTCGACATTGACGAGTTCAAGACGTTGATCGTGAGCAACGTCGGCGAGCGCACGATCAGCACGCCGGCCGGCGATTACACCGCAATCGGTATCCAGCACCAGACAGAAAATTCGTCGCGGGTCACGACCCTCTGGTGCGTGCCGGAACTCGGCTACCTGCCTGCCGTCATCGAGCAACACCGCAAAGGCAAGCTGAGGATGCGTGCGGAACTCAGCCGTTACACGGCGATCGCAACCTGACGCCAGATCAGAGTGATTGCCGGCCCCGCTGCCGCCCGCGTTAATCGATACGGTCGTAGACCTGCCGCAACGCGAGAATTTCCTCGTCGTCGTAAACGACTGAAACGGTCCTGACGAGCACGTCTCCGCCAGCCTCCGGCGCGTAGGTCTCCTCGAGCAGCGCGCCCTCGTTGTCCAGCGTCTGGATGACGTATTTGCCGTCCATCCAGCCGGAGGCACGATCCGCCTCGATCGGCCCCACGTTGACGAGCCGATGCTCCCTGAACCGGTACTCCTCGACCACCGACCGGTCGAAACTGACGAACAGTGCATAGGGCGTCTGCGTGATCTTGAGCCGGTTGGCGGTCCTCAGGAACACGTAAACCGATGGTCCGTCGGCGGCGCGCCTGCCGCCGGCCGAGCGGTACTCCGCCCTGCGAATCCGTCGTTCCGCGTCTTCCGTCCCGTTACGGAGCATCCAGCGTCCCTCCAGGCTCACACCGGCCGGTATCACGTCACCGATGGGCGTCAACTGCGGCGGAGGGCCCACCGCACACGCCGACAGCGCCAGCGACAGGATCGCGGGTATGCAGGCGATTTTCGACATCGATAACGGCCACCGTGGAAACGAACTGACGCAAAATACACAAATTTCCGGGACTTAGACAGGCCGGCACGTCGTGGTGCGTGCGCCGTGCACGCGCTGTCAACCCGATGCTGCCCGGTGCGTTAACAGGGGAGATGCCGCAATTGCCGGCAATCCCCGATCAGTTACCGGACACCAAGGAGTTTTCTCATGAGACATTTACCGTCATCCCGCTTCCTCGCCGTGGCGCTGTCTTCGGCCCTGCTGGCGCTGCCCCTCGGGCTGCAGGCGCAGTCCCTGTCCGAGTTTCACGATATGACGCCCGAGCAAAAACGCGCCTACATGGAAAGCATGTCGGAACAGGAACGCGAGGCGAAGCGCGAGCAATGGCGCGCCGAACGCGACGCGATGAGCGACGAAGAGCGGGCCGCCATGCACGCCGAGCGCATGGCGCGACGCGAAGAGATGCGCGCTCACTGGAACGCGATGTCCGCAGAGGAGAAACAGGCAAAACGCGAAGCCATGCGCGCGCACCGCGAAGAACGCCGCGCAATGTGGGAATCGATGAGCCCGGACGAGCGCGCGGCGATGCGCGAGCGGCGCAGCGAGCATCACCGCGGACGACAGGACAAGGACTAGGCGACTAGCGCTCGGGCAGCGGGACGTAATCGGTCTCGCCGGGCACGCCGTCGAAGCGCTGCTCGCGCCAGTCTTTCTTTGCCTGCTCGATGCGCTCGCGTGAACTGGCGACGAAGTTCCACCAGATGAACCGCTCTCCTTCGAGCGCATCGCCGCCCGCAAACATGATCCTGGCCGCCGACTCGGCCGTCACCGTACCAGCCGCACCGTTCTCGAGGATGGCCAGCACGCCCGCGTCGACGAACTCCCGGTTGATCGCGACGCTGCCCTCTACGACGTAGACGGCCAGTTCCCCGGCTTCGGGGATGGCGACCGCCTGGCCGGGCTGGAGCAGGACGTCGACGTACAGCGTCTCGCTCCGGGTCGAGACCGGCGACGCGACGCCGAATGCGGACCCGAGGACCACGCGAATTTCTGCGCCGTCCGCAATGACGGCCGGAATGTCGGCGGCCGGATAATGCTCGAAGGACGGTTCGCTTTGCTCCGCCCCGGTCGGCAAAGCCACCCAGGTCTGCAGGCCGTGCAGGCGCTGTCCGCTCGCCAGTATGTCAGCGCTTACTTTCTCCGAGTGCACGATGCCCCTCCCCGCCGTCATCCAGTTGACGGCGCCCGGACGGATCGGCTGCACATAGCCGAGGCTGTCGCGGTGCAGCATCTCGCCCTCGAACAGGTAGGTGATCGTCGCGAGGCCGATATGCGGATGCGCCCGCACGTTGACGCCGGTGCCGGGTTGAAATTCCGCCGGCCCCATGTGATCGAAAAATATGAAGGGGCCGACCCGCTGGCGGCGCTTGTCGGGCAGCGCGCGACGCACGGTGAAGTCGCCGAGATCCCGTGCCCTGGGCTCTATGAGCAGTTCGATAACGCTGTTGCTGGACATATCGGGCTCCGGGTTCAGTTGTCGAGGGCGGCTGCCAGCGCTCGCGCGAAGTCGCCGCGGCGGGTTACCCGAATAGTGTCAAGAGACAGCCACTCGCTCAATGCCCGGAGTTCGCCCGCGAGCGCGTCGGCCACGTCGCGGATGGGCACGCCGGGTTCCTCGTGAGCGGCAAGCACGAGCAGCCGTCCCGACTGGCGGTTCGCCTTGAGGTCCACCCGGCCGACGATGCGATCGCCGAGCCGGAACGGCAGCACGTAGTAGCCCCACTTGCGCTTTGCGGCCGGTACATAGATCTCGATGCGGTAATGAAAATCGAACAGTCGCTCCGCGCGCGGCCGGTACCAGACGATCGGGTCGAAGGGCGACAGCAGCGAAGCGCCTTCGATGACGCGGGGCAGCCGGGCCGAGTCCGACAGGTAACCCGGTTCCTGCCAGTTCTCCACCTGGACGCGCGAGAGCGCGCCCTCCTCGACCAGTTCCTCGATGCGCGGCGCCGCCTCCCGCGGCGACATGCGGAAATAGTCGGCAAGGTCGCGCTGCGTGGCAACGCCGAGCGCGACCGACGCCCGCCGCAGCATTTCGCGATGCGCCGCTTCCTTGCCGGGGGATGGCGCCAGGCAATCGGGCGGAATTATGCGATCCGGGAGATCGTAGACCCGCTGGAAATTACCCAGGCGATGCGATACCGCCAGGTCGCCGCGCGCGAAATGGTATTCCAGCGCCCAGCGCGGTATCGAACGGTGCCAGTCGCCCGGCTTTCGTTTCGGCCCGGGCAACGGCGGCAGGTCCGCCGCGGTCAGCGCGCCCTCGCTCTGCACCTGCTCCAGGACGGCGTCGAGGTAGCGACGCTTGTCCCTGAGCTTGTGCAGCGGGTTGTTTTTCGAGGGCTCGTACGCGGCGCGGCGGTGTTCCAGAAGCGGCCACGCGTCGCTGGGAACGATCGACGCTTCGTGCGCCCACTGCTCCGTGTAGTCGCCGCGCCCGTATACGAAACGGTCGAATCGCTGCCGGTCGTAGGCGCCGAGCCTCGACCACAGGATGAGGTAGTGGGCCGGCACCAGCACGTTGACGAAATCCAGCTGCAGCACCTGCAGCGCCTTCAGCGCACGGCGAAAATGGCGGGCGTCCGGCATGCACGCGGGCCGGTCCCGGTGCATGTCCTGCGCCGCGAGCGCGACGCGACGCGCCTCCGCGGCGGAGAGCCTGACCCGCCGTTTCATTCCCCGCGAGTGTCGCGCAGCCCTGCAGCGACGTCGCCCGCCGCGACCGTGAATCGCGCCGCGACCGTGCTCGTGTAGTCGCGCGAATGCACGGTATCGACCAGGCGCCATTCCGCCGTGCAGGCGTCGCTGGTGACGCCGAGGTGCACCCAGCCGCGCCGCTGCGTGTCCATGTAGCGAACCGCCGGGTTGATCGCCCGTGTCGCCTCGCTCAGCGCGCCGGGCTCGCAGAGCGGCAGGTACTCGTCGAAACCCGGGGACGAGACCGCGGGCGGCATGATTTCCACCGTCACCGGCCTGTCGCCGTCGTGGCAATAAACGTCATTGGCCATCGACGTATGCAAGTCGCCGCTCAGCACCACCGGGTTGCGCGCAAATTCCTGAAGGTCGCCGAGAAACGCCTCGCGGGCGTGCGGGTAACCGTTCCAGGTATCGAACACCATCGGCGGATTGCCCTTGCTCAGGGCGACGTACTGGTCCAGTTCCTCCCGCGGCAGCATCGACGGACGCTCGAGGTCGAGCAACGGCCCGAGTTCCGGCGCACGCACCGGCGCCAGCATGACCTGCTGCCCGATGACCTGCCAGGTCGTGTCCCTGTGGGCCGCGAGCGTACGCCGCAGCCAGCCTTCCTGGCGCGGCCCCAGCATGCGCCGTTCCGGGTCCTGCAACGCGGCGGTCACCGCCTCCGACGTGACCGCATGCCCGGCGTCCGGCTGCCTGTCGCGGCCGTAGAGACGCGTGTCGAGCATGATCAGCGACATCAGGTCGCCGTAGCGAAAATCGCGAAAAATGCGGGTATCGGGGCCGTTCGGGACGCCCCGGACCGGCATCCACTCGAACCAGGCGCGCAGCGCGGCATCGCGGCGGTCGTTCCAGCGGCCCTCGTCGTCCTGGTGGTTTTGCGCCCCGCCCCGCCAGGTGTCATTGGCGATCTCGTGGTCGTCCCAGACTGCGATGAGCGGGTGCTTGCCGTGCATCGCGATCGAATCCGGGTC
>DATHRM010000215.1:0-3773 GCA_035465295.1 Woeseiaceae bacterium | reverse complement strand
CCGGACGACCGGCTCCGCGCCGATACCTACCGGGTCCTCGGCCGGCTGCTTGCCGCGCCGCCCGACGCGGAGACGCTCGGCCTGTTCGCGCAAAGCCCCGTCAGCAACGAAGACAGCCTGCTCGCCGTCGCCTGGCGCATGCTTGCCCTGTCCGCCGGGCGCGCAACGCCCGCGGACGTCGCCGACGAGTACCAGACGCTGTTCATCGGCCTCGGCCGCGGCGAACTGGTGCCGTACGGTTCCTGGTACCTGACGGGTTTCCTGATGGAACAGCCGCTGGCGAGACTGCGTGCGGACATGCGCAAACTCGGCTTCGAGCGCGAGGAGGGTATTGCCGAACCCGAGGACCACGCCGCGGCGCTGTGCGAGATGATGGCGCTGCTCGCGGAAGAGGGCGGGCCCGGCAGTCTCGAAGCGCAGGCTGCATTTTTCGAAACGCATATCGGAACCTGGATGACGCGGTTTTTCCGCGACATGCAGCAGGCTTCATCGGCGCGCTTTTATCGCGCCGTGGGGCAGCTCGGAGAGCAATTTATCAATACGGACCAGCGTTACCTGGAAATGGTGGAGCGTTCGGGCGACAGCTCGCCCGAACCGGTTCGCCCGGGTATTTCATAAGCGCCGGCGATTCGGCGCGTAATGGGAGATAGGAGATGAGTCGTAAAATGAGTTCGTACACCGCGGATCGGCGTACATTTCTCAAGAAGCTGGCTGCGGCGGGGGGCGCAACGGCAGCGGTCGCGATGTCCGGCCGTGCGGCCGTCGCCTCACCGGAGCAGGACACCGCGTCTGCGCCGGCCAAGCAACGGGGCTACCACGAGACCCCCCATATTCACAGCTATTACCGTTCTGCCCGCCTGTAACCGGCTGCTGAACCGGACGACAGCGCAACAGTAACCAACCCTGGGAGATTAGCGATGAAGCTGATCAAGAAGCGAGACCTCACCGCCACCGAAACGGCCAGTGCATCGAGCGGCGTGCTCGGTTCCACCGTGGACCGCCGCGCATTCCTGCGCCGCGCCGGTCTGGGCCTCGGTGGCACAGCCGTGGCTGCAACACTGCCCACGACGATGATCCGGCGCGCGCACGCCGAGCGGATCGACCCCGGCGTAAAGACCGAAATACACAAGTCGGTCTGCACCCACTGCTCGGTCGGCTGCGGCGTCGTCGCGGAAGTCCAGAACGGCGTCTGGACCGGCCAGGAACCGGACTTCGATTCGCCGTTCAACCTCGGCGCCCATTGCGCCAAGGGCGCATCGGTGCGCGAGCACGGCCACGGCGAACGCCGGCTGAAGTACCCGATGAAACTCACCGGCGGCAAGTGGACCAAGGTGTCCTGGGAACAGGCCATCGACGAGATCGGTGACAAGTGCCTCGACATCCGCAAGCGTTCCGGCCCGGATTCGGTGTACTGGCTCGGCTCGGCGAAGTTCAACAACGAGCAGGCCTACCTGTTCCGCAAGTTCGCGGCCCTCTGGGGCACGAACAACGTCGATCACCAGGCGCGTATCTGCCATTCGACCACGGTCGCCGGCGTAGCCAACACCTGGGGCTACGGCGCAATGACCAACTCCTACAACGACATGCACAACTGCAAGGCGATGTTCTTCATCGGCAGTAATGCCGCAGAAGCGCACCCGGTTTCGATGCAGCACGTGCTGCGCGGCAAGGAAAACGGCGCGAAGATGATCGTCGTCGACCCGCGCTTTACGCGCACGGCGGCACACGCCGACCAGTTCGTGCGCATTCGCCCGGGCACGGATGTGCCGCTGATCTGGGGCATTCTCTGGCACGTTTTCGAAAACGGCTGGGAGGACAAGGAATACATCCGCCAGCGCGTTTACGGCATGGACGAGATCCGCGCCGAAGTCGCCAAGTGGCCACCGGATGTCGTCGAGAACGTCACCGGGGTTCCGGAAGCAGAGGTGGAGCTCGCTGCCAGGACGATGGCCGAGAACCGGCCGGGCACGATCGTCTGGTGCATGGGCGGCACGCAGCACACGATCGGCAACAACAACACGCGCGCTTATTGCGCGATGCAGCTCGCGCTAGGTAACGTGGGCGTGTCCGGCGGCGGCGCCAACATTTTCCGCGGCCACGACAACGTTCAGGGCGCGACGGATCTCGGCGTTCTCTCGCACACGCTGCCCGGTTACTACGGCCTGTCGGAAGGTGCGTGGAAGCACTGGTCGGGCGTCTGGGGTCTCGACTACGACTGGATAATGTCGCGCTTCGATACCGGCTACGTGAACACGGGCGCCGACGTCGAGGAAGGCCAGGCCCCGGTACCGTTTGCGAACCCGATGAACTCGGCCGGTATGCCGGTTTCGCGCTGGATAGACGGCGTTCTCGAAGACAGCCGCCTGATCGACCAGCGTGACCAGCTCAAGGCGATGTTCTTCTGGGGCCACGCACCGAACAGCCAGACCCGCGGCCCGGAGATGAAGAAGGCGCTCGAGACGCTCGAGATGGTCGTCGTCATCGATCCGTACCCGACGCACACGGCGGTCCTGCCCGACCGCCAGGAAGGCATGTACCTGTTGCCGGCCGCAACGCAGTTCGAGACCTACGGCTCGGTCACCGCGTCGAACCGCTCACTGCAGTGGCGCGACAGGATTATCGAGCCGCTGTTCGAGGCGCTTCCCGACCATACGATCATGTACAAGCTGGCGAAGAAGCTCGAGTTCTCCGACCAGTTGTTCAAGAACATCAAGGTCGAGAACGACGAGCCGCTGATCGAGGACATCCTGCGCGAAATCAACCGCGGCATGTGGACGATCGGCTACACCGGCCAGAGCCCGGAGCGGCTGAAGCTGCACATGGAGAACAAGCACACCTTCAACCCGACGACGCTGAAAGCCGAGGGCGGGCCGTGCGACGGCGACTACTACGGCCTGCCGTGGCCGAGCTGGGGACCCCCGGAAATGAAACACCCGGGTACGCCGATTCTCTACGACACCAGCAAGCACGTGGCCGAAGGCGGCCTCAACTTCCGTGCGCGCTTCGGCGTCGAGCACAACGGCGTCAACCTGCTCGCCGAGGACTCGTACAGCAAGGGCGCCGAGATCAAGGACGGCTACCCGGAATTCACCGCCGACATGCTGAAGCAGCTCGGCTGGTGGGACGACCTCACGGCCGAGGAGAAGAAGGCCGCCGAAGGCAAGAACTGGAAGACCGACCTTTCGGGCGGCATCCAGCGTGTTGCCATCAAGCATGGCTGTGCGCCGTTCGGCAACGCCAAGGCCCGCACGGTGGTCTGGACCTTCCCGGACCCGGTACCGATTCATCGCGAACCGCTGTACACGTCTCGGCGCGACCTCGTCGACAAGTACCCGACCTACGAGGACGTAAAGAGTCATTACCGCCTGCCGACACGCTATATGTCGATCCAGGCCAAGGACTACTCGAAGGACTTCCCGCTCATTCACACCAGCGGGCGGCTCGTCGAGTACGAGGGCGGCGGCGAGGAGACCCGCTCCAACCCGTGGCTCGCCGAACTGCAGCAGGACATGTTCGCGGAGATCAACCCGGCCGATGCGAACGACAACGGCATCCGCGACGGCAACTGGATATGGCTCGAAAGCCCCGAGGGCGCGAGAATCAAGATCAAGGCAATGATCACGCCGAGGGTCGCCCGGGGCGTCGTATTCACGCCCTTCCACTTCGGTGGCTGGTACCAGGGCAAGGACCTGCTGGACAAGTATCCGGAGGGCGCCGCACCGTATGTGCGCGGCGAGGCGGCTAACACTGCCTTCACCTACGGGTACGACTCC
>DATHRM010000214.1:0-9689 GCA_035465295.1 Woeseiaceae bacterium | reverse complement strand
GCGATCTCACGGACCAGGCCATCGCGCAGAAACTGGGGGCGCAGTACCTGGTGCGCGGCAGCGTGCAGCGGGAAGGAAAGCGGGTGAGGATCAACGTTCAGTTACTGGACGCGGAAGCCGGGCTCCAGGTGTGGGGGCATCGATACGACCGGGAACTGGAGGATGTCTTCGTCCTGCAGGATGAGATTACCTCGACGCTTGTCTCGACACTGGCGGGCAGGGTCGAGGCGGCCCGCCTGGCGCGGGCGCGCAAGGCTCCACCCGAGCGCCTGGATGCGCATGACCTGTTGTTGCGTGGCAAGGACCATCATCATCGTTTCACGCCGGAGGATTGCAAGAAGTGCATCGACCTGTTCGAACGCGCCATCGAGCAGGACCCGGATTATGCGGTGGCCTACGCGTGGCTGGGCTGCGGTCTCGGCCAGGCCATGGTATTCGAGCTGGACGATATTCCGGCCCTGGTCGACCGTTCCCAGTCCGCCGTGGAAAAAGGCCTGTCCCTCGACGAGAACGACAGCGAGTGTCACCGCATCCTCGCGCAGGTGAACCTCGAGCGTGGCAACCTGAAGCGCGCGTTACAGCACCAGGAGCGGGCGCTGTTCCTGAATCCCAATGACGATCGCATCATCAATGCCATGGGCGAGGTGCTGGTGTTTGCCGGGCGTCCCGAGGAAGCTGAACAGTGGGTCAGGAAGTCGATGCGGCTGAATCCGTACCATCCGGTCCGATACCGCACACATCTCGTGCGTGCCCTGTTTCATCAGGGCCGGTTCGAGGACTCTCTGGAAGTGCTGGATCAAATCGACAAACCGCGCCGGGACGATCTGACTTATCGACTTGCGGCCCTCGCACGATCGGGAGAAGCAGAAGCCGCCGAAACAGTGGCCCGGCAACTGGGTGATGAGTTTCCCGAATTCGATCCCGTCAGATTCGTGGAAGAGCTGCCGTTCCAGAACGAAGAAGACCGGGAAGAGCTGCTGGAGCCCCTCGAGTCGGTGCTTGCGAAAACGACACGCAGGGGCTGACGCCGTACGACTTCGTCAGCTTCTCAGACTATCCAGCGCACTCTTCGCTGCTTTGGCGCCCTCGGCAGCCGCTGCGAGTGCGTCCTGGCATCCGGGGGTCAGGTCGCCTGCGGCGAATATCCCCCGGATGCTTGTCTGCTGGTTCTTGTCGATCCAGACTCTGCCGAATTCACTCAGGGCGACCCGGCTGTCATTGACAACCGCGGTCTGGCGTTGCCGGGGCCGGTAGACGATGGTGTCGCACGCGACCTGCGACCCGTCGGACATCCCGAGGGCAGATAGTCTTCCGTCATCAGACGCGATCAGCCGGCGTATGGTTCTACGATCCACGGCAATATCCAGGCTGTCCAGCCTTCCAAGCATTTCGTCCGGAATGTGCAAGCGCTGGTCCACAAATACCCTTAGTGTGTCCGTCCAGAAACGATAGTTTTCGGATTTCTCGACATCATCGAGGTCATTCGCCAGGACGCCCCATCGGGTACCGGCATTCTCGTAGCCGTGGCAAAACGGGCAGTGAATGATTTGCCGCCCCCAATACCGGTCGAAGTCCGGCAGGTCCGGTAGCTCGTCGATCATCCCGACAGCCAGGACAACGGCTTGCACGCGCAGTGTGTCGCCACCGTCCAGCGCGATGCCGAAGCCCCGTCGGGGATTTGCGGCACGAATGTGCCTGACCGACTGGTCGACAAAGGCAACGTCCGGATACCGGGATATCTGTTTGCGCGATACCTTCTTGAGGTCTGCCGGCGATATGCCATCGCGCGACAGGAACGCGTGCACGCCCGGTGAGACATTGTTTCTCGGCGTACCTGCGTCGATGATCGCAATCTTGCGGCGGGCACGCGCGAGGACGAGTGCGGCGGAGAGCCCTGCAGGCCCTCCGCCGACGATGGCAACGTCATAGTCTTTCATGTCGTAAACCCTCTTTCTCGTGTCACTGTGGCTGTGCCACGACCCTCAGATACGGCTTCACGGTCTCCCAACCTTCGGGAAACTTCTCGGCGGCCATATCGTCGGACAGCGAAGGTACGATGATGACGTCGTCACCGTACTGCCAGTTGGCCGGCGTGGCGACGCTGTGTTCGGCGGTCAGCCGCAACGACTCGAGTACGCGCAGGATTTCGTCGAAGTTGCGCCCCGTGCTCATCGGATACGACAGCATCATCTTGATGCACTTGTCCGGACCGATGACGAACACCGTCCGCACCGTCGCGTTGTCAGCGGCAGTTCGTTCGCTGGCAGTGCCGCTCTCGTTCGCGGGGAGCATGTGGTAAAGCCGGGATACCTCGAGATCCGTGTCCGCGATCAGCGGGTAGTCGACGGCGTGCCCTTGCGTCTCCCGGATATCCTTCTTCCAGTCCTGGTGCGTGTCTATGGCGTCCACACTGAGGCCGATGATCTTGCAGTCGCGCCTGGCGAACTCCTGCTCGAGGCCCGCGAGGTAACCCAGTTCCGTAGTGCAAACCGGCGTGAAGTCCTTGGGGTGCGAAAACAGAACAGCCCAGCCGTCGCCGATCCAGTCGTGGAAGCGGATCTCGCCGTGTGTCGTCTGCGCCGTGAAGTCCGGCGCCATGTCATTGATTCTCAAAGTCATGATGGTCTCCTGTGTCAACGGGGCGTACCTTACTCATTTCTGATTTGCATGAAAATTAGGCAAAATGGCATTCTGTACGTGCAAATTTGCATAAACCTGGCAGCGGGAGGCCGCTCGATGGATTGGGACGACTTGAAGCTGGTGCTGGCGGTATGCCGCGCGGGCACCCTGTCGGGCGCGGCGAAGGCGCTGGGCGTCAACTACAGCACCGTATTCCGGCGCATCAGCAGCATCGAGAAAGACAACAAGCTGAGGCTGTTCGAGCGTCATCCGCACGGTTACGTCATGACCGAGGCCGGACGGACCGTGATGCACCACGCCGAAGTCATGGAGGAGCAGGCCAACGCGGTGTCCCGGCAACTGCTCGGCACCGACACGCGCTTGAGCGGCACGATCAGGTTGACCGCGCCGGAGGGCGTCACGCGGTATGCCCTGATGCCACTCCTCGAATCATTCTGCAAGCAACATCCGGAAATCGAACTCGACCTCATCATCACGTCGAGTTCCCTGTACCTCGAGCGTAACGAAGCCGATCTGGCCGTACGGGTCGGCAAGCGGCCACCGGAGAATTACATCGCACGCGAGGTGTGCAAGTTCACCTTCGGGACGTACGGATCGCCGGAATATATAGAACAGCATCGCGATCTCGCGCCGCTGGAACATCGCTGGGTCGAGCATCGCGACGACCCGAAACCATGGTGGGCCAGCAACAGGGACAAGGTAAACATCGTCTTCAAGAGCGACTCGATGATCGTCAACAACGATGCGGTAAGACGCGGCATGGGGCTGCTCTCTACACCCCACATTGTCGGCAGCCGGGTGCCGGGGTTACAGCGCCTGAATCTTCCGGTGAAGGAAATCGAACGCACGATGTGGTTGCTGATGCATCCCGATCTCAGAGGAACCGCTCGCGTCAAGGCGTTGATGAATCATTTGTTGATTGGACTGCAGAAAGAGAAGGATGCTTTCATCGGCCGTGAGTCGACCGTCACTAGCGAATGACGCGACGCGTGAGTTTTGCGTGAATCAGCTGTGCATCGTTATACACAGTCATGCACTTAGCGCAACGGGCGCCCCGGTAACTGGTTGATAAATATTTTTCGAATCAACCACTTAGATTTCTGAAAATCTCCGTGTTTCGCGGACCCGCGATACTGCAATCCTCATTTCATTTCACTCTGTCACGCGCCGCACGGATGATCGGCGAACTCGCCTTGCGTGAATTTTGCGGGGATATGCAACGAGCCATGTAACGCGGGACGGTATGGTCCACGGATTCATCTTTCGATGGCGGGATTCCTGGTCGCCAGCGTCTCGTCCATCGCAATGGCTACCCACAAGCCGGACAGGGCCATCACTACGGCCGTGAGCCAGAACGCGGCCTCGTAGGCGCCGAATGCATCGACGACGAGGCCCAGCAGCAGGGCACCGATGCCGTAACCGAGGTCCCGCCAGAATCGGTACACGCCGAGGCTGGAGCCTCTCCAGTCGGGATGCGAGATATCCCCCACGGCGGCGATCAACGTCGGATACAGCAGCGCCATGCCGATACCGGTCAGGGCCGCCGTGAACGACCAGGCGACGAAACCATGGACCAGCAGCGCCGCCGAGCCCGCCGGGACCCCGAACTCGGATTCGGCCAGCACCGGGACCACGGTTCGCTGCATGCCGATGGTCAGTCCGACGAAAAAGACCTGCAACAGCTGTTGGCCGAACTGGCCGAGGTTGTGTCGGATGCCTGGCTGGTAATCAGTCATGCTTATGCATGATTGCGTGTCGCTCACACGAGTGCAATCGGGTCGACTTGCAGAGTTGGCCGCGCATGGGATTCGAAACAGGCTTTGCCGTGCTTAACTGGTCGCCGGGACGCCCGCACGTCTCAGGCCTTCGAGGTAACCGTCGAGCTGACCCTTGTCCTTGATGAAAAAAAGCTTGTTGCGTGCGAACTCGATGCTGAACTGGGGACGCTCCCGCTTAACTTGCTCGATTTCGTGTCGGGCCTCGTCCGTTTTCCCGAGATACGCGAGCGCGACTGCCCTGTGCGCGTGTGTCCAGAACTGGCAATTCGGGATTTCGCCGGCTCTGTCTGTCCATTCGAGTGCCGTGGGGTAATCGCCCTTGAAGATATGCGCGAGTGCACCGTATGTAAGGAATGCCCAGCGTTGTGGATCGTTGGGACTCAATTCCAGGGCGTGTTCGAATTGCCTGATGGACTCTTCGTAATGGCCTTCGTAGGCCAGGGAGTCGGCAAGTCCGCAATATGCTGCCGCGAAAGTCGGGTTCAGTTCGATGGCGATGTTGTTCTCGATCAGCGCGCTCTGGTATTCGCAGCGGGCAAGTTGCACCCGGGCCTTGAGCGCATAGAACACCGCGTTCTGGTCATCGAGCTGCAAAGCGCGCTGGGTCGCCGCCAGCGCCGCATCGAGCAGTTCGGTTGTCGGTTCCGTGTCCCAGTACACCATGCCGAGGATGACCGCGTAGGCCCACCACGCATGCGCCTCGCCAAAGCGGGGATCGAGCTCGCGACTTTTCTGCAGAAGACGCTGAGCCTCCAGGTTGTCATCCGCCGTGAACTTGAAGAAACGGGCGATCCCGAGGTGATAACAGTCCCAGGCTCGCAGATCGCGCGGTGGCGTCTTCGTGACCTTGCGCCGTTCGAATGCGCCGATCTCGGGTTCGAGGCGGGCTGCGATCTTGGCCGTGATCTCGTCCTGGACGGCAAAAACATCCTCAAGGTCGCGATCATAGCGATCAGCCCAGATCTGGCGCTTCGAGATCGCGTCTACCAGCTGGGCCGTCGCACGGATACGATCACCGGCTCGCCGGACACTGCCCTCGACGATGTAACTCACGCCGAGTTCGTCTACGAGTTGTTGCCAATCGACTGGCTTGCCCTTGTAACCGAAGGCGGAGTTGCGCGCGACAACCTCGATCCACCGATGTTTGGACAGATTGGTGATCAGGTCCTGGGTAATCGCATCCGAGAAATATTCCTGGTCGGGATCGCCGGACAAGTTGGCGAACGGCAGGATAACGACGCGCGGTCGAGCCGAGGTTCCTGCCGTTATCGACGGCACTGCGGGTGTGGGCGACGGGCTGTCACTTTCAGCGCCGACGGATTCACCGACGAACCGGAAGCCCTTGCCGTGCACGGTACGAATCAGCCGCTGTTCGTTGCCGGAATCCCTGAGCGCCCTGCGGGCTTTCTTGATGCGACTGCTGATCGCCGATTCGGAGACGATGCGACCGTTCCAGATCACCTCGATCAGTTCGTCCTTCGACACCATACGGTCGCGGTTCTCTACCAGCAGCGCGATGAGCGCCAGCACCTGCGGCTCCAGGATCACGGGCTCACCGGCATCGCGAAGTTCGAAGCGGTCGGTGTCCAGCGTGAACGATTCGAAGCGGTAAATCATAAGTAACCGTTATTTCAGGAAAATATCCGATCCGGTGCACCGCGGGAATGCCCAGATGATAGCAGGCACGTGCCGCCAGCGGCACAAGGTCAGGAAATGGCCAGATATCCGTCAGGGTTGCGACAAGTGTCCGAACGGCGGCCGATCTAGAGTGAGCATCACCGGGTCGCGGACGACCTGCGACCATTGACAGGAGACAGATCATGGCCACATCAAGTGAATGCATTGAACGGATTGTCGCCGGCGCCTTGAGCCCGGCGCCATTGCCCCGGCCCGTAAGGGGTCGATCACGAAACAGCCTGGGGGCTTTTCGCCAGCAGGTCCGCTCGAGCCTGGCCGAATTCGTAGAGGTCCGCCCGGGCGAGGCCGCCGTTTCCGTCCTGGCGGCTGGCGATGGACAAATTACGGACACAACATTCGACGTCGTCCTCGCCGATTGCGAGCTCGGCCACGAGGGGCAACCTGCAGAAGTCGCCCGCGATCTGCTGGCATCCTGTCGGCCGGGTGGGCGGGTCGGCATCGCATGTCCGGTTCCGGGCAGTTTCATCGCAACGATCCTCGACTGCGTGGCGGCCTATACCGCCGTCGATTCCGGCGCCCGGGAGCGCGGATTCAGGGGGACACGGCGGGCTCTGAACGCATTGTTCGAACAGGATGCGGCCGCCCTTGGTGCCCGCGACAGGACGGCAACGATAAGCTTTCCGTCGGCAGAACACTGGCTGGCAGAGTGGCGGAAGTCATTTGCTCCCCTGAGGCGGGCTTATGAGCACATCGGTCCGGACCGGCGCAGCCAGTTCACGGAGGAACTCCTGCGCATCGTGGCGTGGTTTGCGCTTCCCGCCGGAGGCAAGCTTGCGGTGCGGTGCGACTATATCGAGTTCATGGTGCACAAGGCAGATCAGGCATGAGCGAAGACCGCGAGCACGCGCGGTCGGGACGACGTTCTGTACTGGACATGCCCGCGGCCGAGTTTCGCACACTGGGATACGAACTCGTCGACCAGATCGCAGGGTTCTATGATTCGCTGGCTGGCCGGCCGTCGCAGAGGAGGCTTACCAGGGCATCCGGCCCCGGCGACGTGCAGGCACTTCTCGGCCCGGAGGAATTCCCCGAAGAGGGCATGGATGCGGACCGGCTGCTGGCCGATATTGTGCCGCTGCTGTTTGATCGGTCGCTGCACAATGGTCATCCGCGCTTCATGGGATACATTACGTCATCGGCAGCGCCCCTCGGTGCGTTGGCGGAACTACTCGCGGCAGCACTCAATGCGAATCTCGCGCGCTGGGAGCTTTCACCGGTGGCGAGCGAGATCGAATCCCGTACTGTTCGCTGGATTGCGGACTTTATCGGTTACGACGACAAGGCCAGCGGACTGATGGTCAGCGGCGGCAACATGGCCAATTTCACGGCTTTCGTCGCTGCTCGTACGGCAATGGTGCCCTGGGACATTCGCAAACAGGGTAATGGCGGTGATACGAGGCTGCCGACAGCCTACGTGTCGGCCGAGACGCACACCTGGGTACAGAAGGCCGCCGATGTTTGCGGTCTCGGTGCCGACGGCATTCGCTGGATTGATACCTGTGCCGACGGAGGCATGGATGTCGATCAGCTGCGCGAACGCATCGAGGAAGACCGTGCGAATGACCGATTGCCGTTTCTCGTCGTCGGTACCGCCGGAAGTGTCAGTCTCGGTGTCGTCGACCCGCTTCGCACGCTGGCTGCGATTTGTAAATCGGAGGGACTGTGGCTGCACGTCGACGGTGCCTACGGTGCGCCGGCGGCGGCCCTGCCCGAGGCGCCGGACGATCTGCATGCACTCGGGCTCGCTGACTCGGTCGCCGTGGATCCGCACAAGTGGCTCTACTGCCCGATCGAGGTGGCCACCGTCCTTAGCCGGCACCAGGAAGCGCTGCGGAAAGCTTTCAGTTTTTCCCCCGAGTACTATCGTCTCGCCGGGCGCGGAGCCACCGGTACGGACTATCACGAACTCGGCATGCAAAATACCCGTGGCTTTCGCGCACTAAAAGTCTGGCTGATGTGCCGGGCCGCCGGCCGTTCCGGTTATCGCGACTCGATCCGGGAGGACATTCGGCTCGCCGAGCGACTCTATGACAGGGTGCAGCAACACCCGGAACTCACTGGTCACGCCGTACGGTTGAGTATTGCGACTTTCCGATTCGTGCCGCCGGATCTCGCCGACAATCGAAGCGATGCGACTGAGGATTACCTCGACGATTTGAACCAAGCGGTGCTGGCGGAATTGCAGGCCGGCGGGGATCTGTTTTTGTCGAACGCCGTGGTCCGCGGGCGTTACCTGCTGCGCGCCTGTATCGTCAATTTCCGGACGACCGAAGCTGACATCGATGCGGTGCCAGAGCTGGTCGTGCAGCTCGGCCGTCGACTGGATGCCGAGCTGAGACCTGCCGGGCTAAGCGGCAATTGAGCCCGCGGCAACGACCGGCTTCCTGTTTGGATCATCCGAAGCCGCGAAACGAGCTGTTTCTCTTGCGTGAATTTTGCGTGGAACAGCTGTGCATCGTTATGCACAGTGGTGCAAATTGAGCAACAGACGCCCCGGTAACTGGTTGATAAATATGAATTGAATCAACCACTTAGATTTCTGAAAATCCGCGTGTCGGTAGTTCGATTCGGCCCCTGGCCGGCCTGATCGGTTGCAAGGAGCCATAGGGCAAACGTGACATTGCTCTGCTACGCTTGGGTGTATCCAACACGCAGAGGGTACAAAAATGAAAAAAACAGGCGCGATACTCCCGTTGGCTTTGATCCTGTCGGCGTGCGGTCAGCCGGCCGGGGACGGCGCGGCATTCACGCCGCGCGATACCGAGTGGCAGGCAGCGATGAACGCCGGCGATGTCGAAGGAATAGCGGCTCTGTACGCCGATGACGCGCGCTTGATGCCGCCGAATCTCGAGGCGATGACTGGTAAAGACGCCGTCCGTGCGGCTTTCGGAGGCATGATCGAGGCGGGCCAGAGCATTGAACTCATGGCCATCGAGCACAGGTCCGGGGGCGACGTCGCCCATGTCGTGGGGACCTTCAAGCTCATGAGCGGCGACGACGTTGTGGACCAGGGCAAGTACATCGAGACCTGGCAACGTAACGCCGACGGTGAGTGGCTCATGACCAACGACATCTGGAACAGCGACAAGCCAGCTGCTGCCGGCGGCGGTGTCGACGATGACGACCTGGTCGCCTATGCACGAGCAGCGGCGCCGGCAAAGGTAGCCGCCAACGCAACTATTGTCGTCGATGGCGCAGTCGCGGTCGAAGGCAACAATGGCTGGACGTGCATGCCAGACACGATGCCCGGGGACCGTGCGCCTATTTGTATCGACGACGTCTGGGCAGAGATGATGACGGCAGTCGGTTCGCAGGCACCGTACGAGGCGTCGAGAATCGGCATTTCATACATGTTGCAGGGCGAGCCGCCCGGCAGCGGGGTCAGCAACTCGACACCCTATCACCCGGATCACCGGAATGCGGATGATTACGTGGAGACCGGCCCGCACCTTATGGTGATTGCGCCGAAGGAACTGATCGCGCACATCACCGACGACCCGTCGTCAGGCGGCCCCTACGTGATGTGGAAGGACACCGATTACGCACACATCATGATTCCTGTCGAATAGGTAG
>DATHRM010000213.1:0-2178 GCA_035465295.1 Woeseiaceae bacterium | reverse complement strand
CGCTACGATCCCGAGAGCGGCCAGATCCTAACGGCGTCATTCCTGGATTACGCCATGCCACGGGCGCAGGATGTCATGACGTTCCGGACGGAGTTCGTGGAGATTCCATGCCGAACCAACAGCCTCGAGGCCAAGGGCGCTGGCGAGGCCGGAGTCGCGGGGGCTATCGCGGCCGCTTACAATGGGCTGCTCCATGCCCTTGCTCCGGCGGGCGTATCTGAGCTTGAGATGCCCGCCACCAGCCATGCCGTGTGGCAGGCGCTGGCGCGGCATGCACGAGAAGAAGCGCGCGGCTGAACCGGCAGGCCAGCACCTTGTACAATATAGAGTGCGTGTCTTGAGGCGCTTTCGCTGACGAGATCAGGAGGTCGAGGCCAAGATGAGACAGGCTCGGGGCCGATAAGGGCGAGCGCATGACTGGACATCTGGTTTACCGCTCGGGCCATAACAGCCGGTGCGTTTGTCCGGCGTCAGCGCCTATGAGACAGATAAGGCTTAACGAGGAAGGGAGGATTTCTGGCTCATCGTAGCCTATCAAAGGAGCGAAGATGAGCCAGAAATCCGGGTTGCCGAAACCGTCGGCGGAGAAGGTCCTCAAGGATATCCGCCGGGCGACGCGCAAGCAGTATGGCGCGGAGGAAAAGATCCGTATCGTGCTGGAAGGGCTGCGCGGCGAGGAGTCGATAGCCGCCCTGTGCCGGCGCGAGGGGATTGCGGAAAGCCTTTACTACAGCTGGTCGAAGGAGTTCCTGGAAGCAGGCAGGAAGCGGCTGGCCGGCGACACGGCACGATCCGCAACCGGTGACGAGGTGAAGCAGCTGCGGCGCGAGGCGCGGGACCTGAAGGAGGTTGTCGCCGAGCAGGCGCTGGAACTGCGGCTGCTCAAAAAAAGCATGATCGCGGATGGGGGAGACGGCGCATGAGATACCCCGCATCCGAGAAGCTCGAGATCATCAGGATCGTCGAGCAGTCGCATCTGCCGGTCAGGCGCACCCTCAAGCAGCTCGCCATCCCACGCGCCACCTTCTATCGATGGTATGATCTGCTCCAGACCGGCGGGCCGGACGCCCTCGAAGATCGCCAGCCAAGGCCGGGCCGGGTCTGGAACCGCATTCCCCCTGAGGTTCGCCGCCGGCTTGTCGATCTCGCCCTCGACGAGCCCGAACTGTCGCCGCGGGAACTGGCGGTGAGGTTCACCGAGACGGAAAGCTACTTCGTCTCAGAGGCTTTGCGTCTACCGCCTGCTCAAGGCCCACGACCTGATCACCAGTCCGGCGTTCATCGTCGTCAAGGCTGCTGACGCGTTCAAGGACAAGACCACGGCATCTAACCAGCTATGGCAGACCGACTTCACATATCTCAAGGTGATCGGCTGGGGCTGGTTCTATCTGTCCACCGTGCTCGATGACTTCTCCCGTTACATCATCGCCTGGAAGCTGTGCACGACGATGAAGGCCGAGGACGTCAGCGCCACGCTGGACATGGCGCTCAAGGCATCAGGCTGCGATTGCGCCCGCGTGGTTCACAAGCCGCGTCTGTTGTCCGACAACGGCTCCAGCTACATCAGCGGCAACCTGGCGCAATGGCTCGAAGGCCATGACATGGATCATGTCCGCGGCGCACCCAACCATCCCCAGACCCAGGGCAAGATCGAGCGCTGGCACCAGACCCTGAAGAACCGCATCCTGCTGGAGAACTACTTCCTGCCAGGCGATCTCGAGGCGCAGATCGCCGCCTTCGTCCAGCACTATAATCACCGGCGCTATCACGAAAGCCTCGACAACCTCACCCCTGCCGATGTCTACTTCGGACGCGGCCAGACAATCCTGCTCCAGCGAGAAAGGATCAAGCGAAAGACTATCGAACAGCGGCGCTTGCAGCACCGCAAAGCCGTAGCATAAGATGCCAAACCAGATGGGCCAGAGCCTCCATTAAATCAGCCGGCCATCTGTCTCAAAAACCCTGACGACGGACAGCTCATTACAAGCGGGTCGCCTCCGAGCCGAGTCACTTCGGCAAGATCCAAAGCAGCGACGGCGCCTGGTGGGGCGCGGAGTAAGGGGGGGAGCGATTTTGGGGAGCGGATCAGCCAGCCCGCGTCCCGGCCACAGGACCGGGTCGCAAGTCCGGGCCGCAATTCCGTTGCAGAATGGGGTGTGCAGTGGCACAATCGCATCA
>DATHRM010000212.1:0-4605 GCA_035465295.1 Woeseiaceae bacterium | reverse complement strand
GTGGCCATTACCAGGAACAGGTCGTCCAGCGGATAACTCTTGTCGCCGACCGAGATCTGCCGTTCCTCCATCGCTTCGAGCAGCGCCGACTGGACCTTCGCCGGGGCGCGGTTGATCTCGTCCGCGAGAATCAGGTTGTGGAACAGCGGGCCCTTGCGAAACTCGAACGTGCCTTCCTGGGGCCGGTAGATATCGGTGCCCGTGAGATCGGCCGGCAACAGGTCCGGCGTGAACTGCAGGCGGTGGAAATCCCCTTCGATGCTCTCGGCCAGCACCTTGATGGCGCGGGTCTTCGCCAGGCCTGGTGCGCCCTCGACCAGCAGGTGCCCGTCGCACAGAAGCGCGATCAGCATGCGATTGATCAGGTGCGACTGCCCGATGATCAAGCGGCTGGCATGCGCCTCGAGTTGCTGGAATTGGTCTGCGACGCTCATTAAGGGCTCCCGGGCCGGGTTGGGGCGTGACATTGTAGAGAGGATGCCTGTTGAGGCCAACTCGTCGCCTGGAATTTTGTCCATCGTCGGATCACTTCGGTAATAATGTCTCGTTTTGAGACAGCGATGAGCGGTAAACATTGCAGGGAATTAGCGCAAGGACCCGTTGCGCGGCGCTGGCCGCATCCGCCATGGCGGTATGGCTCGGCGGCTGTGGCGATACGCCGGAGCCGGCGGCACTGCCGGCGGTCTTGCCGCCGCCACCGCCGTCCGGCGACTGCGGTGAGCGCGCTTACCTGCGGACGGAGTTCTACGGAGAGTTCTCCGGGCCCATCGACTGGTCGGCCAGCGAACTCGACTGCGAGGGTATGCCGCGCCCACAGGGCCAGGGCGCACGCCTGCGTTTCGCCGGGACGTCGGGGGACCTGGCGATCGCCATCATCGTCGCAATGCCCGGCCTCGAGCGCGGCAGCGAGGCGCGGGAACTCGGCAGCAATGTCACCGTGATCGAGGAAGGCAGCGGGCGCTTTTTCGGCACGGCCGGCCTGGGCAGCTGCTGGACCGATGTCCTCGAACAGCAGCAAGCGGACGACGGCAAGCCCGTCTACTTCGTGACGGGAAGGCTCTACTGCATCGCACCGCTCGCGGAAATCAACGGGGACTCGAGCGTGACGCTGCGCGAGTTGCAGTTCGGCGGCTACCTCGACTGGGGTACGGAATGACGCGCGTGCGCGCACTCCTCCTGGCACTCCTCGTGCCGGTTCTGCCGGTACAGGCCCAGGGACCCCTCGAAGAGTCCTTCCGGTCCGACGTGCTCGTCATCGTTGCCCGCAATGCCTGTTACCGCTTCGATATCTATCTCGCCGTCGATCCCCGGCAGCAGCGGCGCGGGCTCATGTTCGTCCGCGAGTTGCCCGAACGCACGGGCATGCTGTTCGTCTACGGTGACGAGCTTTATCGGTCGATGTGGATGAAGAACACGTACCTGCCGCTGGACATGATCTTCGCCCGGCGCGACGGCAGCATCACGAATATCGTCGAAGCCACCGAACCGCTCTCGGAAAGGTCCGTGACGTCGAGCGAACCCGCCACCTTCGTTCTCGAACTGAACGCGGGCACGACCCGGCGCCTGGCAATCGACGAGGACAGCCGCCTGGTATGGGAACCGGCGATGGAATAGCCGTCAGAGGACGGCAGCGACAGACTGCGCTATATGCTCGACGTTTTCGGCCGTTATGCCGGCGATGTTGATGCGACTCGAATCCACCATGTACACCGCGTACTCCTTCTTCAGCCGCTGGACCTGCTCGGTCGATATGCCGAGAAAGCAGAACATGCCTTTCGCGCGTACAATATGGGAAAAATCGTGATCGGGCGCCGCGGCCCGCAACGCCTCGTTCAGCAGCTGGCGCATTTCCTGCAGGCGCTCCCGCATTTCCGCGAGTTCCACGAACCAGTCGGTGCGCAACTGCTCGTCATGGAGAATCGTCTCGACCACCGCGGCGCCGTGATCGGGCGGCATGGAATACATCGTTCGAACCAGGTTGTTGGCCTGTGACTGCGCGATATCGCGCGTCTTGCTGTCCGCCGTAACGATGAACAGCGCGCCGACGCGGTCCCGGTACAGGCCGAAGTTCTTCGAGCACGAAGTGCTCACGAGCATCTCGGGCACGCGGCCGGCAAGCTCGCGAACGATGAACACGTCCGCATCGAGTCCGACCGCGAATCCCTGGTACGCGACATCGACGAAAGGCAGCAGCTCGCGCTCGACGATTACGTCCGCGATGGCGCGCCACTGCGCCTCGTCCGGATCGATGCCGGTCGGGTTGTGACAGCAGGCGTGCAGGAGCACGACATCGCCTTTCGGAATGTCGTGCAGGGCGTCCAGCATCGCGTCGAGATCGAGCGTTTTCTGCTCGTCATCGTAATAGGCATAGGTTTTGAGCTCGAGGCCTGCGCCGCCGAGCAGGGGCACGTGATTCGCCCAGGTCGGTCCGCTGACCCAGACCGTTGCGTCGTCCCTCGCGCGCAGGATGACGCCGGCGGCGATTCTCAATGAGCCGGACCCACCGGGGGTCTGCAACATGGCGATGCGGTCGCTGCTGACGGTGCCCGCAAAGGTCAGGTCGCGCATGGCCTCGTTGAAAGCCGCGGAGCCTGCCGAACCGATGTAGGTCTTTGACGTCTGGGACTCGATGAGACGTCGTTCGGCCTCCTTGACGACGTCGAGCACGGGCGTTTGACCTGCGGGATTGCGGTACACGCCGATACCGAGATCCACCTTGAATTCGCGCGGGTCGTTTCGATATTCGGCAATCAGGCCGATGATGGCGTCGGGAGCCAGCAGCTGCAACGATTCAAACAATAGACCTCTCCGGGCTGACGGGGCGAAACCCAGAGCGTAATCGCGTCTTGTCCGCTACTGCAACAAAAAACGCCGGCTCGAGGCCGGCGTTTCGTTGCACGAGTGAATCAGGCTCAGGACTTGGGTGCCCAGACGCTGCACCAGCCGTTCGCGTTGACGAGCTTGCCCGGGAAGATCTGGCATTTCAGCCAGCCGTCCACGGCTTCGCCCTGTGCGAGCGCGCAATTGGCACAATTCTGTACCTCTGCGCTGTTCGGGCGGCTTCCCGGATCGACGGTGCTCGCGTCGTGCGTGTATTTCATGCCCATCGCCATCGGATCGTCTTCCGAGAGTTTCGGCAGGTCCTCTGCACGGGCTGAGCGGCCCGGCTGCACGAGAACGCCGGCAGCGGCGACAGCGGATAATTGTATGAACTTACGGCGTGCAATTTTGCTCAACGGACTCTCCTCGATACTTTTTGGTTTAAGGCCGGAAAATACCCAGCACGTGACATTCTAAACCAGATACAGATCCAGCGCCGCATTCTACCGGCCCAACCTGAACGCCAGCATAACGGCATCTACCTATAGCCCGGGCGGCAACGGGCCTATTTGAGAACGATTATCATTTACATTCTTTCCGCTTCGTATCGGCGCCTACACGTTGTCATCGGCGTCCTCGAACAACCAGCGCTCGATGGGCTTCTTCAGGTAGCGGGGAAACAGGACGAAAGCGGCGACCAGCGCAATCAGGCCGACGGGCGGCCACAGCTGCACGACGTACGCCGGCCACAGCAGGGCGCGAACGAAGTTGATCATCGTATCGACGAAAAACTGGATTCCGAACCCGATGAGTTCCGAGCTCAGGATATTGTTCATGGCAATAAACTGGGGAATGTCCTCGACGACGACCTCGCGGATTTCGAAGAACAGGAACGCCGCGGCAAAGCCCACGGCATACAATCCGCCGCCACGGACGTTCCATACCTTGCGAAACCAGGAACGAAACCAGCCGTGAGCCTTGTCCGGCAAGCTGCCGGGCCGCGTCACGGCATCGCGACCGAACTCACCGGCCGCGCGAAGATTTTCTCCGACGCGCCGCCCGAGCGGCTTGCGCGGGCCGGGTGGCGCCTTGTTCGAATCAGCTCTTGTCAAGCTTGTGAATCTTGGTGCCTTCGAGCGTCAGGTTGTACATCAGCCCCTTGGAACCGAAGATGAAGCCGACGACCGGGTCCTTGATGTTCTTGGAATCGATCGTCTTGCCCGCGCCGAGGTCGATCAATGCAACCGACCCATCGATGCCGACCTTCCAGCCCTCGCTATTGCGGAACTGGTTCAGCGATTCCTCGGTCATGAACACGATGACGATCGAGCGCGCCTGGGCACCGAGCTGGAAGCCCACCGACCCGCTGGCGGTGCGGTAGTAATCGACCACTTCCTTGCCAATCAGCAGCGCACCCTCGCCCGTCTCGCCGCCGATGCCGACGCCGACCTTGTATACCTTGGGAAAGACGAGGTAGCCCGCAGCCTGCTGCAGGAAGACTTCGGCGCCGTTGACGTTCTTCTTGAACTCCTCGATCGTCTCCTTGACGCGGACGTCGATTTCCGCCGCCGATGCCGCCATGGCCGTTGGCGATGCAGCGATTACGCCGAGAAATGCGAATGCGATCACGAGCTTGAATAGTCTGGTCATGTTCTGTTCCTGTCTGTTCCCTGGTCTGAGCTGCGCATCTTAACCCCAGGCAGATGAATTCTCACTGAATGGCGCCGATCGCGCAAAACGCGGTCAGTAACGCGCGCAGTGTGTGCCGCAGCCGGTCCGCGAGAG
>DATHRM010000211.1:0-5492 GCA_035465295.1 Woeseiaceae bacterium | reverse complement strand
GGCACCCACCTGAGCCCGACCGGTACCGACCTCGTCGACAACGACGACTGGGGCGCCTACTACCTCTGGCACTACGGCGACAAGAACGCGGAAGCCGAAGAGCTGTGCCCCACCGCCTTCAAGGCGCTGGAGGCGGTGCCGCAACCCGACATCCCGGGGCAGGCACCGATCGCGCTGTTTTCGAGGCTGCGGCCGACTACGCGCATCCCGCCCCATAACGGCATGGTGAATACGCGCCTGATCTGCCACCTGCCGCTGATCGTGCCCGAGAACTGCGGCGCTATCCGTGTCGGCAACGAGGCGCGGCCGTGGGTCGAAGGCGAGCTCTTGATATTCGACGACAGCATGCAGCACGAAGCGTGGAATGACAGCGACAGCGAGCGCGTCGTGCTGTTGTTCGATATCTGGCGACCGGAGCTGACCGCGGAGGAGCGGGCACTGGTTACCACCGTGCTCACCGCCGCGCGGCACTACTCCGGCGAAGACGAGCCGGCCTGAACCGCGATCGCTTCAAGCACCGCGGCGTGCGACCAGTATCCAGGCCGCCGGTTTTCCCGACTCCTCGAGCGACAACACCCGGGGCGGCTCCACGTCGAAGCCGCTCGCGGTCAGTCCCTCGGCGATCGACGCGATCTGCGCCTCGTCGAGCGCGCATCGCGTCATCGATGCCATCCGTCCTTCATAGGAATCCAGTTCCGCCGACATGCCGTCGAACCAGGCGAAGACTTCGCCGGGCACGTAGTTTTGCATGCGCGTGTACATGTGGCCTATATCCCTGTACAGGTTCGCCAGCAGTCCGCCGGCCGCGTGCGGCCCTTTGGCACGCAACAGGTTCTTCGCGGCTTCGACGGCCGGCGCCAGCTGCCTGTCAGCTTCCTGGAACTCGGCGTCGGTGATTTTGCCGGCGATGAGGTCGAAGCCGGCTTCGAAAGCCTGTCGCGCCAGCGGCATGAGCCGCGATTCCCGCAGCGTTGCAGCGACGGCGGCATTTTCCGCGCACTCCGCCTGGATCGCGCCTCCGGCCAGGTGCGTCAATGCGGCAAACGTGCCGCCGTCGCCGACCAGGCGCCCCGCCTCTCCGAACGCGGCCACCCCTGCATACTCGATACCGAACTGGCTGACGACATAGTCGAAGCGGCCGTCGGGGTAGGGCATGTCGGCGGCATCGCAGGCGACGCCCTCCACGCCGGGAAAGCGCTTCTGCAGTTCGTCGACCGCGGATTGAGAATAGTCGGCGCAGTGGGCCTGCAGATCCATGTCGCAGTTCTCTGCGGCAGCGATGGCGATGCCGGTGACGACGCCGTGGCCGCAGGCCACGTCGAGCAGGCTGGCGCCCGGCTTCCGCGCAAACTCCTCCCGGAAAAAAGCCTCCCAGAAGTGGACGGGCGCCGGGTCGCGCGCGCCCGCGTCCTCACGCGTGACGGCCTTGTCACGCGCGCGCCAGAACGCATCCCAGTGCTCGACATCCGCGATGCCGGTCGCGTCGCTCATCAGGGGTTATCCGCCCGCCTGTTTTCCAGCGTGTCGGCAATGTAGTCCCCGACCATCGTCCCGAGGATATCGAGGGGCACCCCGCCGGACGTGAGCACGACGTCGTGGAAATCGCGAATGTCGAACGCGTCTCCCAGTGTCGCCTCGGCCTCTCGCCGCAGGTCCCAGATGGTCAGTTCGCCGATCTTGTACGCCAGTGCCTGGCCGGGCCAGGCGATATAGCGATCGATCTCGGTGCCGACTTCGTGCATCGACAGCGCCGTGTTGGAGGCGAGGTAGTCCACGGCCTGCTGCCTCGTCCAGCCCTTCGCGTGGATGCCGGTGTCGACGACAAGCCGGCAGGCGCGCCACATCTCGTAGGACAGGCGGCCGAAGTGATCGTAAGGCGTTTCGTACATGCCCATCTCGACGCCCAGTTTCTCGGCGTACAGGCCCCAGCCTTCGCCGTAGGCGTGCGGATAGAACTGCTTGCGGAACTCGGGCGCGTCCTCGATCTCGTAAGCCAGCGCACCCTGCAGGTGGTGGCCGGGAACGCCTTCGTGCAGCGACAGCGCGACGAGCTGGTACAGCGCCCGGGTTTCCAGCGCGTAAGTGTTGACCCAGTACTGGCCGCCCCGCGGAGCGCCGGGCGGCGCTGGCACGTAACGCCCGGCCGTGTAGTTCGGGGCGATTTCTTCCGGCACGGGCTCCACAGAGTATGGCTGCCGCGGCAGCTTGCCGAAGAAAGCCGGCAGCCGTCCGTCCGTTTGCTTCGCGATCCAGGCGGCGCGCATGAGCAGCTCTTCCGGGGTATCCGCGTAGAACCGTGGATCGGTGCGCAGGAAGTCGAGAAATGCGTCGAAGCTGCCTTCGAAACCGGTCTCGGCAATGACGTCGTCCATTTCAGCGCGGATACGCGCGACTTCGCGGAGGCCGCGCTCGTGCACGCCGTCGGGTGTCGCGGAATCCAGCGTCGTGTAATAACGCACCAGTGCGGCGTAATAGGCGTCACCGTCCGGCAGGTCGCTCGCCCCGAGTGACGTGCGCGCGTTCGGCAGGTAGCGCTCGCGCATGAAGTCGCGAATCGCCGCGTAAGCCGGAATCACGTTTTCGTCGAGCAGTCGCCGGGCCTCTTCGCGGAGACGGGCCTGCTGTGCCGGGTCGAGGCTGCCCGGCATGTCGCGGAACGGTGCATACAGGGGGTGCGTTTCGGCGGAATCGGTGACCTGGGCATCGAACGACACGAGGATGTTGTCCATGATTGCCCGCGGCTGCGTGAAACCGGTTTCGATACCGAGCTGCATATTGACACGGTTCTGTTCGAGATAACCGGGCAGTGCCCCGAGCCGCGCGAGGTAATCGCGATAGTCGCCCATGGTGTCGAAGCGCGTCGAGGAGACGACGTAACCCATGTCCATGTGGAAGCCGGCATCGGCAAGAAACGGGATGCGCCAGGGGGCGAACTGGCCGAGCGCGATGTCATGGCCGAGAATGAAGCGGAGGATATCGGCATTCAGCGACTCGCCGGGGGCTGGCAGCCGCGACGCGAATTCGTCCAGCTTGCGCAGGCGGCTGCGCTGTGCCAATTCGCTGACATCCGGCACGCGGTCGTTGAAGCGGTAGTCGCCCGACGTCGTTGCATTGAAGGGGTTTTGCCGTAGCTCGTAGTCCCAGTATTCGTCGTACACGCTCTGCGCTTCACCAGCCGATGCGCTACCGGCGGCGAGACACGCCGCCAGTACTACGGTCATTCCTGATCTCATTCTCCGGGCCTGTTCCGTCGCGAGTGTGATGGCCGACAAGGCTATCCCATCAGCCGTCGTCACGACAGTGTGTACCCCGGTTCGCGAGGTCAGCGTTTGCGGCTCAGCAACGAGATCTTGTTGTCGTAAATGCGGCGCGCATCGGAGTACACGGCGAGGTCGAGCGCCTGCTCGAAACTCTCGAGCGCCATATTCCTGTCGCCGTGGCGTTCCGCGATCAGTCCCTGCAACTGGAAGAACTTGTGCTCCGTGTCTTTGAGGTCGATCGCGCGCGCCAGTCGTTCCTCCGCAGTCTCGAGGTCGCCGTTATTGTAGGCAGCGAGTGCATGGTAGTAGTGGTAGTAGGGATTCTGGTCCTGGTAGCGGCGGACTTGCCGTGCATAGTATTCCGCGCGTTCGCGGTCGCCACGGCCTTGATAAATCGAGGCGAGGTTGGTCAGTGACGGGCGGTGGCTTTTGTCGAGATCGAGCGCCTTGTGGTATGCGGCGATGGCGTAGTCGTCCGCGTCGCTGCGCGAGTAGATAACGCCGAGGTTTGCCCAGTTGCCGGCGATGTCCGGATAGGTCTCAATGGATTTCTTCAGGAGCCGGAAGCTGTTTTCTAGATCGCCCTTGCGAAGCGCGTCCATCGCCACGTTGTTGTAATAGAGGGCCAGCGCATACTCGTCGGAGACTTCGTGGCGTTCGTAATCGCCCTTCAGTTCCGTCACGTTGAAATCGACGACGACGCGCGATCCGAACCTCTGCTTGACGAGTGCGTTGACGTGGTTGTTGAGAATGATGAGGTCGGAGTCCGCGTACCAGATGGGCGGAACCTCCACGGTCTGAAACGTGACGTCGAGGTCGGCTTCCCGGGCCAGTGCGACGAACAACGCGGTGAACGACATGCAGTTGCCGACACGGTCGTGGAAGGTCTGTCGTGCCGTTTTCGTTTTTGCATCATCGTAGTCCAGCGACATCAGGCCGGACTCGATCATTGCAGACAGCAGCCGGCGCATTCGCTCCCGGCTGGCCCGCGAGCCGTCGACGTGCCCGGCGACAAAGGCGCGCATTTCGTCGTCGAGTTCGAACATGCCGGGGTCGGGGATCGAGGCGGTCTCGACCGGCTCACCGAAGAGTATCGCGCCCGACAGCAATGCCTGTTCCGGGACGGATGCCGGGGCATCCTTCAGCGCCGGGCCGGCGCATGCCACCGCGAGGGACGCGGTTGTCGCGATCACGGCGCTTCGAATTATGTTAACTGAGTCCATCTGCCTGCCGCTGTCCGACTGCACCTTTCAAGACCCTATGACCCGATTTTAGCGCGCGGGTTCGATCTTGCGGACAGGCTCCGGCGCATGCGGCACCGCGGCGGAGCGTGGCGGCAGACCAACAGCCCGGGCGGTACCAATCAGCCGTTCATCTGTGGGTGAAAAACCATATTGTATTCCCAATAGTTATAAGGGTTGTTGCCATAAAACTACAGGTTTTTTCTTTACCCCATGCATTTACAGGTGTAACCTTCTTGCAACGACTCCGCATGGGTCCATTTCAACGAAGCATATTCAGCGTGCAAACAGTCGCGAGGAATATGTTTCGGTGGGTTGGCAAGGCTCGACAAGAACGCTGGCATGCGGCGTCGAATCGCAAACAGCACAAGGAGATATGGCAATGTCAATGCCTAGAAACAGGAACGGGCATGTGTCAAACGCCGTGAAACTGGCCCTGATGGCCGGCTCACTGCCTTTGGTCGCATCCCAGACCGCACTAGCTCAACAGGGGGAAGAATCAGCTGAACTCGAAGAGATCACCGTAACCGGATCCCGCATTCCCGCCCGCAACCTCATCAGTGCCAGCCCCGTAACCACGGTTAGCCAGGAAGAGATTGCATTCCAGGGCGTTACTCGTATCGAGGACATGCTCAACCGGCTGCCGCAGGTTGCTGCGTCGCAGGGTGCCAACCAGGCCAACGGCGCGACGAACACCGCAACGGTCGACCTGCGTGGACTCGGCGCCGAGCGTACCCTGGTTCTGATTAACGGCCGGCGCATGCCTGCAGGCTCGCCTGTTGGCGGTGGAATCGGCGCTGACCTCAACCAGATCCCGGCCGCACTGATCGACCGCGTCGAAGTTCTGACGGGTGGCGCTTCCGCGACCTACGGCTCGGATGCTGTTGCCGGCGTTGTCAACTTCATCACCAAGTCCGATTTCGAGGGCTTCGCGCTCGACTATCAGTACTCGTTCTACCAGACGGCTAATGACGACAGTGTCGTCATCGGC
>DATHRM010000210.1:0-14126 GCA_035465295.1 Woeseiaceae bacterium | reverse complement strand
TCCTTGTCGCGGAGCTCCTCCACATTGAGGTCCACCAGTTTTCGTTTCCAGTGCGATGGAAGCAACGCCGAGACGGTGAGCAGCCCCAAAGGAGGATACGCGGAGCGTTTCCCCAGAAAGGAGAGGGCATAGCGAAAACTCCAGAACGTATCGGGGAATTCCGGATAAAGCAGCAGAACCTTCATGTCTGACCCTTCAATAAGAGGAGAGACGTCGGGATCCGGGTTCGATTATGATAAGACATTATAAACGATCTTAGACCACTCTCCCGTCCCGCAGGTATCGGCTGAGCCGCTCTCTCAGATAGAGCCTCGCCCGGTGGAGGCGGGACTTCACCGCCGGGACCGTCAGCCCCAGGATCTGCGCAGTTTCCTCGTTCGACAGCCCCTCGATGACGCTCAGCACGAAGATCACCCGGTATTTCTCGGAGAGCTCGTCCGTGAACCGCCTGATCACCTGCCCGAGCTCCTTGTCGAGCATCCTCCGCTCGACTTCCCGGCTCCAGTCCCGAACAGGACCGGCGTGCAACCCCTCTTGGGTGAAGACGGGGAGAAACTCATCGATCGCGACGGTTTCCGTCCGCCGGCCCTTGCGCAGCCGCATCAGGCAGGTGTTCACGCAGATCCGGTAGATCCAGGAGTAGAACGACGAGTTCCCCTGGAACCGGTCCGCCTTCCGCACCACCGTGAGGAAGACGTCCTGCGCCGCTTCCTCGGCGTCCCTATTGTTCTTCAGGATGGACATGGCGAGGCCGTACACCTTCCCATGGTAACGGTCGAAGAGGGACTCGACCGCGGCCGGCGCACCCAGCCGAAGCTGGGAAAGAAGCGCCGCGTCTTCCGGGCGCAGGCCGGCATGTACTACCCGCATGGTCGCCGATCCGGAGCCGTTCCGAAGGGGGGCGGTTCCGGCCGATGTACGTTTCCTACCTGCTGCACCTTCCGGGACAGGCCCGTGCCGTAGTCGGGATCCAGTCGTTTCCATGCGATCTCCCCTCCCTGATAATCCCTCGCGTACTGACACGGTAATTTTGTCCGCCGGCCTTGGGTATCGGCATCTGTCCGAAACGCGAATCGCTGTTTGTCTGATTCTCGACCCGGTGTTTGTCCTATGGAGTACAGCATAACGAAGGTCCTGTCCTCTCCGATCTGACAGGGAGATCGAGCGGAACCACGACTCGTGCAAGGAGGAGGTAAACCCGTTTGCGTGGAAGACACCGGTCATAACCAACCTCCGCCAAAACCCGCCCGACGCAAGCCGCTGGCGATGGTTGGGCAGTTTCGCATCAATTGCCACAACAATCCGGTCCGATAATTTTCGATCATCAGAATGATCGGCCCTTGGTTAATCCCGTAATGCCACGGCGATACCCAGCCGTGGGGATTGCCGGATGCAGCAGGGTAGGTCGGATTGAAGGACGCCTTGAAGCCGTACGGGTTCAGCTCGGTCAATTTAGCCTGGTGCACGCAATAGTCGAGTGCGGGCAACACGATCTCGGGCGCGAACGGCAGCGACGCCACTACGGCCCACGGTGCGATGGTTCCGTCGTCGGGTCCGTACGGCACGCCGCGTCCCACGTAACCGAAGAATTGGCGCTCAACGCCATTCACTGTGATCGTGTCGGGGCCGGGACCCCCGCTTGCGGTAATTCCCCAGCAATGGCGGCCATAGCCCTCGAACTGGAGTGGGTTGTTGATCGCGTACTGTTGTTGCACATACGTCGCACGGCGGCTGTTCTCGAAATAGTCGATGCCTTTATCGCGCATGAAAGCGTCCTGAATGCCGCGAAAGTCGATCCAGACATGCGAGAGCTGGTGCGTGAACAATGGCCCGGCGTAAAGATACTCTTGCCCGTAACAGTGTTTCCACTGGTACGTGGAAGCCCATGCTGCGTAGCTCTCCTCGGGCAGCGGATGCGTCGGCGAGCCCAGCCCCAGGATATACAACAGCAACGCTTCGTCGTAGCCTTCCCAACGGTACTTGAGAAATCCGCTTTCGGGCTTCCAGCCGTGCGTGACCGTTGCGCCGCCGTCTTGCGCCCACTGCCAATCTGCACGGCGGTAGAGCACGTCGGCAAGCATGCGGATTTCCTGCTCGTCGGCCGTATCCGCGTCAAAATAAACTCCCGCCGTCAACGCACCCGCCAGAAGAAAAGCGCTGTCAATCGTTGACAGTTCGCATTGCCAGGCGCGCCGGCCGGTCCGCATGTCGAGAAAATGATAGTAAAAGCCCTGGTAGCCGGTCGCGTCGGGTCCGGGGCCTTGCGGGCTGTTCCAGAAAAAACGCAGCGTCGTCAGCGTTCGTTCTATCGCCGCACCGCGCAGCATAAATCCGCGCTCGACGGCCACCGGGTAGGATGCCAACGCGATGCCGGTGGCGGCGATACTAGCAGGCCAATCCGCTTCGGTCTTGTCGATCACCAGCCCGTTGACTGGATTCGTCTCATGCAAAAAGTACTTGAATGAGTCGTGCTGAAGCTTTTCCAGCTCGGCATCGACGGTTAGTTTCTTGCTGCTCATGGTTTCCACCTGGCCTGCGACCCCTGAATAAACGCACCGTATCGGCGGCGACGGCGTGCGGCGGCAACGCGACGTCAAGTACGTATTTCGGTTCGCTCATCCTCTTTCCTCAAGCCATCGCCCGGCGGTTTTACCGCCGCAAGTGCGCCGTTGACGATTGTCTGCGCTTCCTTAAGGATGCGGCGCAGATGATCGGCTCCACGAAAGTTCTCCGCATAAATCTTGTAGAGGTCTTCCGTCCCGGACGGACGCGCCGCGAACCATCCGCTTTCGGCTATTACCTTCAACCCATCGATGGGCGCGTCGTTTCCCGGCGCGCGGGAGAGGATGGTCTTGATTTTTTCGCCGGCCAGATCCGTGGACCGAACCTGCGGCGGCGAGAGTCTCTCCAGCAATTCCTTTTGCTCCGGAGTGGCCTCGAAGGCTTTTTTCAAGATCGCCTCCCGCTCAGCGAACCGCTTCCCGGCCAGGCCGTAATGGACATCGAAGGGGGTCATAAGTCCCAGCCCGCTGTGATGGTGCATCGTGTTGTACCACGTGAAGAAATCGATCAAAAAACTTCTGGCGTCCTGCAGCGACCCGAACCGTTCCGGGAACTCCGGCCGGTACTTGAGGGTTTTGAAGTGACTCTCGGAGTACGGATTGTCGTTGGAGACATGCGGGCGGCCGTGGGTCTTGACCACCCCCAGGTCGGAGAGCAGGAGCGCCACGTTCTTGGCGATCATCGAGGGACCCCGGTCCGCGTGGATCGTCCGTTCTCCCTTCTTGATCTTCTGCCGCTCGCAGCTCTGCTCGATCAGGCGGTTGGCCAGGGCCGCCGATTCCCGGTACGCCGCCATCCAGCCCACGACGTACCGGGAGAAGACGTCCAGAATCACGTAGAGGTAGAAGTAGGTCCACTTGGCCGGGCCCTTGAGCTTGGTGATGTCCCACGACCACAGCTCGTTGGGGCGGGTGGCCAACAACTCCGGCGCCTGGTACCGCGGATGGCAAAGCTGGTTGCGCCGCTCTCGAACCTGCCGATTCTCCCGAAGAACACGGTACATCGTGCTGATCGAGCAGACGAACTTCCCCTCGTCCAGAAGCGTGGCGTAGACCTGCGCCGGCGGCAGATCGGCGAACCGATCGTCGTTGAGCATGGCGAGCACCATCGTCCGCTCCTCGTCGGCCAGCGCTCGCGGAACGGAGCGGCGGGGCCCAGGTGCGACAACCTTGGGTTTCTGCCGCCGGTAGAAGGTCGCCCGCGGCACCGACAGGGCTGCGCACGCCGGGGCGACTCCCACGGTGTCCCTCTGTTGCGCGACGATCGCCATCAATCCTTCCCTTTGTTGTGCTTGAGTTCGATCCCCAGGATCTCCGAGACTTTTTTTTGGAGCTCCACGAGGGCCTCGGCCCGCTCGGCCCGGGCCTTAAGCCGCACGGTCTCCTTCTCGAGGGCGGCCACCTTCGCCGCTAGCGGGTTCTTCGCCTTGGACGCGGGGCCACGCTTCTTCTCCAGCGCCATCCCGTGGGCCCGCTGCTTGCGCCACGCCGACAGGTGGGAGGTGTACAACCCCTCCCGGCGCAACAGGGCCCCGATCTCGCCGGGCTTCCTGCAGGCGTCGGCTTCCCGCAGGACCTTGAGCTTGTACTCGGCCGTAAACCGCCGCCGCGTCGCCTTCGCCACGACCTCGACCTCCAAAGGAAGCGTCGACGACACAGCCATAACATTGGATGACGACATGAGCAATTCCTTCCTCGCCCTGCTCAGTAAACTTCAACGAGGTCGGTGTCTCACTCATGTTGACACGGAGGGGTGTGCGATGACGATTAAGCACCAAAATGTTGGTTTTTATTGTAGTCCTCATTCCTTCTCGAAGGTGCGTAGGTCTCATCAAAGATTCGCGCTCCTGAACGAGATTCCGTGCCGTATCACAGACCGCCGTCCGAACCACTCTGCTGATCGTTCGCACGTCCATTGCCTCCCTTTCGTATTTTTCAATCGCCTCAAATGATCATTTGGTTCTTCGAGCGCAAAAGCTTAGCCCTCAGCGCCTTTCGCGCGAGACGAATCGAATTCCTTGACGTTGATTTTGCACCCTGCTTGATCGGTCGCGTCATACCAGCACCTCCCGTCAGGAGCGAGCAGTTCATCAGCCGCCGCGGGACCGGCGGAGCCTGCGGCGTAGTTGGGGAAGTCCGACGGCTTCTCCGCCGCCCATTTCTTGATGACCGGCTCGACGATCTCCCACGCCGCTTCCACTTCGTCCGCCCGTGCAAAGAAGGTCGGGTCGCCGCGCAGGCTGTCCAGCAGGAGATGTTCATACGCCGACGGCGACTCGGTTGCACCGCCTTCGTCACTGCGGCAATAATCGAGGTTGATGGACTGAAGCCGCATCTCCTGTCCCGGCCGCTTCGCTTCGACGCGAATGATGATGCCTTCTTCAGGCGAGATGTTGACGACGAGCAGGTTGGGGCGCGCCCGTTCGTCAGCTGCGTCGCGCGCGCTCCATGGCGTGTGCGGCGCGGGCTTGAATTCGACGACGATCTCGGTGGCGCGCTTCGCCAGACGTTTGCCCGAGCGCAGGTAGAAAGGAACACCCGCCCAGCGCAGGTTATCGATATGGAGTCTGAGCGCGGCGTAGGTTTCCACTTGCGAATCCGCCTCCACCTTCTCCTCTTCACGATACGCAGGAACACGCTCTCCGCTGATGCTGTCCGTCGCGTACTGCCCGCGCACGGCATCGCGTTCGACCTCGCCGGGATGGATCCTTCGGACGGCGCGCAACGCTTTCACTTTTTCATCACGCACGGCGCGCGGATTCCATTCGGCGGGCGGCTCGATGGCGACGAGCGCGCAGAGGTGAAGCAGGTGGTTCTGCACCATATCGCGTATGGCACCGGCGGTTTCGTAGTAGCCCCCGCGCCCTTCCATGCCGAGCGTCTCTGCCGCCGTGATCTGAACGTGATCGATGTAGTTGCGATTCCACACGGGTTCAAAAATCCCGTTGGCGAAACGCAGGGCGAAGAGGTTCTGCACGATCTCTTTGCCGAGGAAATGATCGATGCGATAAATATCATTCTCATCGAAGCGACGGGCGATGTCGGCGTTGAGAGAGCGCGCCGATGCAAGATCGTGCCCGAAGGGTTTTTCGATGACGAAGCGCGCCCAGCCTCCGGCGGCGGACTGGTAGGCTGGACCGGCGAGTTTCGCATCGCATAGGTGTTTCATGATCGGCGCAAACAGCGCAGGCGGCGTGGCGAGATAGAAGAGCCGCCGCGCGCCCGCGCCCGTTCCGCGATCAAACATCTCAACCCTGCGCGCAAGTTCCGCGTATCCCTGCAAGTCATCGCCCTCGTATTCCGCCGGAATGTAGGACAGGCGGGCGGAGAAATCAGTCCACGCCGCCTCGTCGCCCGCTCCGGCCTCGCGCATCACCGCCTTTCGCATCCGCACGCGGAACTCGTCGTCGGTCATCTTGGTGCGCGCGTAACCGATCAAGCGGAACTCCGGCGAGAGCAGACCGCGCCGCGCGAGGCGATAGATGGCGGGCATGACCATTCGCTGCGTCAGGTCGCCGGACGCGCCAAACAGCACCAGAGCGCAGGGTTCCATCACACGGTCTGCTTTCGCCGCGGCGACTTGCGTTCGGTTGTCCGTCATACCGTTATTCGTCACCGCTCATCTCCTTTCGACATCTGATTAAAGTCTGCCGCTCCGCCGCGTCATACCATCAGGGATCACCGGATGTACCTCTCAAAGCTGCCGTACCGCTCACCGACCGGTCCGCGCGGAAAACTGAGGAGGATCACGAGGATGCCGGCGATCATGTCGTTCCACGTCGCGCTGATCGTGGCACCGCCCAGCAGCAATGGGGAAGCAATGATCCATGCGCCAAACAGCAGGTTGACAAATCGCGTCGCGCGACCCACCTCAGCCAGCGCGATGATAGCGACGGTTGCTATCAGCGCTCCGACGAGGTGGTCGCTGTGGGCAGCCGTACCGGTGCTGCCCAAGGCGAACGGGGCGAACATCAGCCAGAGCCCCAGCGCCGCGCTGACGAGCAGGTTCCACGGCAGTGACACTCCCCAGAACATCGCCATCGGGCGCACCACATCGGGGCGGACAGTGACGGCGGCTTCAGGCGTTTCGCGCAGCGTGCCGCCTTGCCAGAATATCTGCCAGAGCGGTTGCCCTTCCCGACGCGCCTGGACGAGGAACTGGAGCATTGCCGCCACCTCGTCGAGCGTGAGCGAAATCATGACGAGCATCGCTGCGGCGGCAATGAGGCACGGCGTGCACCACGCGCCGACGGCGATCGGTTGCAGGACGATAAGCGTGATGCTGACGACGCCAAGCGGCACGACGAGGATTCCGAAAAACGTGACCATCCATGGCATCGTCCGCCAACGCGCTTTGTCGCCCATGAAGCCCATCAGGAATTCGACCATGTAGGCGAGAGCACCCAAACCGGCATCGGGGATCGGGAAGGCGCGCGAAACGTCGGAGGTGAGGACGCGCTCCGTGCCGAGTCCGAAAAACGGGTCGATGAACGACGTGATGTGCTGGAGCTGGAAGGAGGCCATCTGCCGCGACAGGAAGAACCCGACAAGCGCGAGGGCGATAATCGGCGCGCGCTGTGTCCAACTCGAAGGGTTGTACGACCAGCCAGGCGGCACGTCCGGTCCGGGCAGCATACGCATCCCCGGCATTCCCGGCGCGAGGACGGCGAAGACGATGACGAGCGCGCCGACCAGCGTGTCGTTTGAGTAAACGGCGGACGTGGGCGCCCAGAAAACGAGGGGGGCGAAGAGCAACCACAGGCCGACCAGCGAGTTCGCCCACGGCGCCCAGAGCTTGAACCACGGACGGCGCGACAGCGAGAGGATGGCGAGAACGATGACCAGCGCACCGCTCACCGCATCGCTCACCTGGAGCGCGGCACTGCGGTATCCGAGCGCGAAGACACCCGTAATCAGCCACAATCCAATCACCATGTTGGCGAAGTGCGCCCACAGCGCTCCCTGATGCTCCATAACCGCACCGGATGTCGCCGTCTTGTCGTCATGAGTCTGTGCGGCTTCGCCGCCCGGTGCCGGTACGGGATGCGCGGGCGGCGTATGGACCGCGTGCTGCGCGTGGTCAGGCGTCATCGGATTTACTCCCTTTGGGCGGTGTTTCAGCCAGCTCACGCAGCTTGGAGGATCGTTCCAGGTTGTTCTCGCGGTAGAAGCCTACCGGGTCGGCTTTGAGCGCGGCGATCATCTTTGGAATCGTCCCGCGCAAACTTCGTTTCGGCTCCCAGTCGAGCACGGTGCGTGCGCGCGTGATGTCGAGCGCGTAGTGGTCGTTCGCGCGGTCTATCATCCACGGCTTGATGAACGGGTCGGCACCGGGCAACTGCTCCATCAACCACGCGCCCGCCTTTGTCAGCGACGCGAGTTGTGCGGGCACTTCGAGAGTTTCCCAGTCGTCGCCATGGATCAGGCGGGCAAACGTGTGCTGAAGTTCGTCGTAGCTGAGCGCCTCCGGCTCGCCCAGCAATATCGGCAACTCCGGCGGAAGTTGGGCGCGACGTTCGACCACCAGCGCGATGGCATCCACCAGATCGTCCAGATGCAGGAAGGACTGCCCGTGCGAAGTGCTGCCGGAATAGATTCGGCTCGTCAACTGCCGCTCGTAGATGCGTTGAATCTGGTGCGCCAGCGGAATCGAGTGGCAGCGGTCCTCATAGACGCCGGAGATGCGCAGCAGCACCGCGGGAATATCGCCGCGTTCATCCCGGATGAGTTGCTCGGTGCGGACTTTCGATTCCGGGTATGCCCATGTCGGCTCCACCGGCCAGTCTTCGTTGATGAATTGTCCCGGTTCCGCCGGGCGATGCACGAGCATCGTGCTTGTGAACACAAACTGCTCGACCTGAAAATCAAGCTCGCGCAGCCCGCGCAGCAGTCGTCCGGTGCCGCGCACGGTGACTTCATCGTATTTCGTAGTCGGCTCGCCGAAGAAATCGTAGTAGGCGGCAAGATGAATGACCGAGGCAACGTGCGCCCCGTGGTGTTCGCGGACCATGAAGAGTCCTTCCCGCACGCTCTCGTCCGACGTGATGTCAACGTCTACGGCGGTGCAGCCGGGCGGCGGCGGGTTGGGTGCCTTGCGGTCGAAACCGACAACATCGTCAAATCGTCCGGCAAACCGCCGCATAACGGCATCGCCGATCGTTCCGTTGGAGCCTGTAACAATGACCATCCCACGTTCCGTTTTGTCATCACGTTCCGTTTTGATACCAATTTCTGTATTCATAGCGGTTCCTCCCGTCCGAAGATTCGATTCGGGCAATGTTTATAAAACTCCCGGGTGAGTTCACAAATCGGTTCCGAAACGCATTCGCACCCAAATATCTCTTCGGGTTGGGAGGAGAGGAAGGTGCATCGCTTGGCCAAGCCTAATCGATCCAGCATCGAATCAGTGCTGATGACCGCCTTCCTCGGGCAATCTCTTTTTCTCTTCACCGGGCGCTGTCTCTTGACCGCCGGGGCGATGGCCACCGCCGTGTCCGCCGCAACCCATGCCAGAGCGGTGCATCCAGATAAAAAATACGATGAGCAGGATCCAAAACCAGTTTCCCTGCAGAAAATCTCCCATGACGTCACTCCTTTCGTTCAAGACCTGGATCTCTTAGCAAGCTTCGGAACGCTCTACTGTGACTTGGAGCCCAGGATACTGGTGCGGATCGAGACAATGCTTGGATCTTACGCACGAGACATGCCAATGGGGGGCGACCACAATAGGCTCTTATTTCCAATGGGTTAGATGGATCACCGAACCGGGAGATTCGCCGCTCGAAGGATATTCTGTGCAGAAGCGTAGACTATTCTCCAAATGAAAATTCGGCTTTGAACGATGGCCGATCCCCGGGACTCGAGCCGGCTTCGTGTCAGCTGCGAAGATCGATGACCTCGAGTCGTTGCGTCACATCCGGGTGGTCCGGTGAGGGTCCCTCGATCAGGATCAGATAATCCCCCGGAACGCCCTGCGCCGCCACCCACCGTTTCGCCCATAAACGCCAGTCCCCCGGTGCTTCGTCCAGTTTCTCCGGGTGGATGCCGTAGGAGAATTGAAGCCCTTGGCAGGTTTCCTCGCTGATAGATACCGCCGTGATCCAGACGGGAAAACGGAACCGGGCGAGCTGGCGCGCGGTGGATCCGCTGCGGCTCGGGACAACCACGGCGGCGACGGACATTCTGGCGAGGACGTTCTCGATGCTCATGGAGACAAGGTCGGAAGGACCGACGGTTCCCGAATCGATCACCGTCTTCACGGCCTCGCGGGCGAACTGGCCCGTCCGGAACGGCTCTGCCGCCCCTGCGATCCGGGCGAGGATCCGCACCGCCTCGACCGGGTATCTCCCTATAGCGGACTCGCCGGAGAGCATCACGCAGTCGGTGCCGTCGATGACCGCGTTGGCGACATCGGTGGCCTCGGCGCGGGTCGGCCGGGCATTCTCGGTCATCGACTCGAGCATCTGGGTCGCCGTGATGACCGGCTTGCCGAGGAGATTCGCACGGTTGACGAGCCGTTTCTGCTCGATGGCGATACGCTCGATCGGGATCTCGACCCCGAGGTCCCCCCGGGCCACCATGATACCGTCGGCTGCCTCGAGGATCCCGTCGATCCGCCCGAGGGCGACGGCGCGCTCGATCTTGGCGATGAGGAACGGGTTGCGCCCGGCCGCGCGGGCTGCGCGGCGCACCTCGTGGATATCTTCCGCTGAGGTGACGAAGGACTGGCTCACTGCATCGACGCCGTTCTCGAGCGCGAACTTCAGGCACTCCTGGTCTCGCGCGGTAAAGGCGCCGATCCCGAGGTCGACGCCGGGTACGTTAAGCCCCTTGCGTGAGCGGAGCTCGCCCCCGGCCATCACGCGGCACGCCACCTCGTTCCCCCGGACCTCATCCACCTCGAGGCGGATGATCCCGTCGTTCAGATACAGGGTGTTTCCCTTCCGGACCGAGGCGGGGAGACGGGGGAAGTCGACCGATGCGCGGGTGGCGTCGCCGACGATGGGTTCCGTCGTCAGGGTGAACGGGTCCCCTGGTTGGAGCAGGACCGGCTCTGTCGTCAGGAGGCCGATGCGTATCTTCGGCCCCGGGAGGTCCGCCATGATGGCGATCCGCCGGCCTGTCCTGCGGGAGGCCCCACGGAGGTTTTCGGTGACTCTCCGGTGGTCCTCGAAGGCCCCGTGGGAAAAATTCAGCCGGGCGACGTTCATCCCGGCCAGGAGCAGTTGATCCATGACCTCGGGCCCCTCGGACGCCGGGCCGATGGTGCAGACGATCCGGGTCTTGTGGGCGGGCAGGATCACGAATCACCCCCGGGATTTCGGTTCCTCTCTAATCCCCGAAGCAGATGTTCAATATCCACCCTACCAGGATCGCGTCGCAGCAGGATGTCAATTTGTTTATTCCGGGGGTGACGGGGGAAACCCTTGTGCCGTTGGAGAGGTTTCAGGGGACTAGGTCAAGGTTCTTATATTAAGATGCGGGTGGACCGATCAGGGGGTGCGAGTCACTCCCATCATTACCAATCTCTACGATCGGGACCGGGATGTGGAGCGACCGGTTCTCCCCGGCGTATCTTGGAGGTGACGACTGTGCGAATCGTGTCGGTACCGGAGGTGAAGCTGATCGGGGCGGGTATCCTGCTCAATGGCATATGGGAGTTTCTGCAATCGCCCTTCTATGCTGATCATGATCGGGGAACCCTCTATATTGTCTGGTCACGCCTCCATTGCACTGCCGGAGACGTGGTGATTCTGCTCGCCTCTTATTGGATCACCTCGCTCGTTTTCCGGACACGTTCCTGGCCAACCGAGAAAAGCTGGTCTGCAGGATGGGTCTTCATCGCTTCCGGCCTCTCTTATACGGTCTGGAGCGAGTGGTTCAATACCCGGATTGCACAGGGATGGGCCTACGCACCCGCCATGCCACTGGTTTTCGGAATCGGTATGGCGCCACTTCTGCAATGGTTGGTGATCCCTTCCATCCTGGTGTACCAACTTCGGCGGCGGGAACCTCCCGAGCATGATCAACGGCTACAGTGACATACGAGATCTGGTGACACTTGTAGCTGCCATGCGGGAGATTGGTCTGCCCCAATCGGACATCCAATCCTGTCTTGAAGAAATACCGGTGCGTCCGGGTCATCGACGATCAGCGCGAGGGACTTTGTCTTCTCCGGGACGTTGCCGATCGAGAGCGGCGGACTCACGTCGATCCCGTCGCAGGTGTATTTTTTCGGGGCACGGACCAATTCGACCATCCGGCGGCGGAATTCCGGGGGATACGGGGGGCGTGATTTCGGCATGACGGACACCTCCTCCTCAAAGGATTATCGTGTCCACGAAAGCGGGCCAACTCCACTTCATACTCTGTCGATAACTGTTTTCAGCTTATAGCTAATTTCGGAAGCGATCTCCTTTAACGCGGGATTTTCGACGGCCTGCATGGAAGCCAGAGGGTCGATGGCCGTGACCTCAACCTGCCCGTCTGGAATCTCTTGTACAATTACGTTGCAGGGAAGCATGGTGCCAATTTTATTCTCTGCTGTTAATGCCTTGTATGCAAACGGGGGGTTGCAGGCTCCCAGAATTTTGTACCGTTTAAAATCCACATTCAATTTTTTCTTCAGTGTCTCTTTGACATCGATTTCGGTCAGGATGCCGAAACCTTCCTCTTTCAATTCAACGGTAACCTTTGCTACGGCCTCATCAAAGGAATCGTTTACTATTTTACTAAAGTAATAATTCATCGTATGTTCTCCTTTCATCAATTTAGTAAACGTCCGTCATCGTTTGAATGAGGTCCATTGAACTTGTTAAATTTAGATGCGCCAAGAATTGTTTTATAAACAATATTTTTTGCCCTTTCGGATTTTTACCTTCGTTTCATCATATAAGCGATACCAAAAACAACGAGAATCGCGATAATGATCATAAAAACCCATCCGGAGTTCATTCCCCACATCCAGCCACCACCCATCATGCCACCACCTTGACGGGTGCTCATCTCGGCAAATGCTGAAATAGTAAAAACAAACAAAACCGTTAAAACCATCATTACTATTTTCATCTTCTTCCTCCTTTCCTCTTGTTCGTAATCATTTGTTCGTATCGCATCGTTGCCTCCCGTTTTCCTCGTCCTTCAACCGGTAGACGCACGCATTCTAGGATTACTCACACGGTAATCCTGCCCGCCGGCCCTGGGTATCGGCATCTGTCCGGAACGCGAATCGCTGTTTGTCTGATTCTCGGACCGGTGTTTGTCCTATGGAGTACAGCATAACGAAGGTCCTGTCCTCCCCGGCCTCGTAGTCCAGTCCTGACCAATTTTGCAGAAGCCTTTCCCATCGTTGGGCAACCACCGCCTGGCCGCGCGCCCGGCCGCGAGTGTTAATTCTTAAAGGAGAACCGCGTATAATCCCGACAAGAATTATGGTTGGCGATCGTTGCCGCCCGGCGGAGGGTCGACGATGAAAACCAGAGATGCGCAATCCGTGCTGGTCACCGGGGCCAGCGGCTTTATCGGACAGCACCTGGTGCGCCGGCTGATCGGGCGTGGCGACCGGGTGTCGTGCCTGGTGCGGGCCGCGTCGCGCGTCGACGAGCTGCGATCATCAGGCGCCCGACTCATCGTGGGCGATGCGACCGATCGCGCCGGCATGGAACGGGCGCTGGCGGAATCGCAGGCCGACGTGGTGTTCCATCCGGCGGGCTTGTTGAAGGCGGTGCGGACGGCCGATTTCGCGCGCGTGAACGCGGGCGGCGTCGAATCCGTCGCGGCCGCCTGCGCGGGCCGCGCCGAGCGGCCGGCCTTGATCGTGGTTTCCTCGCTGGCCGCTTCGGGGCCTTGCGCCGGCGACCAACCTCGCGTGGAAGGCGATTCGCCCGCACCGGTTTCCGCTTACGGTCGCAGCAAGCTGGGGGGCGAGATGGCCGCGGCCAGACATGCCGGAGAAATGGAGATCACCATCGTGCGTCCGCCGATCGTTTTCGGCCCCGGCGACCGAGGCGTGCTGGAAATGTTCCGGCCGATCGCCCATTCGGGGCTCCATGTCGTGCCCGGCCGGGAGGAACGACGCGTATCGCTGATCCACGTGGCCGACCTGGTCGCATTCCTGCTCCTGGCCGCCGAGAAAGGCGAGCGTCTGCGCCCCGACGGAGCGCCGGGCCAGGGTGTCTACTTCGCGGCGGCGGAGCACGATCCGACGTATGCCGGGCTGGGGCAGGCCATGGCCAGGGCATTGGGAAAGAAGCGGGCCACGGTGGTGCACATGCCGGGACCGCTCGTGCGACTGGTCGGGCTGTGCGGCGACTCGCTGGGGCGCGTGCGGCAACATGCCAGTTGGGTGAACAGCGACAAGATGGCCGAAGCCCTGGCCGGGTCATGGATGTGCTCATCCGCCAAGGCCCGTGTGCAGTTGGGTTGGGTTCCCGCGGCCACGTTGGCCGAACGCCTGCGCGAAACGGCCCAATGGTATCGCCGGGCCGGGTGGCTCTGAAGCCTTGCGGCAGTCTTATCCTGCGTCTGGCCGACGGCCGGTGCGCCCGTGACGGTCAGGCCAGGCCG
>DATHRM010000209.1:0-6880 GCA_035465295.1 Woeseiaceae bacterium | reverse complement strand
CTCCGATGCGGGTGTTTTCAACAACGCCGCGCAAGCCTGGAATCACACTTTCCTGTGGCACAGCATGTCGCCGACGGGCGGTGGCGAGCCAGGCGGCGCACTCGCCGACGCGATCGATGCTCGCTTCGGCGACCTCGCGGGCTTCCGGGAGAAATTCAAGGCAGCCGCGCTCGGTCAGTTCGGCAGCGGCTGGACCTGGCTCGTGCAAAAAGGCGGGACGCTCGAAGTCGTCAATACCGGCAATGCGGAGACACCGCTGACGGAGAAGTCGACGCCGCTATTGACGCTCGACGTCTGGGAACACGCCTACTACCTCGACTACCAGAACAAGCGAGACGCCTACATCGACGCGTACCTGGACAAGCTGATCAACTGGGACTTTGCCGTGCAGAACTACGAAGCCGATCGGGCGGCAGCGTAAACGGCCGCCGGCCGACGCGATCATGCACGATTCGACCCAGCGCCCGACAGCCGGACTGCCGGCGCCGAAAACCGCCGGCAACCCGGAAGGCAAGGGTGTACAGGGCTTCCTCGACGACTGGCGCGCGACGGAGCCGCGAGGCGTCGTTGCGAAACCGCAGCGCCAGGTGCTCGCCGAGCTGTTCACGTCGCTGCTGGTGCTGTCGGCGTCGTTCAGGTACCGGCCAGTGCCGGGGAACCGCAACTATCTTTACTGGATTGACGGGCAGTGGTCGCTGAGCCTCATCGCCCCACACGAGTGGTCCGAGAAACGACGCGCGGCGTTCGCCGGCACCTGCGTACTGCAGCCCGACATGACCTGGACGATCGCTCCGTCCGAGCAGCTTTCCGAAGACGGACCGGTGTCCGCCGCCGTCGGTCGATTCTTCGACGCCTTTGCCGGCATGCTAAATACGGACGTAACGCTCGAGGATATCCTGCCGTATTACGCCGGCGGGCTTCCTTACTACCAGCGGCTCCTGGCCAGCGCGCTGAGCCGCTCGGTGCGTGCCGCGGTGTCGCGCGGCGACAGGATCGCGATCAGCTGCCACGAATGGCGAGCGAAGCTGCCCCGCGTCGAATATGAACTTCTCGCTTTCAGCCGCTAACATTGACCGTCGCCGGAGCGTCGCGGTCGCTTCTGCCTGCACGCTTGGAGTCTTGCTGATGACAGTTCCCGTTTCGCCGTCCGACGCTTCCGATTCCGATGCGCGGGCGACAGTCGAACTCGTTGCGTTCGCTTCCGGAGCGTCCAGTCCTGGCTGGTACGTGGTCAACGACAATGTCATGGGCGGCCGCAGCGACGGTGACTTCGGGATCGAACAGAGCGAACTGCATTTTTCCGGCCGTACGAACACCGATGGCGGTGGTTTCAGTTCGATACGTACGGAACCCGTTCAGCTCGACTTGTCGACTTACGATGGAATCCGCCTGCGCGTAAAAGGCGACGGCCGCCGTTACACGTGGCGATTGACGACGGATGCGCGCCGGCGCGGCCGGGAGGTCGCTTACTGGGCCGACTTCGATACGGAAGACGGCGCCTGGGGCACGGTCGACATTCCCTTTTCCCGTTTCGTCCCCCGATTCCGTGGCACACGGCTCGACGGGCCCGCGCTGAATACGGCAGAGATCACCGGCATGGGGCTGATGATCTACGACAAGCTGGACGGCCCTTTCGAACTGCACCTGGCGAGCGTGGCGGCATATCCAGCGAAGACGCCTTTTACACTGGAACAATATCGGTGGAAGAACCGCGTCCTCGTCGTCAACGCCCGGAGCCGCGATGACAAAGAGCTGGAAAAGGTGCAAAACGACCTGGCTTCGAAGCGCGAAGCGTTTGCCGATCGCGACATGGTGCTGGTGACCCTGCTGGATAGCGGGACCTCCACGGCCGGGGACCGTGCGCTGACCGCGACGGAAACGGCGGCCGTGCGCGCCGCTCTCGATATTCCGGCCGGTTCATTCGCGCTGCGGCTGATCGGCAAGGACGGATCGGTCAAGCTTTCCGGGGATTCAGCCGTGCCGGCAGGGGAGATCTTCGCCCTGATCGATACCATGCCGATGCGGCAACGAGAGATGTTCGATCGCTAATCCGCGTAACCGGGGCGGTAAGCCGCCGTTACCCCAAGGAGCTGCGCGAACGACTCAATCCGGCCGCAGGGCATTGAATCCGCCGCTTTCGGACCAAAATTACTGCCATGCGCTACAAGGACTATTACGCCGTGATGGGCGTCGAGCGTGACGCCTCGCAGGACGAAATCAAGCGGGCCTACCGCAAGCTTGCGCGCAAGTATCACCCCGACGTAAGCAAGGAGGCCGATGCGGAGGCGCGCTTCAAGGAGCTCGGCGAAGCCTACGAAGTCCTCAAAGACCCGGAGAAGAGGGCGGCCTACGACAAGCTCGGCGCAGACTGGAAGGCCGGCCAGGATTTTCGTCCGCCGCCCGACTGGAACGAGGGTTTCGAATTCCACGGCGGCGAATTCACGGGGGCGTCCGGCGAGGATTTCAGCGATTTCTTCGACACGCTGTTCGGTCGCGGCGCTGTGGGCGGCGGCTTCGGCCGTTCATCCCGCCGCTCTTTCCGGGCGCGCGGCGAGGACACGTACGCGAAGATCCTCATCGACCTGGAAGACGCCTTCACCGGCAAGAGCCGGGCGGTTACGCTGGAGCATACCGAGATCGGCGCGGACGGGCGCCCGTCCGTAAAGCAGCGCACCCTGAACGTCCGCATCCCGAAAGGCGTTCGCCAGGGCCAGCACATCCGGCTGGCAGGGCAAGGCAGTCCGGGCGTCGGGGGCGGTGAGCCGGGCGATCTCTACCTGGAAGTCGAGTTCAGGCCGCACCGTTATTACCGGGTCGAGGGCAGGGACGTCTTCATCGATCTTCCCGTCGCGCCCTGGGAGGCTGCGCTCGGGAGCACCGTCAAGGTAAAGACGCCCGCGGGCTACGTCGACCTGACGATACCCCCGAATTCGTCGAACGGCCGCAAGTTGCGTCTCAAGGAGCGAGGCATTCCGGCGAAGCAGTCCGGCGACCTGTTCGTGGTCCTGAACGTTGCGCTGCCGAAAGCGGACACGCAGGCGGCGAAGGCCGCTTACGAGGAGTTCCGGCAAGCCTTCGACTTTGAACCGCGCGCGGATATCGGAGGGTGATCGATGACGAGAAGAGACGTTAAAACGACGACCCTTGTCGGCACGATCCTCGAGGAAGAGGTCGTGCTGAGCCTTGCCGAAGTATGCCGGGCGTCCCGGCTCTCCGCCGAGCGCGTTATCGAAATGGCCGAGGAAGGCATCGTCGAGCCTGTCGGCAGCAGCCCCGAGCGCTGGCGCTTTCACGGTGCGAGCCTGCGGCGCGTTCGCTGCGCACGGCGCCTCGAGGAAGACCTCGGCGTCAACACGGCCGGCATCGCGCTGGTCCTCGATCTGCTGGACGAGCTCGAGCAGTTGCGCGCCCGGCTCGGTCGCTTCGAACCCTAGGACGCGGCTTCAGCTGCACGGGACATGCAAAACGAACTCGCCAAACCGCTCAACCAGCCTCCGCCCTTCGAGGGCACCAACCTGTTCGATTCCGATCCGGCGCTGCAGGCGTTCCTGCGTCCGCATCTCGACGCGAACGCGATGGAGCACCTGTCAGCCCTCGGCGCGGAACTGGGGACTGCGGAAATGTACGCGCTCGGGCGCCAGGCCAATCGCTTTCCCCCCGAGCTGCAAACGCACGATCGATTCGGGCATCGCATAGACCAGGTCGAGTTTCATCCCGCCTGGCACCGGATCATGAGCATGGAAGTTCGCGAGGGGCTGCACAACCGGCCCTGGGTGTCGCACGACCCGGGGCGATACGTGCATCGGGCGGGCGCTTACTACCTGTTCGGGCAAATCGAACAGGGGAGCCTGTGCCCCATCACCATGACGACGGCTTCCATTGCGTCGCTGCGCCACTGCCCGCCGGTGCTCGAGGCCTGGAAACCGGCACTGACGTCAACGTCGTACGACCCGAGCTTCGCCCCGGTTGCCGGGAAACGCGGCGCACTGATGGGTATGGCGATGACGGAGAAACAGGGCGGCAGCGACGTGCGCAGCAACGTCACGACGGCGGCGCCCCTGGGTACGCCGGGCCCGGCGGAGGGTTATCGCCTCAACGGCCACAAGTGGTTCTGCTCGGCGCCGATGTGCGACGCTTTCCTGGTACTCGCGCAGGCGCCGGGCGGCCTGTCGTGCTTCCTGGTGCCGCGCTTCAAGCCGGATGACACGCCGAATCCGTTTTTTATCCAGCGGCTGAAGGACAAGCTCGGCAATCGCTCGAACGCGTCCAGCGAAATCGAATTCCACGATACGTACGGGGTGCTCATCTCCGACGAGGGCCGGGGCGTTCGCACCATCATCGACATGGTCCAGCACACCCGGCTCGACTGCGTCATCGGCAGCGCCGCCATGATCCGGCAGGCGGCTGCCCAGGCGATTCATCATGCGCGGCACAGAAGCGCATTCGGGAAGAAACTCGTCGACCAGGACCTGATGCGCAACGTACTGGCCGACCTGGCGCTGGAGTCCGAAGCGGCGGCGGCACTCGCGATCCGCCTGTCGCTCGCGTTCGAACAACGCGATTCCGACGAACGCGAAGACGCATTCGGGCGCATTGCCACCGCAATTGCGAAGTTCTGGACCTGCAAGCGCGCACCGTGGTCGATCTACGAATCGATGGAGTGTCTCGGCGGCAGCGGCTATGTCGAAGAGTCGATCCTGCCGCGCCTGTATCGGGAAGCGCCGGTCAATGCGATCTGGGAAGGGTCCGGCAACGTCATCTGTCTCGATGTCAGGCGCGCGTTCGCTCGCGAACCGCACACGCAGGGCGCGTTGCGCGACGAACTCCGGCGCGCGTGCGGCAGCCATCCGCGTTACGACGAAGCGTTCCGCTCGCTCGATGCCTGGCTGTCGCCCGAAGGGCTCGAGGAGAAAAACCTGCGGATCACGGTCAGCCGGCTGGCGACGCTGCTGCAGGCATCGCTGCTGCTACAGAACGCTCCCGGCCGCGTGGCCGCTGCCTTCTGCGAGAGCCGGCTGGGCGCGGAACCGCAGCCCGTTTTCGGTACGTTGCCGTCCGGCATCGACCTCGTGCCGATTATCGACAGGGCGCTTCCGGCCTGAGTGCCGACGGGGGACAGCGCGTCACTCGAGTCGCATGCGTTCGACGATTTTCTCGAGTTCGCCCGAAGCGCGGAGTCTTTCAATCTCGGCGCGCAGCGCCTCCGCCGACGCGGGGTCACCGGCGCCGACCAGGAAACGCAGCGGCTCGTCTCGAAAAACGGCGTCATCGGCGATGTCGAGATTGTTGACCCGGATGATGCTCTTCAGTGTTTCGACGTATTCCTGGCCGCGCTCCGAGTACCGAATCAGCCCGTCAGCGAGCGCGAGTGACTCGAGCGGGTGACCTTTCGACCTGAGCTCGGCACGTAGCTTCCGGAAGTCCTCGTAAGCCGGGTGGGAACTCAGGTTGATGAAGTAGCCTCGCACGCTGTCGAACGGCCAGTCGAAGCTCGCGATCCGGTGATCGCCGAGGTGCTTGCGCTGTTGCTCGGGCTTCAGGCCCTGGCCGCCATAGGTCCACTGGCCGAACAGCGCGTTGCCTTCGACGGCAAATCGTGACGTGCCGTAGCCGCTCTCGTAGGCCGCCTGGCCGAGGACCAGGCCGGCCGGAATAACGTCCAGCCGGTACAGCAACTGGTCGATGACATCGACTGCCCGGGCGCTGTCTGCAGTCAGCGCGTCTGCCTCTTCATTATCCAGCACGCGCAACAGAACAGCGGCATCTCGGAGTTGCTGCAGCTCGTCTTCGCTGATGCGTTCGCCGGCTTCGATTTGCCGGCGGGCGTTTTCCAGCTTTGCGCGGCGATCGAGAACCATGTCGTTCGCATGCACGACGAGCGGCAGCATGAAGCGGTAAAAGACTTCTTTCTTGTCGGGAACCGTTAATTCGCGAGCTGTCTGCCGCCAGCTGGGGTTGATACCGGTAATAATCGCCCGCGGTACCGTGAGCTGCTCCCCGCGCTTTTCTTCACCCCACCAGTCTTCCCCGGTCAGCCATTGCCTTGCTTCGTCGGGACCGCCGAACACGACGACCTCCTGGGCCGCTACAGGAGCAACCAGCAAGTGGCCGGCGAACGACAACAGGAGTATCGATCGAATAAATGTCGGTACTTTCATGAACGGCTCCTGCCCGCGCGCCAGGTCCCGGGCACTCTATCAGCTAATCGAACTCGAGCCCGGCACCGATCGTGAAGGTCGTATCCGTCTTTTTCGCGGTTCCGGCGGGCTGTGACTCATGGTCCCAGTCCAGCGCGACATTAAGATACAGCAGGTCCGTGATCTCGTACCGCAAACCGGTTGTAGTCTTGATTATCGTATTTTCGCGACCATCGATTGTCTCGACGATGCTGTGATTGTGGAAGACTTCGAAATCGTCGCTGAAGAATTCGTGACGGAATCTCAATAACCACGCGGCGACGGTGCTCGTATCCTTATCGAGCCCTATTTCCTCGTCCGAGAAACCCGCGCCAAGCTGGACGTTGAGGAACCGGCGCGGATCGTTCCAGATGTCCCGGCCAATACCGGCGCTTGCCGTCAGGCGACGCGTGAGGTCCCTGATCGGATCGCGCTCCACCTGTCCGTTCGCAGCGAAAAACCACGGGTCGCTGAATAACCAGTTGTAGGTATAGGACAACAACGAGTGGTCCTTGGTCGTCTAACTCTGCTGCTCTTCGCGGGTCTGGGTTACCTTGCCGATATGTCGGTGTTGCCGTTGTTGATGGCCAGCGAATAATCGATCAGCAGCTCCGAGTCGTAGAAGTCTTCCGGCTCATCGACTTCGCGCAGTGCGCTCAACGCCACCGCCACGGAATCTCCGTCGATCTCGATGATCTGGTCGC
>DATHRM010000208.1:0-3830 GCA_035465295.1 Woeseiaceae bacterium | reverse complement strand
GCCTGATGCCGGTCATTCGATGTAACGGTTGTCCGGGTAGCGGTAAGATCGGGAGTACGGCGGTTAAAAAAACACAGTTCGAAGCCGGTTTCCGGTGTACATTAGCGCACCGCCGCCTGATGAGCTGCCTTGAACGCCATACCCGGGCTACACCCCGCACCGCTCCCTTCATTCGAGTCACTGAGCCGTGGCCTCGAGGCATACGGTTTCGTCGTGCTGCCGGACGGGCTGCCTGCCGAAGTCGCACGTGTGCTCTCGGACTATGTGGCTGCGGTCGATGCCGGGGATTTCCGTGCAGCCGCGGTCGGCAGGGGCCAGGGCCAGCACCGCAATCGCTTCGTCCGCCGGGACCTGATCCACTGGATGGATGAGCGCGACCCGGCCCTCGCGCCCTGGCGCGCATGGACCGAGTCGCTGCGCGTTCATCTGAACCGCCAGCTGTTTCTCGGCCTGTTCTCCTTCGAAAGTCACCTGGCCCATTACCGCCCGGGGGACTTCTACCGCACCCACGTCGACGCATTCCGCGGCGAAGCCAACCGGGTCATCTCGCTGGTTTGCTACCTGAACGAGGACTGGAAACAGGGTGACGGCGGCGAGCTGGTCCTGCACACGAACTCCGGAGAGATCACGGTACAACCGGTGTATCGCACCGTCGTACTCTTCCTGTCCGAGGAGATGCCTCACGAGGTAAGGCCGGCACGCCGGGACCGTTACAGCGTTACGGGCTGGTTCCGCCTCAACAGCTCATCGCCGGATCGCGTCGACCCGCCGCTCTGACCTGCGCGCACGGCCTGCGGATGACGGTCCTCAGGACCGGGGGATGCTTACGGCGTTCGCAACGATCTCGTAGACCTTGCCGGCCTGGATCGTGTCGCTGCCCGCATCCTCCCGGAAGTGCGCGGCCTGCTTCTCGGAGAGCTCTCGTTCGACCAGCGTGCCGGTGAGCGTCACCGTCTTGCCGCTCGTATCGGTGGGAACGAAGAACGAGTAGTCCTTGAACGAGATGCGGACCGCCCTGTCGCCGGCGGACGCGATCATGAAGCAGCCCTTCTTTTGGCAGACCTGCGAGATCCTCGCTTCGACCCGAACGGGCGTATCGAGGTAGTCGGAGGGGTTGTCGAGAAGGGTCTCGAGCGATGCCGATCGGGCGTCTGCGTCGAGCGGCGCGCCGAACACCTCGGCATCATCCGTAACCTCTACGGGTTCCGACAGCCGGGTAACGTCCGCGAGGGCAACCTGCGAGAAAAGGAAAAGCATCGCGAAAGCGAAGGAGAAAGCAACGGTGCGTACATTCATAACCAACATCCAGTCCGGAATACAACAAGGCTGGACGCATTATACCGGACCAGGCTACCGACGAACCCGGCAATTGAAGCGGCTGCCTGGAGGCCATTCGACAACGGCCTCGTCGCCCTTTGTCCAGAACGTGACGCCGAGGTCGCCCTCGTATTTCGCGCCCGACGCGGCACGTACCTGGTCTGCAACGATCGGGGCGCCACCTCGCCGGAGACGCACTGCCGGCGGGTCGCCCGCAACAAACGAAGCCACGATTGCAGGGCCGTCCTCGCACTCGTAGAAGACCGTATCGGTGGCATCGACTATGACCGAAAAACCGTCGAACGGGTACTCGCGGAAGCCGTCCGTCATCACGTAGTCTGCCGTGCCGTCTTCGATGGCGGCGAACGCATCCCCGAGGGCCGTCATGTAGCGAGGCTCGACGACCGGGACGTTGTGCGACGTGAGCGCCGCGGTGATGTCGTCGGCCAGGCCGGCCAGTCGCTCGGCCGTCGTCGCGTAGTCCAGGAAATCGGATCCTTCGAGATGCGTGTACAGCGGCGCGAGATAAAAGGAATCGCCGGTCAGGAGCAACCCGTTGTCGCGGTCGAGCAGGCAGATGGCGTCCGGCGCATGGCCGGGCGTGCCCAGGATCTCGAGCGCCCTGCCGCCGAGGTCGATGACGTCGCCTTCGTCGACGAATCGGCTGATCGTGAACGGCCGGCTGCGGAAGTCCTCCGCGACGAACCCCTCGGGCAGCTGTTTCCACACCCAGCCCTCCTGCAGGAACTCCGCTACGGCCTCGGGCGGGCTGCCCCCCGCGCGGCCGAGCGTATAGTCGGTATCCCGTCCCCAGATCGTCTCGAACTGGTGGTTGCTGCCGATGTGGTCGTAGTGGGTGTGCGAATTCAGCACCACGATGTCGAGGTCGGTCAGCTGCCGGACGACGCGCTTCATGTCGCCGATGCCGAGGCCGGTATCGAACAGCAGCGCCCGGTCCTCGCCGGTGACCAGGAACGAGATGACTTCTTCGAACTGGCCCGGCTCGTAAATGGCGAAAATGCCGTCCGCCACCCGGTACACCTCGAACCAATCCTGGTCCTGCTCGATACGCTCGAAAGCGGACCATTCGGGGCGCGGCAGCTTGTCCCACCAGTTGTCCTTGCCGGCGCCGCGGTTTCTCACCTCGTCGTTCGACGCCGGAGCGGCCGACGCTTCCGAGTCGACGCCGTGCGCGTGAGCGGTTGCGGCAAAGGACATGGCGCAGCAGATCAGCAATAGTCGGACGGTCATCGAGGGCCCCTCGCGGCGGATGACCCAGAGTGCCCTGCGGCCGGCGGAGCCGCAACATGCATCGTCGATGCAAGCTCCTGCTACTATTGCGCGGATGACCGGCAATAACATCCCGCGCAGCCCCCGGGCGATGTTCCTGTCTCATGGCGGCGGTCCGCTGCCGCTGCTGGGCGACCCGGCGCACGTGGAAATGGTGCAGAGCCTCGAGTCGATCGCGGCGGATACCGCGCAGCCCGAAGCGATCATCGTCGTCAGCGCCCACTGGGAGGAGCGCGTCGCCACGATCACGAGCGCGGCCAATCCCGGCATCATCTACGACTACTACGGCTTTCCTCCCGAGTCCTACGAAATCCGGTACCCGGCGCCGGGCGCCCCGGACCTCGCGCGCCGGCTGCAGGAATGCCTGCGGGAGAACGGCGTGACGGCGGCGCTCGATGGCGAGCGCGGCTTCGATCACGGGCTCTACATACCGCTCAAGATCATGTACCCGGAAGCCGACATACCCTGCATCCAGGTATCGTTGCTGGCGTCGCTGGACCCGGGCGAACACGTGGCGCTCGGCGACGCCATGGCGGGGATCAGCGGCGACGGCGTTCTCGTCATGGGCTCCGGATTCTCGTTCCATAATATGAAGGCGTTTTTCGGCAGCGGCGTTTCGCAGGCGGACGAACGGAACGAGGCGTTCGAGCGCTGGTTGATCGACACCTGTTCGGACCGCAGCCTCGACGAAGCCGAAAGGACCCGCCGGCTGCTGGACTGGGAGAGTGCGCCGCACGCAAGGTACTGCCACCCCAGGGAAGAGCACCTGCTGCCGCTGCATGTCTGTTACGGGGTTACGAAGCGCGCCGCTGAAGCGGTCGTGGAGTTGAACATACTCGACAAGAAAGCCAGTATTTACCTCTGGTGAGGATTGCTCAGCGCTTGCTCGACGGAAATACCCGTTTCATTGCCACACCCGGAGTCAATCCTGCCCGTGGTCCGTGGTCAGCGGGCTGAGATAGTGTTCTTCGGTCAGCCCGCGCTTTCGCATGGCTATGCCGTTCAGGCATTCGCGCAGGATGCGCGTCGCGGTCTGCGCGGTCGTGTAGCCCGGGTCGACCAGCGGGTTGACCTCGACGAGTTCGAATCCCACGACGTTGGTTTCGGCACACAGCCTGCGCACGAGCGGGAACACCTCCCGGGTCGTGAGCCCGGCCGGCTCGGGCGTCCCGGTGCCCGGCATGTAGGCCGGATCCAGCACGTCGACGTCGAAGGAAATGTAC
>DATHRM010000207.1:0-2156 GCA_035465295.1 Woeseiaceae bacterium | reverse complement strand
TCGGTCGCGACTGCTTCGCTCACTGGATATCTTCTCCCGGTCCCGAGTGCCCGCGAAACTGGTACAGGGCGTACACGCGTGCGAATTGCGCGACAATCATGTCGTCACTGAGGCCAAACTGCTCCGGTGAATACCGATGGTCCGACTGGTGCTCGCGGGATGCGGCAGACATCGCCGCGAGTTCGTCCATGAAGCCGTCGCCGACGTCCAGCCCAACCGAACCCAGGGATGCGACCACGGTTGCGGACAAGTCGTTCTGCAGGTCGTCGTTGTAGAGCAGCGCCATCCTGTCGGGATTCCTAGCGGCCACCTCGAAAAGGTGCTCGTAATAATAGCGAAGCAGGTCGACGAGACCATCCCTCAGTTCGCCAGGGTATTCCGCAAATCCGCAGGCCTCGAGGGCAGGGCGCAGCGAGCTGAGCTGCGACGGTACGACGGCCCGCGGATCGCGGCTGGTATACAGGATGCGCGCGTCCGGAAACGCTGCGAGCAGCGCCTCCGCCATGCCCGAGAATGACGCGTTCTTGGACAAAAAGCGCTTGTCCGCGCCGAAAACATACAGGTGCTTTTGTATGCAATGCCGGTACCAGTCCAGGAGTTCGCGTTTTTCGTCCTCCCCGAGCCGTGTATCGAACCGGGCTATGTCCCACAGCCATGCCGCACGGGGGAAGGGAATTACGAGCAGGAAGCAGGCGGCAAGCGGCAGCAGGCAAAGGAAGTCTTCCTCGGGGTCGGTGAGTGCGACGGGATGGATGTCATCCATCGGCGCCAGCAAGCGCCGCCCGAGCCAGCTGCCGACGCGGCCGGCCGGCCGGCCCATTGCCCGATCCAGGCGCGCCAGCGCGAGCAGTAATTTGCGCGACGACACGGACAAGCCAAACAGGCATTCCCAGGTCTGGAACGTCGTCGTTTGCGGGTCGGCGGCAAGCACGCGGTGGAGGTGAGTGGTGCCGGTGCGCGGCGGCCCGAGGACGAACAGCGGTTCCCGTATGGCTATATCGCGGTAGCCGCGGTAGAAGACCTCGTCGAGCAGGAACGCCAGCCAGTGCAGGAGTTGCACGGCAATCACGAGCGGCGAGGCGGCGAGGACCAGCAGGAACCCGCCAGCGCGGCGTCCATCGCGCCGCGGGGATGCCACGAGTTGCACGAGCAGTGCCAGGTATCGTCGCAGGCTCTTCAGGAACAGTTTCACGAGGATGGCCGCCGGCTCCGGGATGCGGCGAGTATGGCACAGGCTGTCGAGGCATTGCGGAAGCGCAGAGGTACCGGAGAGGGTGGGATTGAACGGCAGCTCTGCTGCCTCGCCTATGGCGCCCGTCGAACAGGGTCCGAGCTCCTCAACCACACTCGGCGGGAAAACGAAAAGGCCCCGCGAGGGGGCCTTTTCGTTTTTCTGGCGGAGAGGGTGGGATTCGAACCCACGAAAGGCTACAAACCTTTGCTGGTTTTCAAGACCAGTGCATTCAACCGCTCTGCCACCTCTCCGGATTGTCGTGTCCGGTCGTCCTCGACCAGTGCATTGACTCGCGCCATCCCTGGCGCTCGCCCTCCGGGCGCGCTTCGCGCGTCCCAATCGGCAGTCCTGCCGATTGGTCAACCGCTCTGCCACCTCTCCGGAGTCGCGATAATGCGCGGGCATTGTGCTTGTAGCGCCGTTGCGATTCAACACGGGCCCGGCGAATTCCGCGAACCCTGCCGGATCGTTCGGGTCTGACTACGGTGCAGGGACCGCGCAACTTCGATAATTAACCTGAAATATATCTATGAAGCAATTGATAAATAACATTATTTTTCTTGCTCTAATGCTCCCGTTGGGCGCGTTGGCCGACACGACGACGGACTCGACCGTGGCGGCGGAAACCCGGCCGTCGCCGTGCGAGGAGGAGGAGCGATTTCGTGAATTCGATTTCTGGGTCGGCGAATGGGATGTTCACGACGCCGAGGGCACACGGGTCGGCGAGAATTCGATAACGAGCGCGGAGCGCGGCTGCGTACTGGTGGAAAAATGGCAGGGTGCCAGTGGCAGCAGCGGCATGAGCATCAACTACCTGGACAGGATCACGGATGAATGGGTCCAGATCTGGCACGCTGCAGGCGGCTACCAGATCGACATACGCGGCGGCCTGACCGACAACGGCATGCGGCTCCGCGGTACA
>DATHRM010000206.1:0-3603 GCA_035465295.1 Woeseiaceae bacterium | reverse complement strand
GGCGGTCAATGCGAACCGCCGGATCGCGCCGGCCGGGGAATGGCTCCTCGACAACTTCTATCTGATCGAAGAACAGATCCGCACGGCCAAGAGGCACTTGCCGAAGGGGTACAGCAGGGAACTGCCTCGCCTGCTGGACGGGCCGTCGGCCGGACTTCCGCGCGTGTACGACATCGCGCATGAAACGATCTCGCACGGCGATGGACGGGTGGACCCGGAAAGTCTCAGCAGTTTCGTGGCGTCCTACCAGAAGGTGACCGTCCTTACGCTGGGCGAATTGTGGGCCATCCCCATCATGCTGCGCCTGGCGCTGATCGAGAATCTCCGGCGCGTCGGCGCACGGGTTGTCGCCGGAAGCATCGACCGGGACCTCGCCGCGCGCTGGGCGGAACAGATGATGGAGGTTGCCGAAAAGGACCCGAAGAGCCTGATATTGCTGACCGCGGACATGGCGCGGTCGAATCCCCCGATGGTGAGCTCGTTCGTCGCGGAATTTGCCCGCCGATTGCAGGGACAGAGCACCGCCCTGGCATTGCCGCTCACCTGGATCGAACAACGGCTTTCCGAGTCCGGCCTGACGATCGAGCAGCTGGTGCGGTCGGAGAACCAGCTAAAGGCCGCCGACCAGGTTTCCATCAGCAACAGCATCGGTAGCCTTCGGTTCCTGGGGGCGATGGACTGGCGCGAATTCGTCGAGACGATGAGCGCCGTTGACCAGGTACTGCGCGAGGACCCGGGGGGAGCCTACGGCCGAATGGATTTCACCACCCGCGACCGCTACCGCCACGTTGTTGAAAGGAGCGCGAAGAGGAGCCGTTTGCACGAAGCCGTTGTGGCGCGCAAGGCGATCCTGCTGGCCGGTGAGGCCGCGGCCCGGAACGGACCGGACGATCGCGCGGCACATGTCGGGTTCTACCTGATCGACAAGGGATTGCCGCAGATGGAACGAGCGGCGGGGGTGCGCCTGCCCCTTCTCGAGACCCTTCGGCGGAGGGCAGGTAGGTTTTCCCTGCACCTCTATCTGGGCTCGATCCTGCTGTTGACCGTCATTTTTTCCGGGGCCTTGCTGGCGAAGGCGCATGACGGCGGGTTGCAGGATTGGTGGCTCGCCCTGTTCGGCGCCCTCTCCCTGCTGTGCGCCAGCCGGTTGGCGGTCGCTCTGGTGAACTGGCTCGCCACGTTGCTTGTGAAACCGCATCCGCTGCCGCGTATGGACTTCTCCGAAGGAATTCCGCCGGAATTGCGCACCCTGGTGGTGGTCCCGACGATGCTCACGAGTCCCCGCAACATCGAGGACCTGGTCGAGTCCCTGGAAGTCCGGTTCCTGGCAAATCGGGGTGACAACCTGCACTTTGCCCTGCTGACGGATTTTCGGGATGCGAAAGAAGAAACGATCCCGGAGGACGGGGAGTTGTTGCGGTTGGCCCGGAAGGGCATCGAAGAGCTGAACGACAAGTACGGGAATGCAGAGAGCGACCCGTTCTTCCTTTTTCACCGCCCGCGCCGATGGAATCCCCGGGAGCGGACCTGGATGGGCTACGAGCGCAAGCGAGGGAAGCTTGCGGAGTTGAACCTGTTTCTTCGCGGCGGGGCACCGGATCGCTTTTCCGTCGTCGTCGGCAGGACGGCGGAGCTATCGAACGTCAAATTCGTGATCCCCCTCGACACGGATACGCAACTGCCGCGCGACTCGGCGCGGCAGTTCGTTGGAGCCATGGCGCACCCGCTGAACCGTGCGCGGTACGACGAGCGGATGCAGCGCGTCTCCGAGGGGCACGGCATATTGCAGCCACGCGTGGCCGACAGCCTGTCGGGCACGAACCGGTCGCGATATGCGCGATTGTTCGGGAGCGAACCGGGAATCGACCCGTACACGCGCGCCGTCTCCAATGTGTACCAGGATGTGTTCGACGAAGGCTCTTTCATCGGCAAGGGGATCTACGACGTCGATGCGTTCGAGCAGGCCCTCAAAGGACGGTTTCCCGAGAACCGGATCCTCAGCCACGATCTCCTGGAAGGGTGCTATGCGCGGGCGGGACTGTTGAGCGATGTACACCTGTACGAGGAATATCCGTCCAGCTATATCGCGGACGTAAACCGTCGTCACCGATGGATCCGTGGGGATTGGCAGATTGCCGGGTGGTTGCTGTCGCGCGTTCCCGGCCCAGGGGCCCGCCGGAGTAACCCGCTCTCGGGGCTGTCCCAATGGAAGATCTTCGACAATCTTCGGCGCAGCCTCGAAGCTTTCGCATTGACGCTCCTGTTGCTGCTGGGTTGGAACTCATTATCTTCCGGCTGGTATTGGACCTTGTCGGTGGTCGGGATCCTCCTGATTCCCTCCTTGATGGCCTCTGCCCTGGAAATGTTCCGGAAGCCCGCGGAAGCGCTGCTGCGTCAGCACCTTGCCGCCGAAGCGCGCTCCGCCGGACGGCGCTTCTCCCAGGCGGGGTTTACGCTCGCGTGCCTGCCGCACGAGGCGTTTTTCAGCCTGGACGCGGTCGTGCGCACGGCCGGGCGGATGCTGTTCACGCACAAGCGGCTTCTCGAATGGCATCCGTCGGGGAACCCGGACCGCAATCACGGCGAGGCCCTGGCGGCTTTTTGCCGATCGATGTGGATCGCCCCCGTGATCGCCGCCGCCACGACGATCCAGCTCATGTCTTCCCGGCCGGCCGCGCTGGCGACGGCCGCACCCATGTTGGCCCTGTGGTTTGCCTCCCCCGCCATCGCCTGGTGGGTCAGCCGCCCGCTCGCTCCCCGCAGAGCAGCTCTTTCGGCGGACCAGATCCTCTTTCTCCGGAAGCTTTCGCGGAGGACCTGGGCGTTTTTCGAAACCTTCGTCGGCCCGGAAGACCATTGGCTGCCACCGGACAACTACCAGGAATACCGCGTCGGCGTTGTCGCCCATCGCACGTCGCCGACCAACATGGGGATTGCGCTCCTCGCGAATTTGGCCGCCTACGACTTCGGATACCTTCCGTCGGGACATCTCGTCGAGCGGACGGAGAATGCGCTGCGCACGATGGATGCCCTGCCGCGACATCGAGGTCATTTCTACAACTGGTACGACACGCAATCCCTGGAACCGCTGCTGCCTCTCTACGTCTCGACGGTGGACAGCGGAAACCTCGCGGGCCACCTGCTGACGTTGCGGCAGGGCCTGCTCGAACTTCCGGATCACGGCATCCTCGGGGAGCGATGGTTGGAGGGCATAAGCGACACCTTCCAGGTTCTCCAGGACGCCGCGGAGGGAACCCTGACATCCCCGCTCGCGCAATTCCAGGAGATTCTGGAATCCTCGTTCGGTTCCCGTCCCACTACGCTCGCTGCGGCGAGGCTTTGCCTCGAGCGGCTGACGGCAGGCGCTGGCGAAATCACCGGCAGCGTCAAGGATGTCGAAGACGGCGAGGCGAACAGTTGGGCGCGAGCCCTCGAGCGGCAATGCCGGGTCGCCCGCGATGAGGTGGCGTTTCTTGGCGACTTCCCCGCGTTCGACGGGATTCCGACCTTGCGCGAGCTGGCAGGGCTCGAGGAGAAAAGCGAGTGGCCTCTTGCGCTCCGGCGGCTCATCCCGGAGGCGAACCGGCTCGCAAGGGAAAGGAT
>DATHRM010000205.1:0-1749 GCA_035465295.1 Woeseiaceae bacterium | reverse complement strand
GGCGTCAGCACGTACTGGTCGTTGTCGATCGACACCGTCGCCGGAGCGACGTTCGACGGCGCGGTGTAGCTGTCGACGCGGCCCCAGTCGCTGTTGATCAGGTTGCCGAAGTTCTCGATATCGAGGAACAGGTCGACGGCGGTGTCGCCGAACTTGATCTCCTGCTGCAGCCGTACGCTGAGGATGTTCACCCAGTCGGATTCGCAACTGTTGCGGCCGACGATGCTGCCGCGCGCGCCGTTCAGGCAGCCCTCGCTCGAAATGAAAGCATCGAGGTCGGACAGGAACGCGGCGTCGGTCAACGGCGAGATCAGCGGATCGTTGGTCCCCGTGGGCACGTAGAACAGCATCGGACCCGGGTTGTCGCCTTCGCTGCCGAAGTCGGCGAGGAACTGACCGCCGAATGTGGGTGCGCCGCCGCTGCCAAACACGTAGGTGAAATGGCGGCCCGAGCGGCCCGCGTAGGCGAGGCCTACGGTTGTCATGTTGTCGCCGAACAGCTCCTTCGACCAGATCAGGTTGGCCGTGATGCGGTGCTCGACCTCGTACTTGGAGGGCGCAACCTGGCCGTTGTTCAGGTCCGTCTGCGCATCGAAGGCGTAGGTCTCGAAGCCGACAAAGCGGTTATAGGATCGCAACTCGTCGACGTTCTGGTTGGTGTAGCCGATGTCGAAGTCGAAATAGCCGAAGTCGGTGTCCCAGGCTTTCGAGAGGCTGGCCGTGAATACTGTGCCGCTGCCTTCGCTCGTGTTGGTTACGATGTAGTCGCCGCCAGGCGTTATATCGTAGATCGGCCGCCCGTCCGGGGCCGTGCCGACCTGCGTACGGCGGCTTTCGACGATGTTGTAGCCGTCCTTGACTTCCGAGAGCACGAGGTCGGCCGCGACCACCCAGTCGTCGCCGAAGACGTATTCGGCGCCGAGACTGTACTTCCAGGTGCTCAGGATCTCGAAATCGGGCGCAATAGCGTCGACGCTGACGGCGGGATCGAAGCCGATGTACTGCTGGAAATTGTCGAATGCCGCGGTCGGATCGGGAAGGCGTGCAACAGCCGCGTCGATCGAGTCGCTGACGGGCGGCCCGAAGAACGGCGCAAGGAAGCTCGCGAAGGTGCGCGTGACGCCGTTACCCGAGTAGCTGTTCGACAGGATGATCAGCGGTGCGCCACCGCCGAACAGGCCCGCGCCGCCGCGGACCGTCAGGCGGTCGGTCGGCGTCCAGTTGAAGCCGAAGCGCGGCAGTACCAGGTCCTTGCCGTCGAGATTCTCCGTGTTGGAAAAACCGTTACGGGCGGTAAATGCCGGGTTCTCCGGGACGGCGTCGCTGTTCTGGTATTCGTCGAAGCGCACGCCGAATTTCAGCGTCAGGTCGCCGTTCGGCGTCCACTCGTCCTGGACGTAGAAGCTGTTAACCGCGAGATCGAAGTTGGCTTCGGCATCGCCGGCGACCCCGGTGTTGGAGTTGCCGTACAGCACGAAGTCGACGATGCGGTTCTCGAGGTTGTCGAGCGAGCCGAACACGTACTGGCCCTTCGAGAACGGCAGGAACAGGTTGCGCACCGTGTATTCTTCCTGCTCGAAGCCCGCCGTGATTATGTGGTCGCCGAGCTGGTAGTCGGCCTTGATCTTGATCAGCTGCGAGTCGTTATCGAGCTCGTTGGTGTGGCGGAAGCGATCGCCGCCGGCCGCAATCCGGCCGCCGGCCAAAGTGAAGATGTCGAAATCCGGCGTCGTCGTGTCGACGCTGACC
>DATHRM010000204.1:0-1900 GCA_035465295.1 Woeseiaceae bacterium | reverse complement strand
CGCGAAGACGGGCCAGCGCCAGGTGTTCGTTTCGCGCCGGATGACGGCGAGCGTGGCCACGCATTGCAGGCAGCAGGCGTAGAACACCAGCAGGCCGAGGACCATCGGCAGCGTGAATACGAGGCTGCCGTCCGGCCAGCGGGCCGCCCTGAGGCGCCCCGACAAGGTTGCCTCGTCGGCCTCGTCCCCGACGGCGTAGACCGTGCCCAGTACGGCCACGACGACTTCACGGGCGGGAAACCCGGCAATAACGGCGGACGACACCCGCCAGTCCCACCCCAGCGGCCTGAACACGGGTTCGACGAAATGGCCTGCGCGGCCGAGCCAGCTTTGTTCGAGCTGCATCGCAGCCGCCTGGTTGTCGATCGCCGCAAGCTCGGCGTCGAGTTCCTCGCCGGACAGCTCGGCCATCGCCTCCTGTTGCTGCTGCTCGACGAACGGCTCGACGTCGTCGGAACGCGGGTAATAGGCCAGCGCCCAGATGATAACGGCAACCGTAAAAATGACGGTGCCCGCGCGGTGCAGGAACACCTTGGCGCGGCCGAGCAGCTGCATCAGCACGGTTCGCAGGTTCGGGCGCCTGAATTCGGGCAGCATCAGCGCGAATGGCGGTTTCGGGCCGCGCAGCGCGGTCTTGCGAATGAGCAGCGCGGTCAGGACGCCCATGATGATGCCGAACATGTAGAGGCCGAAGAGGACCAGGCCCTGCAGGTTGAGGAAACCGATCGTTTTCGCCGGCACGAATGCGGCAATCAGGAGCGCATAGACGGGCAGCCGCGCCGAACAGGTCATGAACGGCGCCGCGAGTATGGTGGCGATGCGGTCGCGCCGGTTCGGGATGACGCGCGTCGCCATGATGCCGGGCACCGCGCAGGCGAAACTCGAGATCATCGGGATGATCGACTGCCCGGAGAGCCCGACCGAGCGCATCGCGCGATCCATGAGGTAGGCGGCCCGTGCGAGGTAACCGGAATCCTCGAGCAGGATGATGAACAGGAACAGGATCATGATCTGCGGCAGGAAAATGATCACGCTGCCCACGCCGGCAATGACGCCGTCGCCGACCAGGCTCGCCAGCGCGCCGTCGCCGAGCGCCGCGTTCACGCGGCCACCGAGCGTCGACGAGACCGAGTCGATCAGGTCCATGATCGGCGTCGCCCAGGCGAAAACCGCCTGGAACACGATGGCCATGACCAGGAACAGCCCGATGGTCCCGGGTATGGGCTGGTTGAGCCAGGAGGTGATGCGTGCCTGCCAGCCATAGAAGGGAGGCGCCTGCTGGACCACCTCGTCGAGCACTTCGCGAACCCACCGGTAGCGCACACGTGCTTCCACGGCGAGCGGCGGCTCACTGCCGAACAGGCGGTCGCGGAGGTCCCGCAACTCGTCTTCGGCGCCGGTGCCGAAGGATTCGAGAAACTCCTGCCTCGCTTCGGTGGCACCGTCGATAAGCAGCCGCTCGATCTCGGCAATGCGCGTGTTATCGGGCGCATACCGGGCCAGTTCCCGCGCAGCCGCGGTCAGGTCCGGCCAGGTCTCGCCGGGCTCGGGCGGCTGAAGCTCGGTGATCCGGGACAGTTCGCCGCGGAGCTTTTCGACGCCCTGCCCTGTCGTTGCAACCACGGGGCAAACCGGCACGCCGCCGAGCTTCTCGGTCAGCGCGTCGACGTCTATCTTCAATCCCCCGACGTCGGCTGCATCCGCCATTGTCAGCGCGACGACCAGCGGCCGCTCGAGTTCCAGGAGCTGCTGCACGAGGTACAGGCCCTGGTAGAGGTTGGTGGCGTCGACGACCGCGAGTATGCCGTCCGGCGTGGGGGTGCCGTCCATGTGCCCCAGTATCACGTCGACCGCGATCTGTTCTTCGAGCGAATGCGCGCTCAGGGCGTGGGTACCGGGG
>DATHRM010000203.1:0-2235 GCA_035465295.1 Woeseiaceae bacterium | reverse complement strand
GGGCTGGACGACGCCGCCACCTATCCGATGCTGATCGCCGAGTTGCTGCGGCGGGGTTGGTCGGAGGCCGACCTCTCGAAGCTGACGAACGGCAACGCGTTCCGGGTGCTGCGCGCTGCGGAGACGGTCGCCGACCGTCTCCAGGCAGAGAGCGCGCCGGGCGTCGGACGAATTCCGTGAGGCGGCCCCAGGACTGACGTTTTTGTCCTTCATCCGCCGGGCGTGCGAGGCCGGACTGCCCTCAGTATCTAACGTACGCGGTTAACTAAAAGTACATAACTCGATTGTATAAAGGTGCTTTCAAGGATCTGTGAATGGGCTGGCACGACCTTCGCACATAGGTTGTAGCGGACGGGTGCGTCGGCGCCGCGCAAGTTGCCGGGGGCCGTAACGTGCTTACATTGATGATGGCGACGTCCGGAGCCGTGTGGCGGCCCGGTCCTGTCGATCCCCAGACGAGGCGGCTGAGCAAGTGAATACGATCAGAAGTTGGAGGCGCGCCCTGGTGCGGCGCGCCGCGAGGCACGGAGAGAGCGGCCAGGCGCTGGCGGAGATCGCGATCGCGCTCCCCCTGCTGCTCTTGATGCTCATCGGCATCTGGGAATTCGCGCGTGCCTACAATATCCAGCAGGTGGTGGTGAACGCGGCCCGAGAAGGAGCACGCATTGTCGTTCTCCCTGGCGCCGATACCGATAGCGCGACGGTGATCGTGAACAACATGCTCGCGGCGGGCTCGATACCGTGCAACAATTGCGTGACGATTACCGGCAACGACGGAACCACGGGCGACCCGATGACCGTGCAAGTTCAGGTGCCATACAGCTTCAACTTGATCGGGCCGGTCATCCGACTCGCAACGGGCAATAGCGGCGGTCCCGGCGACATCACGCTGTCGTCGCAGGCCACGATGCGCCACGAGTAAACGAAACGCCGTCGCGGAAGCGCCGTCCGACCGACGCGCAGGCGACGGACCGCCCCGGTCCTACCTGTCGCGGTAGCGTTTCGACACCCCGCCGCGCTCCTCTTCGCCCACGGGCTCGTCGCCGGTGTTGATGAAGCTGTCGCCCGGCGCATCCGCATCGATGTTCGCCGTGATCGGCTTCTCGTAACGTAGCATGTCGACGAACGGCGGGAGGGCGTCGAACGGCAGGAACACGCACGCGACGCGGCCGTCCTGGTTCCACAGTGGTTCGGGGAAGGTCTGTCCCTCGGCCAGGAAGTAGAAGATCAGGCGCAGGTGCTCGCCGAAGCACGCCACGACACCCCGCGCCCTCGTCTCGCAACCGGCCCACGTCGTCGTATGGTCACCGAGCGTGATGCGGTACTTCTTCACCTCGAACACGTGCTTGGCCATCGCCTGCTCCTCGTAGCTGTCGGGGTTCGGGGTGCCGGTCCGACGATCGGCCGCCCTCCTGCCGGAAGTTTGCACGTCATCGTCCGCAACGCGAGACGCCCGGGCACTCGTCCGGTCAGGCGTCTGAGACCAGCGTCATGAACTCGCCGGCCAGCGCCGGGCCCGCCCCGGCGTCTTCGTGCTTGAAGAATACGTAGGCCCTCTCCCAGCCGGCCTCACGCACGCGGCCCGCCCAATCCGCCAGATCGTCGCTCGAGTAGTCGGCCCGGCGCAACCGGAGGTACCCGAGCGGCCCGGTGGGAACGATCGAGCCCGCTTCCTCTTCGGTGTCGGCCGCACACAGCGCGGCACCGTAGTCCCGAAGCAGATCGACGACATCGGATTCGTGCCACGACGGGTGGCGGAACTCGAAGGTGACGCGCGTCGGGTCGCCGAGCCGCGCGAGAAACGCGGCGAGCAGCTCGACGTCCTTCTTCAGGTTGGGCGGAAGCTGAAACAGCACGGCGCCAAGCCGCTCGCGCAGAGTTCCGGCGCTGCGCAGGAAGTAGTCGACCTCGTCCTCGACGTCCTTCAGGCGCTTGAAGTGCGTGATCCGGCGCGACGCTTTGAGGACGAACCTGAAGCCATCGCCCGTCTGCTCGGCCCACGACTCCAAAACGTCGGGCTTCGGCATCCGGTAGAACGTGTTGTTGATTTCGACGGCGGGGAGTCGTTCGGCATAGAACGACAGCATGTCGCTTGCGGAAAGGTCTGCCGGGTAGAAGGTCCCCTTCCACTCCTTGTAGCTGAACCCGCTCGTCCCGGCCCTGATTTTCATGTGCGCACGCTAGCCATCCGCCATGCGCGCGGCGAGTCTGCCGAGGGCGGCCGGAAGGTCGGGC
>DATHRM010000202.1:0-2098 GCA_035465295.1 Woeseiaceae bacterium | reverse complement strand
GAAGCCGCCGTCGAGCGTTTCGGCATCGTCTTCGATGCCGATCATCCGGGTCGCAACCGCTTGCGGGCAGACGACCGAAACCCTGATGCCCTGTTCGCCGTGCGTGATCGCGAGCGACTCGGCGAACGCCACTGCCGCATGATTGGTCGCCGAGTACGCGGCGTCGCCGATCTGGCTGAGTAGCCCCGCGGCCGACGCGACGTTGACGAGATGGCCGCCGCCACGCCCGATCATGCGCGGCAGCAGCGCGCGTGCCGCATAAACGTGTGCCATGACGTTGATGTTCCAGCAGGCCTCCCAGCGGTCGTCCACGGGAATCATGCCGCCTTCCCGCGATGCCGCGTTACCGCCCGCGTCGCCGAAGCCGACGCCCGCATTGGACACGAACAGATCGATCGTTCCCGTTTCGCGCTCCACCGTGTCGACGAGCGCGTGCACCGCCGCTTCGTCGCTGACGTCCAGAACCTGCGCGATACCGCCGATTTCCGCGGCGACATTCGCCGCCGCATCGGCATCGAGATCGGCAACGACCACCTGGACGCCGTCGCGAGCCAGTCGCTTGCACACGGCACGGCCGATGCCGTGGCCGCCCCCGGTAACGACGGCAATAGTGATATCGGCGGTCATTCGTTTCTCGCTGCGGTGGTAGGCAGGTTCCGCAATTGCGTCAGCCCGAAGGGCAGTAACATACTGTACGCACAGGAGGTGGTCCAATGCTGCGCGTGCTGATGATCCTGTCCCTTGCCGCTGCCTGTGGCGCTTGCCAGCAGGCGGATCGGGACGTTCCCGTACCGGCGAGCGCCGACGATCCGGCCCGGCAGGCTCACATGACACCGATAGTCGCTTATGAACACGCCTGCGCCGACTGCCACGACACCGGCAAGGACGGCGCGCCGCGGACGGGCGACCCGCAGGCATGGGCCGACCGTTCCGCGTTGTGGGAAGCCGTGCTTTTCGAGCACGCGCAAAAAGGCTACCTCAACATGCCCGCACACGGGCTGGACGGCCATTTTTCGGACGAGGAAGTTGCCGCTGCCGCGCAATACATGCTCGAAATCACCCATCCGGACCGGCCGCGCGATTAGCGCGTTCGTTACTTCGTCGCCTCGATCGCTTTGCCGTCGATATAGCGGATGGCCTGGTCGACGTACCGCGGCTCGGGCAGGCGACGCCGGCGCGTCTGTACAGTGACGAGTTCCACGGCTTCGAACCCGGCATTGCGGTACTCGTCATACACCTCCTTCACTTGCCGCTCCTTCCGGTCGAAGCAGCCTCTCATGAAGACATGGCGATTCGCGCGCATGAGGTCGAGCTTGGCGGGCGTCGTCTCGCCCCAGAAAATTGCCCCGCACATATAGATCCCGCCCTTGAACGCAGCCGGATCCGCCGCCTGCACGAGGTTTGCGACCATGCCGCCGTCGGAGAATCCCGCGATATAGACGCGTTCGTCATTGACCGTGTAATCGACGTCAACGACGCGCGGCGCGAGAATCGCCTTGATCATCCGCTCCTCTACCGGCGCCGACGTCCCGGCCTGGCCGGGACTGATCCAGATGAGGTTGTGGGCGTCCATCACCGGCTGCCACTCGTCAGGGATGCCGCCCCAGTCGATCGAGGAAACGAACACCAGCACGCCCGGCGGCGTCGCCGGATCGTAGTTACGCGGCACGTACATCCGCCATTCGATCTTCTGGTCGGCAAGCAGGACGTGGTTCAGGCTGCTTGCCGTTTCGTCACCGAGGAGTTCCGCCGGCGTCATCATCATGGTGACGAAGCCGGTGTGAGGAAGCGACGCATCGAACTCCTCGATGAGTCCGCCCGTTTCCCCCTGCAGCAAGCCCGTTGCCGCCAGAACTGCCAGGACTAGATCCAACGTCATCGTTCAAGTCAGAACCTGTCGATCATCGAATAATACATCATCCCCAGCACCATCCCCGGGTAGCGCAGCAGCGTCCCACCGGGGAACGTGTGGATGGGTATGCCGGCCATCACGTCGAACCGGTCCGCCGTTCCGGCGATCGCTTCGGCGATGACCTTGCCCGCGAAACTCGCGGTCGAAATGCCGTGGCCCGAGTAGCCCTGCGCGAAATACACGTTC
>DATHRM010000201.1:0-2818 GCA_035465295.1 Woeseiaceae bacterium | reverse complement strand
AGCCGGGAGAGTCAGGGGGAATCCGTAGATTCTGCGAGCGCGCCAGAAGAAACTAGTGCAGTCTTGACCAGCTCAGGAGCTTCACCGAACTCCGGTGCAGGTCGAAATTCCGGGCCAGTGCGGCCTCTATGTCGCGCGTATCCGTGGTGTGGTCCATCGGCTGGCTCAGTTCCACCACGCCGCTGAACTCGTTACCGTCACGATACTGCGTGTCGGTCAGGATGAACTGCGTGTAGTACTTTGCGGACATGGGTAAAGATTACGCCCGTCACTTTTCGGCGACTGTGAGCTACAGCACAAATTTCCGACGAGACGAAATCCGGGACGCAAACGGTGACCCGCATCACAGCCGAAAACGGGACTGGATTCCGGATGCTGCCCTGCGACACGCGGCGCTGTTATCCTGCAAAGTTGAGAATTCAAGCGTAATATTCTGGAATTCTGGGAAAAATCAGTGAAAATCGGCGACGCGGTGCACAGATTTGCAGCCGCAGCATATGTAACATCGAGCGGTAACTGCCAGTCGCTTGGGCAGTTCTCCTCACGAACGAACCGGGGAACGATTCAATGATCGTAATACCAGCGTGGCTACGGACCCTGCTTCTGGGCGCATTGGCGCTCGGAGCTGCAACGGCCCTGGCACAGAATGAACTGAGAAGCACGTTTTTCAAGGACGCGGATGCCGCCAGGGCGGCGGCGGACGCCGTCGATGCCGGATGGCTCGCACCGCGCAGCTACGAGCGAGGCATGCGCGAATACGAGGATGCGGAACAGGCGCTCGAGCGCGGCCGCAACATCGATTATGTGCGCTCCAACGCCGCCGAGGCCGCCAATCACTTCACGGACGCGGCGAAAGCAGCCCAGCTCGCAAAGACGGCGCTGGCGCAGGCGCTGAAGAGCCGCCAGGACGCTGCCAACGCGCAGGCGCCGAAACTCGCACCGGATCTCTGGGACGATGCACAGGACAAGTTCGGCGACGCAATTCGCTACCTCGAGGGCGGCAACCTCAAGAGTGCCAAGCGACGCGAGGTCGAGGCGACCTCGCTCTACCGCGACGCGGAACTGGTCGCGATCAAGGCGCAGTACCTCGGCGAAACTCGCCAGCTGCTGTCCGAGGCGGACCGCCGCCGCGTGGGACGCTACGCGCCGATTACGCTCGGCAAGGCGAAGCAGTTGCTCGCCGACGCGGAGCGCGAACTCAACGAAAACCGCTACGACACGGACCTGCCCCGCAGCCTGGCGCAGCAGGCCAACTACGAGGCCAAGCACGCGATCTACCTGTCGGAGATCGTGCTGAAAGTCCGTGACAAGGAGCTCACGCCGGAGCAGCTCGTTCTGGAGTGGGAGAAGCAGTTCCGCGCCGTCGCCGGCGCTGCGGACGTCCTGCCCGACATGCACGACGGACCCGAGCGGCTGACGGCCGAACTCGTCACCTACATCGACAACCTGCGCGCCGAGAAGCAGGCGCTCGAGCAGGAGAACGCCGACAACCAGTTGCGCCTTGCGGACATGGAAGAGGAGCTGCGCGTCCTCGACGAGCGCCTCGGCGGCGCGACGGCGGAGCGCACGGCGTTGATCCAGCGCATCGAGGCGCAGGAGCGCATCAAGGAGCAATTCGAGCAGGTCGAACGGATGTTCAGCAACGACGAAGCGCGCGTGTTCCGCCAGGGCAACACGATCATCATGCGGCTCGTCGGCCTGACCTTCGACAGCGGCTCCGCGCAACTCAAACCCGCCAACTTCGATTTACTCGCCAAGGTCGAAAAGGCCATCGACGTATTCCCCCGCAGCGAACTGATCATCGAGGGACATACCGACTCGCACGGCGGCGATGACCTCAACCAGAAGCTGTCGCAGGACCGCGCCGAATCGGTGCAGCAGTACATGATCAACGCGATGCGCATTCCGAGCTATCGCCTGATCGCCACCGGTTACGGCGAGACCCGCCCCGTCGCGAGCAACGAGACGGCATCCGGCCGCGAAAAAAACCGCCGCATCGATATCGTCATCAAACCGAATCTAGACGTCGGCTGACACCCGGGCAGCCTGCCGCTGCCGTCGCCACCAGTCGGCGACGGCAGCGGCAGTTACCTTGTTGACGAGGTAGCCGTATTCGGCGTGCACGTTGAGTTCGCCGTCGTGGCGAAAGAAGTTGAATATCTCGACGTCTTCGATGCTCTCGATCAGTCCCAGCTCCAGCATCTCGCCGAACTCGCTCTCCAGGTAGGGATCCACCGCGGTCATATCACCGACGGCAGAAAGGTTGAGCCAGCGGCGGATATTATCGGGGTAACGTGCGGGCCCGGACTCGTCGTGCCCGAGTATGCGCCGCTGCAGGTATTTCTGGCCGAGCGGCGACCCCATCGTCAGCAGCAGGTCGACGCGCAACTCGTCGCGCTCGTCGCGGCTCATTTCCCATAACGCATCGTACGCGATCACCGAACCCATGCTGTGCGCCGCGAGCAACACCGGCCGGCCCGCCTCCCACGCCGACCGCAGCGGCATCTTGAGCATTTCCCGGGTGTGCGCGGCAATATCGTTCCGGTTATGGACGTAACGCATCAGGTCCCGCAGGTGGAGTTCGATGCGCTCATCGGCGAGGTGGGGAATCAGGAACGGAAACAGGTTGCCGACACGGTAGAGCCAGCGCATCAGGCGTTTGCCAGGAGACGAGGCCTCGACGATATCCTGCTCGCTCGCGTCCGGCCGGGCGAGCAGTTCGTCGATCGACGTCGCATCGAGGTCGAATTCGCGGTGCTCGCGATAGAAATCGTACGTCCAGGACACCAGGTCGAAATTGCGTTCGGCCGCGGCGACG
>DATHRM010000200.1:0-1983 GCA_035465295.1 Woeseiaceae bacterium | reverse complement strand
ATCAGCCCGAAACCGCAGCTGTCGCGCTCGAGCGCGGGGTCGTAAAGCCCTGCCGAACCTCGTTGTACCGATCGTTCTGTCATAGTCGCCCCGGGAATCGCGTGGCGCGCTCCCGCTCAGATATTTTTTTGCCGAAATTGGGTGGTTGTCAGCGACCAGCCCGAACGATCGAGTATATGTCAGGCGCCGTGGGGCTCGCGAGTGCGCCGCAGCAAGTTCCTTTAAAACAAAGGCTTAAGTGATTAGCCGTGCGCTCCGCGCGCGGCCGCCCGCATGGTTTCGCGCGAAACCATGGTGCCGTGCTAATCGCTGCGATCGGCCGCCAGTTCGCGGGCGTTCAGGCGTATCGAGCCCTCATTGCGAAACGTCACCGGGTTGGCAAATGGCACGTCGATCGCGAAGCGGCCCTCGAGCGCATAGGGGATATCGCGGTAGAGGCCTTCACGAACGACGAACATCAGCTGCGGTGCGGTGCGCATCAGGTCCACGTCCACGGTGATTTCGAAGTGGCTGTCGCCCCCCGCCGGCACGGTGAAAGCGGACTGCGTCTCGCCGCTGGCCAGCCGCAGGCCTTCGAGTTCGACGCCGTAAGCGATCGAGCGGATCGGCAGTGGAAAGGGGTTGGGATTGACGACGTCGAAATCCAGCACGAAGGTCTGGCCGCCGAGGTCGATGTCCGTAACCGCGACGTTGCTGAGGGTGACGCTGGGCCTCTCGACGAATACGCCGGTGCTTGCGCAGCCTGCCGCAAGCCACGCGACCGCGCTCAATGCAATAGTCCTGAATCGGGCAGTGTCCATCATGGCAACCTCCTAACGCAGATCATTGCCGACGTCGTTCCAGCGCGCGCTGACGAGCAACCAGTCGTCACCTGCATTTTCGAGTTCGAGTTCGAAGTCCCAGGCGTCCGCATTGAACCCCACGACGGAGTCGGTGGTGGCGCCCATCGCAACGGTGAGCATTACCTGTGCCGCCGTGTCGTCGAAGATATCGATGTCGTCGATGCTGACGAGCAGCCCGACTTTTTTCGCGCGCAGAAAATAGAACCGGAACAGGTTCTCGATGTCGTTACGGGAATTACCGCGCGCATCGCTATAGCTTGGTGAGATCATCTCCATGAGGGCGCCGCGATCCTTGTTCTCGGCGGCTTCATGACCTCGATCGACCCAGGCGCGAAGTTGTTGTTCCGCGCTCCCCGGCGCGCCGCCACACGATGCGAAACCCGTCGCGATCAGCGCAGTCAGCATAGGGCGCCAGGCCGTGGCTCCGGTCGGCGCCCGGATATCGGATGCGTCGGCCATCATCTGCTAAAGTCTACTGATAATGTCGTCGGCAAACGGCCGGTGCGATCCGAATTGTGACGCAGGTCGCACTTTGCCGGCGATCCTGCGGTTCTCATACGGCTTCGGCCCGGCACCGGGACACACTATGTCAGTCAAACTTCTCTCCGAAAGCAGGGGCGCGACCATTACCGACGAGGACCAGGCACGCATCGACGCCATCCTCGCGTTCTGGTTCAAGGAGCACCAGCTCAGCGCACCGCAAATCGATCGCCGCATGGACATCTGGTTCGGCGAAGATCCGGCGTTCGATCACGAGATCCGGCAGGCCTTTTCGACGGACGTCGACAAAGCATCCGAGGGCAAGCTCGATCACTGGGCTGACGAGCCCCGCGGCCGGCTGGCGCTGATCCTGTTGCTCGACCAGTTTCGAAGGAATATCTACCGGGGTACGGCGAAGGCGTACGAAAAGGACAAGGCCGCTCTGAAGCTCTGTGTCGAGGGGGCGATGCAGAAAAAAGACCGCGGACTGACGCCGATCCAGCGCGTGTTCTTTTACATGCCGCTGCAGCACGCGGAATCGATCAAAGTGCAGGCCAAGTCCGTCGAGCTCTACACCCGGCTTGCCGAAGCCGTGTCGCCCACCCTGCAGGAGACCTTCCTGACCATCGCGCAGTTTGCCGAGCTGCACCACGACATCATC
>DATHRM010000199.1:0-3008 GCA_035465295.1 Woeseiaceae bacterium | reverse complement strand
GGTTTCCTGACGACGCTGAGATCGAAACCGTTCCTGAAGCTCTGCGCGGCGACGTTCCTCGTTTTCAATGGCTTCATGATGATCGCGTCGTTCCAGTTTTACGTCATCATCTATTACGTGTTCGGCGGCGACACCGCGCTCGGTTCCAAATACGCGGGCTATGCCGGCACCCTGCAGTCCATCACCACGTTCATGGTCATCGTGTTCGCCACGTGGCTCGGCACGAAGATCGGCAAGCGCCGGGCGTTCTTCGTCACCACCGGCGTTTCGATGGCGGGCTACGCGCTCAAGTGGGTCTGTTACAACCCGGACATTCCGTGGATGGTGGTGTTGCCGGCGCCATTGCTGGCCTTCGGCCTGGGCGGCCTGTTCGTGTTGATGCCGTCCATGATCGCCGACGTCGTCGACGCCGACGAGCTGGAAACGCACGAACGCCGCGAAGGCATGTACGGCTCCATCTTCTGGTGGGTTGTGAAGCTGGGCATGGCTGCAGCGCTTGCCGCCGGCGGTTTCCTGCTGAATGCGACAGGCTTTGACGTCGCGCTGGAAGGCAACCAGGGCGAACAGACGATATTCATGCTGCGCGTGTTCGACGCGTTCATCCCGTTCGTCGCCTCTGGCATCGCAATCTGGGCAATCGCCTCGTTCTCGATTACCGAGGAAAAAGCACGCGAGATTCGCGACGAACTCGAGCGCCGGCGCGGTACGCCCGACGTCCCGGCGACTGCGCCTGCCTAGTTCCGGCCCAGGCGCTCGAGCAGCGCGTCCTTCACTTTCGGCGACACGAATTCGGATACATCGCCGCCCAGCCTGGCGATTTCGCGCACCAGGCTGGACGATATGAAGGTGTAGGTTTCCGGCGGAGTCAGAAACACCGTCTCGACCTCCTCGGTAAGATGCCGGTTCATGGTCGCCAGCTGGAACTCGTATTCGAAGTCGGACACGGCGCGCAGGCCGCGGATGATGACGGACAGGCCGTTGTCCCGCGCAAAGTCCACGGTCAGGCCCCTGTACGACGCCACTTCGACGCCGTCGATGCCCGCGAGCGCCGACCGGGCAAGTTCGACGCGCTCCTCCAGGTCGAACATCGGCGCCTTGCTGCCCGTGTCCGCGGCAATGGCGATCACCACGCGGTCGAATACATTGACCGCTCTCTTCACGATGTCTTCGTGGCCCAGGGTTATCGGGTCGAACGTTCCCGGATACATGGCTGCTGCAGACATCCCCCCTCCTTGTAACTGCGTCATACGCCTGCCGGCGAGTATCGCACACTACCTGCTTCGATCAGGCCGTGACCTCGATCAGCATGAATCTCACGTTTCCCGCCGTTTTGTTCCTGAGCGTGCGCCAGCGGCCCGGCAGCGGTGTCTCGGGCTTCGCACGGTCCTGTTCCAGGTAGATTCGGCCGCCCGGCGCCAGGATGCCGTATTCGTCGATCTGCCGGCAAACATCCTCCAGGCGGTCATCCGCGAACGGCGGGTCCAGGAAAACGATGTCGAAGGACGCGGGTCGAGCGCTTCGGAGGTACTCTGCCGCATCGGTACAATGAACATCGGCGCCCGAAGCGCCGAGGTCCTGCGCACTTTTTTCGATCGCTTTTGCAGCACGCCGCGAACTGTCCACGAAGACCACTGACGTCGCGCCTCTCGAGAGCGCCTCGAAACCGAGCGCGCCGGTACCTGCGAACAGGTCGAGACACCGGGAACCCTCGACGAGGGGCGCAAGCCAGTTGAACAGGGTCTCGCGCACCCGTTCCGACGTCGGCCGCAGGCCGGGCACGTCCGCGATATCCAACAGACGACTGCGCCACTTTCCCGCTACAATACGCAGCCGTCCGGGTCGGGCATTCTTGTTAGCAGCACCGGACTTTATCGTCATCGTTTCCCCAGGGCCCTTCGAGAGGGGCCGGTTCCGGACAGTTTAGGCGATTTCGGTCGCCGGGTAATTTATCGAGGCAATGCTTGGGAAAAAGGAAAAACCCGCCGAACGCCAGGGTTTCATCAAGCGCCTGCGCGCCCGCCTCAACCGGGGCGACAGCTGGCTCACCTACGACCTGGCCAACCTCGCACCCGGCGGCAAGATCGACGAGGACGCACTCGAAGAACTCGAGTCCATGCTGGTGATGGCCGACGTCGGCATCGACACCACCACCCGCATCATCGAGGACCTGCAGAAACGCCTTGCGCGCAAGGAACTCAAGGATCTCGACGCGCTGCGAAACGGGCTGCGGCGCTCCGTCGTCGATATCCTGAGCCCTGTCGAACAGCCCCTCGACATCGACCCGCAGCACCGGCCGTTCGTGATCCTGATGGTCGGGGTCAACGGCGCCGGCAAGACCACGACCATCGGCAAGCTGGCGCGGCATTTCAAGGACCAGGGCCTGTCCGTCATGCTCGCCGCGGGCGATACGTTTCGCGCGGCAGCCGTCGAGCAGCTGCAGGCCTGGGGCCAGCGCAATGACGTGCCGGTGATTGCGCAGCAAAGCGGCGCCGACCCCGCCGCGGTGATATTTGATGCCTGGGAAGCCGCCAGGGCGCGCGGCATCGACGTGCTGCTGGCGGATACCGCCGGCCGGCTGCAGAACCAGCGGGGACTGATGGATGAGCTGGCAAAGATCCGTCGCGTTATTGCGCGACGGGACGACACGGCTCCTCACGAGATCATGCTGGTGCTCGACGCGAGCCAGGGCCAGAACGCGCTCGTGCAGGCCCAGAAGTTCCACGATGCACTCGGCCTCACGGGCATCACCGTGACCAAGTTGGACGGCAGCGCCAAGGGTGGCATCCTGCTGGCTATCGCCAACGCGCTGCAGGTGCCGGTGCGATATATCGGCATCGGCGAGAAAGCCGAGGATATGCAGCCATTTATCGCAGAAGAATTCGCCGATGCGCTCCTCGCCAGCGGCGGCCAGGACTGAGCAAGGCACAGATGATTCAGTTCGAAAACGTGACCAAGCGATTCCCCGGCGGGCAGGAAGCCCTGTCCGGGCTGACGCTGTCCGTCGACAG
>DATHRM010000198.1:0-3196 GCA_035465295.1 Woeseiaceae bacterium | reverse complement strand
GGGCGGACGACGGAGCCGAGCGCCGGTCCTACCAGGCGGTGCGGGTAACTGGCGACGAATGACGCAATGATTTTTCCAGGAGGTTCATTTTCCGTCACCAAGGCGAGTAAAGTAGCGACGGAGTTGTTGCGCCGGCCCGCGCGTGCGGGCCGGCGCTTTTTTGTGGGCCAGGCCGGCGCGCGCACCGTTAGCGGTCGCGCCTGCGGCGAATAGCGAGGGATCGATGGATCCGAAGTGGAGTGAAGACCTGCCGATTTATCGTCAGCTGCGAGACCGCGTCGTGGAGATGATTCTCGAAGGCGTGCTGGGCGATGGCGACGCGCTACCGTCGGTTCGCAACGTGGCTGCCGAGTACCGGCTCAATCCACTTACCGTGCTCAAGGGGTACCAGGAACTCGTCGATGAAGGGCTGGTCGAGAAGAAGCGCGGACGCGGCATGTTCGTGACGGACGGCGCGCGGCGCCAGTTACTGAAGGACGAGCGCCGGCGTTTTGTCGACAAGGAATGGCCAAAGGTCCTGGAGACGATTGACAGGCTCGGGCTCGATGCGGCGGAGCTCCTGGCCCGGGCAACCGAATCCGCGCAAAAGGGGAGTGACGATGAGTAGCCTGGTAACCGCCCGCGGGGTGACAAAGCGCTACGGCAAGGTCTGCGCGGTCGACAACGTCAGTTTCGATATCGACAAAGGCAAGATCATGGGTCTGATCGGGCCGAACGGTGCCGGAAAGACGACCTTGCTGAAGGCCGTGCTGGGGCTCACCGACTGTGAGGGCGAGCTGTCAGTGCTGGGCCTGAATCCGTTCAGGCAGCGCAAGGAACTCATGCAGAATATCTGTTTCATTGCGGACGTGGCCGTCCTGCCACGATGGATCCGGGTCAGCCAGCTGCTCGATTTCGTGGCATCCACGCACCCGAACTTTTCCCGCGACAAGGCCGAGGCGTTGCTCGCGACCACCAACGTGAACAAGCGCAGGGATTCCAGGGTCAGGGAGCTTTCGAAGGGCATGGTCGCGCAGTTACACCTCGCCATCATCGCCGCCATCGATGCCAGGCTGCTGGTACTCGACGAACCGACCCTCGGGCTCGACATCATTTTTCGCAAGGAGTTCTACTCGAACCTGCTGTCGGACTACTTCGACGAAGAGCGGACCATCCTCGTTACCACTCACCAGGTGGAAGAGATCGAGAACATCCTGACCGACATCATGTTCATCAATGAAGGACGCATCATTCTCGATGCCTCGATGGACTCCATCGACGAGGAATACGTGGAACTCCTGACCGCCGGGAAAAAAGCGGACGAGGCCCGGCGTATCGGGCCAATCGCGGAGCGCGACGTGTTCGGCAAGAAAGTCATGCTGTTCGAGAAACCGGACCGTTCTCGCCTCGAGTCGCTTGGCGAACTGCACACGCCTTCGGTCGCCGACCTGTTCGTCGCCAAGGTGAAAGGAGCCACGGCATGATTGGACACCAGCTGACTTTGATCCGGCGCGAGATCTGGGAGCACCGATCGATTTACGTGACGCCGATCGCGATAGCCGTGATCGTATCGCTCCTGTCGCTGGCCGGGATGGTCACCGTCTCTGCCTTCGACAAGGAGGTCAACATGGCGTTGTTCGGGGCTTCGAACATCGCCGGGGACGCCGAGCGGCGAGCAGCCCTGACCGTCTTCTTTCTCGGCACGTCATGGGTCTTCCTGTTTGCGCTCGCCATCCTGACCACGTTCTACGCGCTCGATTCACTGTATGCGGAGCGCAAGGACAAGAGCATTCTCTTCTGGCGGTCTTTGCCGATCACCGACGCTGAAACCGTCGTATCGAAGTTGCTGACGGCAATCATCGTGCTGCCGCTGGTTACCGTTGCGGCAATCATCGTTACGCATCTCGTCAACCTGGTGATCACGAGCGGCTGGGTCATGGTGAAGGGCGGCAACGCAGGCCACCTGATCTGGGGCTCCGTGCCGTTATTCGACAACTGGGCGGCAGCACTGATCGTCACGCTGGCTTGCGCGGTCTGGATGTCACCGCTCATCGGCTGGTTCCTTTTTGTCTCGGCATTTACCAAGCGCGCGCCGCTGCTCATGGCGTTCATGCCGCTGATCATCATTCCGATCATCGAATGGATATTTTTCCGCTCCAAGGTCTTTGCGACGGCCGTTTTCGGGCGCGGTGAGATGATCCCGTTGTTCCGCGAGATGGACATCGAGCACTTTTTCGACGAGGAGCGCATGGCGGTGAACGAAGAGATTGTCAGTCTGCTTGCCCATATCGACGTCGGCAAGTTTCTCCTCAGTCCCTCCGTCTGGACCGGCGTCGTGGTCTGCGGATTGTTCGCTACGGCAGCAATCTACGTGCGCCGTTACCGGGACGAGTCCTGATTATTGCGGCTGGGTGCTGATTCCGTACTTGCGCAGCTTGCCGCGGAACTGGTGGTAACTCAGGCCGAGTAATTCCGCGGCCATCGTCTGGTTGAAACGGGCTTTTTCCAGCGCGGCCCGCAGGAATTCCTTTTCCGTTTCCTCCAGGCGCTCCGTGAGCCGCATCGGCAGCAATGGCGGGCGCTTTTGCCGCGCCGGCGTTGCGGGCCTCGCCGCCGGCGCCGGCTCGAAGGGCGCATCGAACGGATCGAAGGCGATTGTCGTAATGAGCTTTTCCGGGTCCGGTTCCCGATAGACGGATCGCTCGATCGTGTTCTTCAGCTCCCGCACGTTGCCCGGCCAGTCGTGCTGCAGGAGCGATGACGACGCCCGGGCACCGAACCCGGCGAACAGCTCTCGCTTCAGCTCACTCGCCATGTTGACTGCGAAAGCATAGGCGAGCGGCAGAATATCTTCGACGCGCTCGCGCAGCGGCGGCACCGTGATCACGTCGAACGCAAGCCTGTCCAGAAGGTCACGGCGGAATCGGCCGTCTGCAGCCAGCTGGCGCAGATCGGCGTTTGTCGAGCCCACGATCCGGACGTCGACCTGCAGCGTCTTGCTGCCGCCGACTCGCTGGATCTCGCCGTATTCGATCACCCTGAGGATCTTCTCCTGCATGCGCAGGGAAATCGTCGCGAGTTCGTCGAGAATGAGCGTGCCGCCGTCGGCGCGTTCGAAATGCCCGACATGCGTATTCACCGCGCCGGTGAACGCGCCCGCCTCGTGGCCGAAAAGCTCGGATTCCAGGATGCTCTCGGTCAGCGCTGCGCAATTGAC
>DATHRM010000197.1:0-2386 GCA_035465295.1 Woeseiaceae bacterium | reverse complement strand
GAACCACGAGCACCGCGTCCCCGCCGAGGTTCGGGAACACGATCACGTCCTCGCCCGGCGCTTCCTCGAAGTACGGCGCGAACGGGGCCCGCTCGACGGGTATGCCCTCGAGCATCGGCGCATCGATCAACACGAACTCGGCGTCGTCCGCGAGCGCCGACGTCGTCATCGGCGGCAACTCCCAGTAAAAGGCCTCCGCGTCGAAATCCGCGAGGGTCCGGCAAAACCAGTCCGTGAATTCCTCGTCCGATGCGAGCCGTTCGAAGAACCGCCGGAACGCCATCGGCGATCCGTCATGCAGGACGCGGTAGTGGCGTCCTGACGGGATATCGCTTGTCTTCGTCCCATACATGCGCATCGATGATTACACGTATCAGGCTGCCGACGGAAATACGGTAGACTTGCGGCAAACGCTGCCACAAGAAGCAGATGACCGCATCTCGTCTCTACCCGTTGTTCACGGTCCTGGTGCTGGCCACCGGGCTCGCTGCATGCGGCGGCAAAGCCTACGTGTATGAACCCGTCGATACCGACCGCTTCCTTCCCGCCGCCGAGCGGCAGGCCGACGGAGCGATCCGCGTGTCCGCCGTGGTTCCCGGCCGCGAGGAAACCGCGCGCATCTTCGGCATCGATCTCTACGAGCAGGGCATACAGCCCGTCTGGCTGCAGATCGAGAATGCGGGCGACGCACTGGCCCGATACGCACCCGTCAGCACGGACCCCGAGTACTTTGCGCCGCTCGAGGTGGCGTACATGAACCGCAGCGGTTATTCCGACGAGGCGCGTGATGCGATGAACGAGCGTTTCCGCAATCTCGCGATGCCGCGTTACATCGAGGCCGGCGAAACACGCTCGGGATTCGTCTACACGCACGCCGACCCCGGCGCCAAGGGCTTCAACGTCGACGTGTTCAGTGCCGGCGAGTCCCGCTACTTCACGTTCCTGCTGCGCGTCCCGGGATTCGAGCCCGACTACGCGCGCCTCAATTTGCGCGAGATGTACGCCGAAGACGAAGTCACCGCGCTCGCCGAAGAGGCACTCAGGGAGGCCATCAGGATGCTGCCGTGCTGCGCCGCAGACCGCCCGGGCGAGGACACCGGCGAACCGCTCAACGTCGTGCTCATCGGCGAGGGTGAAGAACTGCTGCGCGCCCTGCTGCGCAGCGGCTGGCGCGAGACGTCGGTCGAGGAAGCCGAAGGAATCGCCCCGCAGTATCTCTACGGCCGGAAACAGGACGGCATTTTCCGCTATGCGGCCATCGGCGGCGACAGCTTTTACGAACTGCGTTTCTGGAAGGCGCCATTCACTTTCGGCAACGATGACGTCTACGTCGGCCAGGCCCGGCACTTTTACCGCTGGATCGGCACGGTCACGCGCCTCGATGCTGACGTCGATAACGCGCGCAACTTCGCGGCACAGAAGTTCCTGTATGGCCAGACGCTGGAGGCGAGCGCCTGGCTGGCCGGCCGGGAGGTCGTGCCCGCGACATCGTTCTGGAACGCGCTCATCAGCACGCCTTACTTCACCGACGGTTACCGCACCGTAATGTGGCTATCGGCGGAGCCGGTGTCGATGCTCGACGTAGATGTCAGGGACTGGGACAAACCGCCGAGGTGGATGCAGCCATGAACGCGTCGCGCATTTTCTCCCCGGCCGCATGCCTCGTCACGGCACTGCTCACCGCGCTGCTGGCCGGATGCGCAACCGGCTTCGATTTCAAACCGGTCGAGTCCGTGCCTTTCCGCGAGCGTGCCGTCACGCAGGTGGAGGACGGCGTACGCGTCACCGCGGCGGTGCCGGACGCTAAGGAGACGCGCGAACTCTTCGGTCTCTCGCTGTACAAGAAGCGCGTGCAGCCGGTCTGGATCGAGATCGAAAACATGACCGACGAGCCTCTCGGGTTCCTGCCTCTGAGCGTCGATGCGGACTATCACACGCCACTGGAGATCGCCTCGCTGACCCGCAGCAGCAAGCGACGCCAGGAGGCCGAACAACAACTCTTCCGCAACAGCGTGAACCTGTGGATCGCCCCGGGCCAGGTTCGCTCGGGTTTCATATTTACGAACGCGGATGAAGGCACCAAGGCATTCAACGTCGACCTGTTCAACTTCGAGAGCACCTGGGCCTTCACGTTCTTCATTCCCGTTCCCGGACTCGCCGTCGACCATTACGACGTCGACTTCCACGCAATCTATTCGGAAGACGAAGTAACCCATTTCACCGACGCGGGCGAGTTTGTTGCGGCCCTCGAGCAACTGCCCTGCTGCGTGGTGGATTCGAACGGCAGCAACACGGGCGACCCGCTAAACATCGTCATTGTCGGCGAGCCGCAGGATATCTATTACGCCGTCATCCGTGCGGGCTGGGACGAGACGGAGACCGTGAC
>DATHRM010000196.1:0-1785 GCA_035465295.1 Woeseiaceae bacterium | reverse complement strand
TCTGGGGCGGGTTGCTCCTAAATCTGGATCACCGAGGCGGCTGCGACCGCCGCAACACAGACCCTGAAACTTGAAAGGATACCGAAATGAAAAAGCTCATCGCCTTGACTGCCATTGCGGCAACCGTCGCCACCGGCGCCTTCGCCATGGTTGATGCCAGCGTCAACCTCGACAATATCGAGCGCTATGCGCCGTACAACGCCGATGTCAGCACGCTGACCGAGGCGGAAATCCTCACGCTTCTGGCTGCGATCCACGGTGGCGGCTCGGAAAGCGAGAAGCGGAGCGTCGTGCGCAGCTTCTTCGTCAACCGCTGAGCTTACGTCAGCGAACCGCATGGGCCGCCCTTGGGGGCGGTCCATTCCGTTTCGGCGGATTATACCAGTTTGCATTGATCAGCACCCAAGCGCCCACTCGTGCAATCCGATGGTCGTGATCTTCCGGGGCCGTTCAATGAGGCACTTCCACGCCGTGCAGCAATGGTCGAGGATGTCGTCGTAGTTTTCAAAGACGCGGTTTGAGAGCCAGTTGTCGCGCAGGTATTGCCAGACGTTTTCGACCGGATTGAGTTCGGGCGAGCGCGGCGGCAGCGGCATCAGGGTGATATTGTCGGGGACTTCGAGCGCCCCGGAAAGGTGCCAGCCTGCCCGGTCCATCAAGACGACGGCATGGGCGTCGAACGCGACCGTCGCGCCGATTTCCGCGAGATGTGCGGTCATCGCCTCGCTGTCGCAACGGGGCATCACGAGGCCTGCACCTTTGCCCTTGGCCGGGCAGATTGCTCCGAAGATATAGGCCGACTGGGTGCGCTGATCGTGCGGCGCGGACGGCCGGGTTCCCCGGCGTGCCCAGCGGCGGGTGATCTTGTTTTTCTGCCCCACCCGCGCTTCATCCTGAAACCACAGCTCTATTTCGGTTCCGGGCGGAAGGGTTGCCCGGATCGCTTCCAGGCGCGCTGGGAAGTCTTTTTAAAAGCGTCCATCGCGTCCGGGTCCTGATCATGATGCCGCGGCCGGGCCGACAATCTCGAGAAACCAAGCGCCCTGAGTTCCCGGCTGAGCGTCGCCTCACTGATCGAGATACCGAAGCTGTCCCGGATCCACGCCGCCAAATCCAGCAGGCGCCAGCGCACAACCCCGTCCACCGCTGGGTCCGGCCCCCGCTCGACAATGCGCACGAGTTCGCCACGCTGCGCGTCGTCAAGCCTGGATGGAGCGCCAGGAGCCTTGCGGGTGACGAGCCCGTCAGGGCCTTCAGCGTTGAACCTCTCGACCCAAACGCGGATGATCTGACGCCCGACTCCACCGGTCATGGCCGCATCCCCGCGGCTGCCGCCGTCGTAGATGACAGCTAGCGCCAGAAGCCGACGCGTCTGATCCGCATCCCGGCTCGCCCGCGCCAATCGCCGCAAGGCCGCGCCACCAAAGTCATCCCGAAGCGACAAAGCCCGTCCCATATCCGCCTCCCGCCTGATCTTGGACAGGGAGTCAGAAAACCGTGGCAATGGGAATCCCAAAAGGAGTCAAAGACTTCGCAAGATGGTATCAGAGAAAATGAGATCGACCGTTTTGGAAGCATTCCGTTTCGAGTATTTTGTATTGGGCAGGCCAGCGGAGCGAGACGTGCTACAGACCACGTCATCAGATTTTTCCGGTCCAATCAGCTAAGACTGCTTTGGGCTGATTGTGTTGAAAAACTCCGCTTGAGTAGCGCGCCTTCGGCTGATTCACTTCCCTTGGGGCACGGGAGAGTTGCGATGATGGGGCCGAGGCAGGTGGCGCAGGG
>DATHRM010000195.1:0-6300 GCA_035465295.1 Woeseiaceae bacterium | reverse complement strand
CACGGGCTGCGCGCTGCGCGCGCTTTAGGCCTCGCGGAGTAATACCCTGAAGCCGGCTCTAGCCCGACCCGGTCTCTTCTTTCAAGCTCGCCGCGATGCCGTCGGCGGCGTCAGCGTATTTCGGAGTTACGCCCAGCACTTCGCGCATCTTCGTCGTGTCGACGATCCGCGATTCCCTGAGAAACGAGAGCCGCATCGGCGAGAACGTCGTCTGTGCTTCTGCAAAACTGATCGCCGGAGGCGCCGGCAGGCCGGCCTGGCGGGCGACCTCGCCGGTAAACCAGCTGCCGCTGCGGTGGTCGCCGTCGCCGACGTTATAGATGCCGTCGGGCACATCGGGCGACAGGGCGGCGATGCAGCACGCCGCGAGATCGTCCACCTGGATACGGTTGCCGGGATTTGCATCCTTTTCGTCGAGCACCGGCATCCCTGAACGGATGCCTTCCGTACCGAGGCGCCCCGGGCCGTAGATGCCCGGGATGCGCAGGACCACGGCTACCGTGTCCCGCCCGGTGCACCACTCCGCCAGCAGCCGCTCGGCGGCGAGCCGGCGCTCCGCGCGCGCGGATTCCGGGCGCGGCTCGCATGTTTCGTCCACGCGCGCCCCGTCGCGATTACCGTAAACGCCTGTCGTGCTGAGGTAGACGATCCGCGCCGGCGGGTGCGGCAGCAGCGTGAGGAAACGATGCAGCCTCGGGTCGCCCGGCTGGTCGGATGCGGGCGGCACGGAATAGACCACCGCGTATCGCTCCGGCAGCTCGATCCCGAGTTGATCGTCGCGGTCGAGGTCCAGTCGCCCGGCCCCGGAGCGCGAACGGCCGAGTGCGATGGCGTCCGGCAAGCGCTCGAGTACACGTGATCCCGTGTAACCGGCGCCGACGAACAGCGTGATCACATTCGATCCGTCTTGAGATGCGGGATGGCGGTCTTCGGGGGTTCGGCCACGAGCCCGAGGCCCTCGCGGAATGCGTCGGCCGCGGCATCGCCTTCACCGAGGCGGTTGAGCAGCTGGCCGTACTCCTGGTAAGCCTCGGGCGTCGGCCGCAGGCCGATAACCGTCTCGAGATAGCTACGTGCCTTGCCCCACAGCTCGTTGCGCAGGCAGAGCCGTGCGGCGGCGAGCAACAGGTCGGGGTCTTCCGGGTGGTCCGCGAGCCACTCCTCGGCACGCTTGAGCTGCTTCGACGCATCCGGGCCTTCGACCAGCCCGAACAGGCGCACGAGCGGCCCGCGCCATTTTTTCTTGAGCGCCGCCGCCAGTTCCTTCTCGGCCTGTTCGTGCCTGCCGGTCCGTATCAGCGCCGAGAAATAGGCTTCGAGCAGTTCCGGGTTCGAGCGCAGTTTTCGCGGCACGTTTTTCCAGGCCGCCTGGACCGCGTCGCCGTCCTCGGCGCGCTCGAGGTGCACATTGTGCACCCGGATCGTCCATTTACGAATGGTGTCGTCCGTGATGCGGCCCTGCGCCTTCAGGCGCGGCAGCAGCTTGTCCAGGTTGTCCCAGTCTTTCAGCCGGTAGTAGAGCTTGCCGAGCAGGCCGAGCGCGTAGTTGTGATCGCGGGAGTTCTCGTCGATGCGCCGCAGCGTGGCCAGCGCCTGTTCGTACTGCTTGCGATCGAGCTGCAGCTCCGCCTGCGTCAGCAACACCGCGTTCGCGGCCGACGGTGTGTGCTCGTAGGCCAGCTTCAGCCATTCGTCCCGGCGCTTGTCGTTACCCTGCAGGTGCGCGGCGCGTGCGGCCTGCAGGTAGTTGAACAGCGGCGCGTCACTGGTGCTCGCGGCCCGCGCCAGAAGCTTCTCGCCGCGCGCGAAATTGCCTTCGGCGACCTCGATCATGCCGCGTGTCAGCTTCTGCCCGGCGCGGCCGGCGCGGTACCGCCCGGCGGCCTCGCCGATCAGGCGCGGCGCAATGACGATCTTGCGTATCGCCCAGACGGCGACGACGAGCGTGATGGCGATACCGAGCAGTACCGGTACGGACATCTCCACGAGGTAGCCGCGGAAGTTGATCGCGACGTAGCCCGGGTCCTGCAGCAGGAAATGCGCCGCAAATGCGAAAAAGAGCGTCGCAACGACGACGATGATGCTGTACTTCATTGGTCGTTCTCGGACAGCACCCGGAACTGGCGAATCAGCCGCAGCGACTCGGAAATATCGGGCGCGGCGACCTTGACCATGCTTTCGCGTATTTCGGCGATCGTGGCCTGCGCACTCCTGACCTGGGCACTGTCGCCGTCGAAATACTGCGAGAGCAGGGCGTCGGCATCCTCGAGGCTCTGCTCGAAAATTGCCTGTTCGCCGCGTAGCAGGGCGAGCCTGGCGGCCTGCAGCTGGAGTGCCAGGTTGCTGCGGATGAGCTGTGCAGCATCGGGCGTGAGCAGGGCCCGTGTCTCCTCGTCCGGCGGCGTTACCTTGACGAGGCCCGACATGGCGTCCTTGACCGAGTCCCAGGCGCGGGCGGCGGCGCCCTGTTCGCCCTCTGCCGCGCCGGACTCGCCGGACTCGCTTCCCGGCGTCCGCAACGGCAGCGTTTCGACGACCCGGGCGAGGCTCGCGAGCGTCAGCGTCGTGCCTTCGAGGTCGGGCTTCTCCATGGCCTCGAGTGCAGCCAGCTCCTCCGCGAGCGCGCGCCTCACGTCGGTGAGCCCGGGGTCCGCGAGCTGCACGACGCGCTCGTCGGCCATTTCGAGCGCGAGCATCGCGAGCCGCGGATTATTGCCGAGCTGCAGCTGCGCATTGGCGAGCTGCATGTAGTACTCGGCTTCCGCGAGCAGCCAGGTGTCGCGCGCACCGGCGGACGCCCCCTGCAGGGCGGCGACGGAATTCTCCAGGTTCGACATGCGCCCGGGAAGCGATTCCAGGATATCGGCGCGGCTCGCAAGCTCCTCCTGCAGGTCCTCGATTCGCGACTCGAGGGCCGCGTCGCTCGACACCAGGTCTTCCAGGTCTTCGTCCAGGTCGGACAGGGATGCCTGCGCTTCGTCGATGCGGCCGGCAAGGCGCTCGAGGGTGTCGCTGCTCGCCTCCTCGACCGCGCGGGTGCGGCGATCCTCGACGATCATGTAACCGACCGCCGCGAGCGTCAGCAAGGCGAGGAACAACGCCAGCCAGGCGACGGGCGACGTGGCGCGGCCGGTTTTCGCGGCGGGCTGCGGCGGCGCTTTCTCCTGTTCCCCGGCGGGCGGGCTTTCGGCCTGCGCCTCTTCGTCGCCGGTCTCGGCCGATACGGACTCCCCGGTCACGGCTTCCGCCGTTTCCCTGTCTTTCGTTTCTTCGCTCATGAGTTCTTTCCGGGACTGTGAGGCGCGAGTGCCGCGATTGCGCGCACGATCTCGTCTGCGCCCGGTCCGTCCGCAAGCGTCACCGGACAACCGGGCAAGCGGTCTGTAACCTCTTTTATCACACGAGGTGCAGGCGTAACCAGTCGCGTTTCTGCTAATGCGCGGCGGCCGGATTCGGGCAGCAACGCGAGCAGATTGGCGAACGACTCCACGCTCATGACGACAACGGCGCGGATTTCCCCCGTCTCGAGCTGTCGCGCGACGTCCGCGATTTCCCTTTCCGTGTAGCCGGGCGTGCGGCGCGCATAGACCTCCAGGTAGTCGACGCGTGCCCCCCGCTCCCGCAGCGTGGCCGCCAGCAACTCGCGCCCGCCGTTGCCACGAATGATGCGGATCGTCTTGCCGCGCACGTCGCCGAGTGCCGGCTCCGCGAGCAGGCTTTCGCTGTCGAATCCGCCTGCCGGGCGTATGTCGACGACGCGCGCAGCCGCCTCGATTGCAGCCGCCGTTGCCGGCCCGACGGCGGCGATGGCGGCGTCCCCGGACCAGGCGAGGCCGTGCTCGACGGCGTTGCGGCTGATGAATATGACGATATCCGGGTCCCCCAGGCCGGCAACATCGGCGTCGATGTCCTGCGGGCTGCGGGGCACGATCTCGATCACGGGAAAGAGGATGCTGCGGCCTCCCGCGGCCTCGATGGCGGCAACGAGTTCCCCGGCTTGCCCGGCGGGGCGGGTAACGAGCACGCTGACGTCCGCGAGGGGGGCGTCAGCCATCCGCCGCGGCCGCCAGCTCGAGGAGTTCGCCGGCCCCTTGGTCCAGCAAAGATGCGGCCAGCTCGGTGCCGATCTGCTGCGCGTCGGCGGCCGGGCCTTCGAGCGAGTCCGTGAGCGAGCGGCTGCCGTCCGGCAGCGCGACGAGCGCCGTCAGGCGCAGCCGGTCGCCGGCGATGGTCGCATACGTGGCGACGGGCGACTGGCAATTCGCCTGCAGCGTCAGCGCGACCGCACGCTCAGCCGCGGTCGTTTTCGCGGTTTCGGCGTGCTCGAGCTTCTCCAGCACGGCGCGAAGGGCGGTGCGCTCTGCGAGACATTCGATACCGATTACCCCCTGGGCTGCCGCGGGCAGCATCTGCGCGGTCGCGAACTGCTGGCGGATATGCTGCTGCAGGCCGAGACGCTCGAGACCCGCGGCGGCGAGGATGATGGCGTCGTATTCGCCCGCTTCGAGCTTCGCCAGCCGCGTGTTGACGTTCCCGCGCAGCGGCTCGATAACGAGATCCGGGCGCATCATCCTGAGCTGCGCCTGGCGCCTGAGGCTGGAGCTGCCGACCCGCGCCGCGTCGGGAAGCTCGTCGAGCGAACGGTAATTAACGGAGACGAACGCGTCTGCGTGATTGGCGCGATCCAGCACCGCTGCGACGCAGAACCCCTCCGGCATTTCCGCCGGCACGTCCTTCATCGAGTGCACGGCGATGTCGGCGCTGCCCTCCTGCATCGCGATCTCGAGTTCCTTGATGAACAGGCCCTTGCCGCCGATCTTCTGCAGGCTGCGGTCGAGGATTTCGTCGCCACGCGTGGACAGCGGTACGAGTTCCACGGCCTCGACTTCGTCGAGCTGCCGCAACCTGTCCGCTACGTGTTCGGCTTGCCAGAGAGCCAGGGCGCTTTTGCGTGTGGCGATTCGGATTAACAAGGGTCTTCAACCTCCTTTCAGGCGGCGGCGCACGTCCGCGAGGTGCCGACGGCTGATTATCAACTCGTTTTCGGGCTGTTGCGAGCCGTCGCGCAGGATGACGCGGTGCTTGCCGTCCGGGGTCCTCTCGAGCCGCTCGACGCTCGCCACCGCGACGACGGCGCTGCGGTGGATGCGCACGAAGGTGTCGGCGAACTCTTCTTCCAGCGACTTCAGTGAATCGTCGATGAGATCCCGGCCGCCGGCATGGTGCACGCAGACGTATTTCTGGTCGGCCTGGAAATAGTGCACGTCGGCGAGCGGGATCAGCTTCAGCTGGCCGTGCGACATCGAACACAGGTGTTGGCGGCGCGGTTCCATGTGCGACGCCGCCGCGACCTCGGCGAGCGTACTGGCCGCGAGCCTGGCCGCCTGTTCGAGCGCGCTTGCGAGGCGTTCGCGGCGCACCGGCTTGAGCACGTAGCCGATCGCGCGCGCCTCGAACGCGTCGATCGCGTACTCGTCGTAGGCGGTTGCGAAGACGATGGCCGGCGGTGGATCGAGCCTGTTCAGGTGCTGCGCGGCCTGGATGCCGTCGAGACCCGGCATGCGGATGTCCAGCAATACGATGTCCGGCTTCGTCTCGGCCGCGAGCCTGACGGCTTCCTCGCCGTTCGCGGCCTCGGCGATCACGTCGTACTCGTCCAGGTCGTCGATCAGCTGGCGCAGGCGGTCGCGCGCCGGCTTCTCGTCGTCAACGATCAGGATCTTCATGGGCGCGTTACACCTCGGCCTTCTCGAGGGGAAACCGCAGGGTAACCGTAAAGCGGTCTTTCTCGTCGGCGACGTCCACGGCCGCGCGACTGCCGTAGGCGAGTTCGAACCGCTGGCGGATGTTGCTCATCGCCATCTTGTTACCGTGTTTCGAACGCTCCGTGCCGCTCGCGACGGGGTTCGACATGGCGATGACCAGGTCCTTGTCTTCGCGCCGGCCGGTGACGGTTACCTCGCCCCCGTCGGGCAACAGCTCGATGCCGTGGTAAATGGCGTTTTCGAGCAGCGGCTGGATCGTCAGGCTCGGGATGAGGGCGCGCATCGGCAGGTCGCCGACGTCCCATTTCACGCGCAGCCGGTCGCCGAGGCGAAGTTTCTCGATACGCTGGTAGATGGCGGCGGTTTCGAGCTCCTGTTTCAGCGACGTGCGGTTCTTAGCGGTGTTGAGATTGGCGCGCAGCAGGTCCGACAGGTCCTCGACCGCTTCTTCGGCCTGCCGCGGATCCGTGCGCGTCAGCGAGGCGATCGTATTCATGCTGTTGAACAGGAAGTGCGGCCGGATGAGCGCCTGCAG
>DATHRM010000194.1:0-3904 GCA_035465295.1 Woeseiaceae bacterium | reverse complement strand
TTGTCGCGCACGAAGCCGGGATCGATCAGCATGCCGATCGAGACGAAGAACACCGCGACGAACACCACGCGGAACGGCTCCAGGCTTTGCTTCACCCACTCCGTTTCGCGGGCAGAGCTTACGACCAGGCCGGCAACGAACGCCCCGAGCGCAGTCGACAGGCCGAGCGCCCCCGAGATCAGCGCCAGGCCGAAAGACAACATCAGCGCCGCGAAAACCTGCAGTTCGTGATCCTCACTGAGTTTCCTGGCGAATGGCAGCTTGACGTGATCGCTGGTGAAGACCCAGGTCGCGACACCGATCAACACGACCGCCCCGACGAACTGGGCGATGAGCTCCGATGATGAAACCTGGTCGCCGCTCATCACGTTCAGCACGATGATCATCGGGATCAGCGCCAGGTCCTGCGCGAGCAGTACCACCAGGACGTTCTGCCCGGTCTGGGTATCCAGTTCGTCCCAGTCTTTCAGGAGCTTGAGGACGACCGCGGTACTCGACAGGCTGACCACGAAGCCGAACAGCAGCACCCAGGTCAACGACCAGTCGTAGAACAAGCCGATGACCCAGACCAGCGCGACGGTTGCGGCAATCTGCAGGGTCACGCCGAAGATCGCGAGCCGCCAGCGGCTGAGCAGTGCACCCGGCGACGCTTCCATGCCGATGAAGAACAGGAGCACGATGAGGCCCATTTCGCCGAGTCGCCCGATCAGCGCGGGGTCATCGAGGATAGCGAGACCGTGCGGGCCGATGACGAGACCCGCGATGAGATATCCGACGATCTGCGGTTGTCCGAGCGCCCGCAATGCAAAGCCGATCAGCAGGATCGCGAGCAATGCACCGACCATGGCCGGGAGTATCGGATCAATGTGCATGGCGCTGCTTCAGTACCTGTACTCGATGCTGCGTGACCCTTCCTCGAAACGATCGATGGACTGCGCCCAGGACTGTCCCGGCCACCGCAGCTCCACGGTGCCGGCAGCCGGGCGGTAGGCCGCCGTATACAGCGTGCCGTGACCCTGTTCGAACTCGAAGGAATACAAGGGGGGCCACCTGAATGCGGAGACGAACTCGTCGGCCGAGATCGGGCGCCGCGTCAGTTCCTGCAACAGGTAGGTTTCCCGCTCGATCGAGGTCGCTCCCCAATGGTGTTCCGTCGGCTCCGGGTCCGGCTGGTGGTTGGTCGCCGCCGCCGAATCGGTGACAACCGCGGGCCGATCGGGCTTGATAAAGACGGAACGGAAGCGCCCTTGCCCGTCCAGTACCGTCACGTTGTACGCCATGTGACACGGGATGCGCGTCAGTGCTGCGACCGCCTGTTCGACGTCGGTACAGGTTTCGAGAACGTAGCGAAGCACGATGGGTATGCCGAAACCCCGGCCGACGAGCGTGCGACCGCCGAAGGTCAGTGAAATCGCCAGCCCGTCTTCGTTCATGTCGTCGAGGAGGCCGACCATGCAGTCCGTCATGCAGATTGTCGTGCGACCGAGCCACTCCGAGTGCAGCATCAGGGCATCGAAGGCCTGCGGGTCGTAGTCGTAGTTTCGTACCAGCATCGGCTCGGCACCGCGCCACACGGCCTGTGAGCACCCTGTAATGTAGGGCGGCGGGCAGTACATCGAGAGAAATCGGCCTGCATGATCGCCGCCGCCTGCCAGGGCCGTGAGCCGTTCGTGTATCGGCACGAGTTCCGGCATGTGCGTTTCGAGGGCTGCCCGGCACTCCTCGAAGGTGGGCCGGGCCGCGTCGCCTTCCGCCAGCCACCACCGGCGGTAGGCCGGCCAGTACTGGCGGAACCGCTCGGCCCATCGTTCACCCGGGTGGCTTTCCCGAACGGCCGAAAATGTTATTCGCAACCCGGTGACTCCGTCTCGACCGGCCGGGCCGGAAGCGAATCCATGTCAGAGGATCTTGAATGCCGGCTCGGCCAACGTCGGTGCTTCAGCGGCCGACAGCGGAGTCGCGGAATAGTGTGAGCGAATGCCTGCGATCCACTTCTTCGCCCTGCTGGTCAGCCGGAACCGGTTGTCCATCAGGCGACCTCGAGTTACCAGTATGCCGAGATCCGCGCCTTCGTAGCGATAATCCCCGGGCCCCAGGATGCGCAAAAAGAACGCCTCGTTCTCGGTCTCGACCGCCCGGCGATGATAGTCGAAGCGATCGAAGTCTATCGAACCATCCTCGCGCATTCTCCAGATCCCGCTTTCCGGGGCCTCGGCCAACTGGTCTATGCTGTCCTCCGTATGCTTGATGACGAGCTGTGACCAGCTGTCGATGTTCTCGGGCTCCGACCAGCGGGCATTCAGCTCCTCGATATCGAGTTCGAACGGCACGTTCGAGAATTCGAGCAGGTGAAACAGGAACAGCGGCGCATCCGCATGCGCGAAAGCGGCATGATTGGTCATGGAGCTGGCGCCGGTGATGCGGGGATTCAACTCGCCCAGGTAGATGTCCTTCGTCTTCTGGTCGATCAGGAAATCCAGCTCGAAGTAGCCGCGATAGCCTTCCTTGACGAGTTGCTCGCCAAAGCGTGCGGTGTACTCCCTCGCCTGGTTCCTGACTTTGCGCGAAAACGCGTCGGCAAAAATCTCGTTGCCGCACCAGCCGCCGCGGTACGGCGTGAGCTCGGGAAAGCCGACCAGCTCGGTCATCAGCGGCCCGACGATCGTCCCTTTCTTTGTCGCACAGGCCTCGATGGCGGACCCGCGGCAGTTGATGCGTTTCATCACCTTGATCTCGCCCTGGCCGACGATCTCGTCCTTGTGACGCTCGAAGTCCTTCTTGTTGTTGATGAAAAACGTCGTGTGGCCCGAATCGCCGAACGCCGACTGGAGCACCAGGTCCTTGCCCAGGCCGGCCTTCGCAGCCGCTGCCGCCAGGTCCTCGTAGCTGCCGATTTCCGTGAGGACGTTCGGCACGCTCGGCACGCCGGCCTTGTTGCCGATCCGCACCGTTTCGATCTTGTTATCGACACTGTTCCTGAGGGAGGCTTTCGGAAACCACGTCTCGCCACCAAGTTCCTCGACCAGTTTCTCGGTCTCTTCGTCGAACATGAGGAACACGAATTTCGGATCGCCGCCGCGCTTTTTCACCAGCTCTGCGACTTCGCTGTGCCTGAGCAGGTAATTATTGATGTCCTCGATCGACTCGAACTCGGGATGTGGCTGTTCCGAAGGCACGAATACATTGGGGTGCTGGCCCTCGAAACAGTCGATGTAGCTGATGTACTTGAAATGACGTACCCACTCGTCCAGTCCCAGCAGGTTGAAGTTGGTTGCGCTGACGAAATAGATGGGAGTCTCGTTTCGATGGAAATAACGGCGAATCTCGGAAATGTTCTTGAGCTTCTGCTTCCGTTTAGCCATTGCTTGCCTCCTTCCGGCTGGTTCGGGTATCTGCGAATGCCGCGATTGCCTCGTCGGTGAACACACGTAGGCCCAGTTCTGCGCGGTAGCCGTGGATTTCCTTGACGTCGAGCTTGCGCATGAAATCGAGAATGTCCGATGAGATGACCTGTCCTGGGACAAGTATCGGAAACCCCGGCGGATAGGGGATTATAAACCCAGACGACACGACATCGCGACCCGCGGCCATTGCTTCATCGATGGCGCTGTCGTTCAGGCGGAAATATTCGCACCGGCCCTCGTCGTACGAATAGAAGTACGCGGCGCGGATATCTCCCGCCGTCGTCCGGTCTCCCTGCGGACGAAACACGTCATGGAAGCGCGAGAAATCGGGCAGCGAGGGCAGTTCCTCCGTCAGCGAGTGCACTCTGGCGGCAAACGCTTTCTGTTCCATCGCGCTCGCGTCCTCGTTTTGCGCGTCGAGCTCACGCGCGATCTTCACCAGGACTTCGATGAGGTAGGCCACCGATGAGCGAGTCGTGCCGATATTGGTCATGAACAAC
>DATHRM010000193.1:0-2362 GCA_035465295.1 Woeseiaceae bacterium | reverse complement strand
TGGGACAGTCTGGTACTATAGAAATCTTGCTGAAAAATTTGAAAAAGGTTGGCCGGAGAATCCGTTGCTATCTGACTTTCGGGCGCTTGTGCAGCGTATGGTGCGTACGACCACCTGATTCACTGCGTGAATTTTGCGTGAATCGGCTATGCATCGTTGTGCATTGTGGTGCAAATTGAGCAACGGACGCCCCGGTAACTGGTTGATAAATATGAATCGAATCAACCACTTAGAATTCTGAAAATCCGCGTGTCGGTGGTTCGCTGCGCCCCTGGCCACCACTCAAATCAAAACGTTAGCCAATCCGCCTCCTGATGCGCTCACCCCACGACGGCGTGACGCTTGCGGGCTCGACTGGCTGTGCTTCTCAGGTGCTTTGCGTGGGCAGCTTGCCCGTTTGTGGCCGATTCATGCCGGCGGTCAACACCATGCGCATGCCTTCCTCAACCGACATCTCCAGTCGCTGGAGGCGGCGCTCCGGAAGATACAGCGCGTAACCTCCGATCTGGTAGCTCATGGGCAGGTACACCGCATGCACCTTTTCGCCATCGAGGGCCAGTTCTGGTATCCGCTGCGCTGGTGCCGTGTCGGTGATGAAGCCAATCAGGCGGATGTCCCCCGGGAGCGTGACAAGAACGACATGCCGGCGATCGTCTTCCGGTGTGCGGGAAACGAACAGCATCAGGTCGCGGACACCGCTGTACACGCTCTTGATGAGCGGTATCCGCTCCAGGAGCCTGGTTCCGAACGCGAGCATCAGACGGCCGAAGTCCCAGGCGTTGAGTACGGCACCCAGCGCCAGCATCGCCAGGACACCGACGATAAGACCCAGTCCAGGGAAGTACCAGCCTGGTGGCAAGAGTGCGTGTCCAATTCCACTGAACAGGGAATCGGCGGTGGTAAACAGCCAGTACACCACATACGCGGTGACCGCCAGCGGGATTATGGCGACCAGGCCGGTGAGGAACGCGTGCCACAGACTGGCGAGTGGATGACGCTGGCGGGGGTTTCGGTAAAGGGCCATGATTTGCGCTCCTTGTTTTTGGCGGGGGCTTACGGTTCTGCAGCTCCTGATAATAATAGAGTGGGCCAGGCCGTTTTCCCCGGAATCGCAACCTGCTTCGCGTAGCTGGACGACAATCCTCTGTCATGCCCAATGCGAGATTCGTGACAGCGCAGGCGTTTCCAGGTCGTCACGCGCGCGCTGTTCATCTATTCGTGCGTTCGCCGAACAGCATCTCAAGTGCAATGCCCGCGCCCCAATTGGGTTCGCGGCGCTCGACCAGGGTTTCGCGCGGCCATGTGATGCTCGATCGCAGCTCGAGAAACAGCCACTCGAGGTGAATGCGGCGCCGATAGATGACCCGCAGCCCATAGTCGACAACGGCGACTTCTCGATCGGTCTCGCCGGAGATCCCGGCCTCATACGCGAGAGCGCGCCCGTCGCCGAGGTTCTGATAGAGCGTGAGCCTCGAGGACCATTGTACGCCCTCGGTTTTCTCAGTGAACTTACCCGAGCCGGTCCAGCGCACGAGATAGTCCTCGGCGAGCAAGCGCTCCAGGTCGAATCGCGTCGTCGCTCCGAACCCCTCATCCTCTCGCCAGAAGATCGTTTCGTCCAGGCGAAGCAGATTTCGGTCGCCGAACGGCACGCCCAGGCGGTAACTACCCTTCAGGTAGGGTTCGAGGGGCCAGCGGAGCTTGGAGCCGATGTCGGCATCGAAGTGCCCACCAATCCGACCGGGCTGACGATACCCGAGTCCGAACAGCACTGCGTCGTCGCCTTCCTGTGCAAACTGCCGGGGCAGCGTGTCGAAGTCGTCACGCAGCTCGGTCACGTATTCGTCGGGGTCGACCCGTCCGATGAATGCATTGAATCGCTCGCTCAATTTCGGCAGTTGTACGTGCAGGCGGAACCGCACGCTGGGATCCCAGTGGTCGCGCTCGTCCCAACGCGCACCCACTGCGAGATTGCCGTGCGTGGCCTCATATTCGTCGTCGAAGCGAGCGTTGCCGAAGAAGCCGTCCAAGCGGGCGGCCGACAGACACATCGTTCTGTACAGCCCCGCCTGTACCCGATCGATCCAGGCCAGCCCGCCTGGCTTGTCCTCGCAAAGTCCCGGGGCGTCCTCAGGCGGAAGGCCCGCGGGCTGGATGGGCAGCGGTATGAACTCAACCCAGGACGGCGTGGTGCTTGCGGGCTCGGCTGGCGGTGCTTTCTTTGGCAGCCACTGAGCGGCGGCCACGCCCGCAATCGCGTTCATTCCGAGTGCGGCGACTGTGAGGACCCACAGGTGTCCGCTTGAGCGCATCCGATCCGATGGTTGCATGCCAGCCTCCTGGGACGCATCCTGAGTTGTAC